>NZ_JNXJ01000010.1:0-161237 GCF_000716625.1 Streptomyces bikiniensis | reverse complement strand
GAAGGAGGGCGGGGCCGTCAGGGGGAGAAGGGAAGCGGGAGTCGTCGGGGAGACCGGGGGAGAGGGGAGGGCGGGGCCGTCAGAGGGGAAAGAGGCGTCGCACGGCCTCCGCGCCGGCCGGGACCGGCGGCGCGCAGCCGCCCGTCACGACCGTCGGCGGTGCGACGAAGCCGCACCGGGCGATCTCGCGCGGACCGGGCCGGAGCGGCGGGTCCGCCGTCCAGCGGTGGACCGCCGGGAACGAGGCGCCGTGCGGACCGTCCACGCGGACCCGGTACGCCTCGGTGAGGCCGGCCGCCTCCGTCCCGCCCGGCTCCTCGCGGAGCTCTCGGAGCGCGGCCGCCCGGTACTCCTCACCGGTCCGGACCGCGCCGCCGATCAGGACGTCGTGGCGGTCCGGGCGGACCGCAGGTGAGGAGGCGCGCCGGTGGAGCAGGACCCGTTCGGGGCGGGAGGCGGAGGGACGTGTGAGGGAGGGTGCGGAGGGGCGGGCGGAGAGGGGCGCGGAGGGGCGTGAGGGGGAGGAACGCGCGCTGGGGGCGTACGGCTCGGGGGTCTGTGCGCTCATGCGCGCCCTTGACGGCGCGCGACCCTCGGCCCGGCGGACGGCGTTCCGTCATCGGGCAGGGGTGCCGCCCGGAAGGAGGGGCCGAGGAGGGGTGCTCCGGAGGCCTGCGCGGCGCCCTCGCGAGAGGCGACCGGGGGCACACCAAGGGTTACACGTCGTGCTTGCATGATGACGCATCGTAAACCCGATGGCGATCTTCACCCTCCCCGCGCACCCCCGCGGGGTCACCTCTCGAACTCCCTGCCGACCTGGCCGTTCGACCACTCCGGGCCCGGCCTTCCCACCCCCTGGACCCCTCCGTCTCCCCGTTCATCGGACTGTAAGGAGCCCATTCCATATCCGCCCCTATACTCGCCCCATGTCCGACATCACCATCCGGCGCGCCACCGCCGACGACTCCCGGCGGCTCACGCGGCTCGTGCGGGGTTCCCGGGCCTATCGGGGGGACTACGCCGGCATGGTCGAGGGGTACCAGGTCGGTGGTGCGTACATCGAGCACCACCCCGTCTTCGTCGCCGCCGAAGGGGGCGGGGACGGCAGGGTGCTCGGCTTCTACGCGCTGCTCGTCGACGAGGCCGAGCTCGACCTCGCGTTCGTCGCCGACGGGGCCCAGGGGCTCGGCATCGGGCGGCTGCTCATGGAGCACATGACCGGACAGGCCAGGGCCGCCGGACTCGGCTCCGTGAAGGTCGTCGCGCACCCGCCCGCCGAGGAGTTCTACCTGCGTACCGGCGCCGTCCGCACCGGGACCGTCCCGCCCTCCGGCCGCGTCCACTGGGAGCGCCCCGAGCTGCGGTACGACGTCGCGTGACCGCCACCGACGCACGCGAGCAGGAGCGCGGGCGGGGGAGGGAGCGCCGACGGCTCCTCGCCGACCTCACCCCGCTGCGCACCTCCGCGGACTACCGCCGCCTCTGGTTCGGGAACACCGTCTCCTGGGTCGGGCAGGGCATGACCGCCCTCGCGATCTCCCTCCAGGTGTACGACATCACCGGCTCGCCCTTCTCCGTCGGGCTCGTCGGCCTCTTCTCCCTCGTCCCGCTCGTCGCCTTCGGCCTGTACGGCGGCGCCGTCGCCGACACCGTCGACCGCCGCAAGCTCGGCCTCGCCAGCGCCGCCGGTTCCGCCGCGCTCTCCGTGGCCCTGGCGGGCGCCGCGTTCGCCGGCTTCCACCGCGTCTGGTTCCTGTACGCGATCGTCGCCCTCCAGGCCGTCTGCGCCGCGCTCAACGCGCCCGCCCGCAGCGCGATGATCCCCCGCCTCGTGCCGCCCGAGCAGCTGCGCGCCGCCAACGCGCTCAACTCGATGGTCATGACCTTCGGCACCCTCGTCGGACCCAGCCTCGGCGGTCTGATCGTCGGGCTCGCGGGCTACCAGGCCGCCTACCTCGTCGACGCCGTCGCCTTCACCGCGAGCCTGTACGCGATGTGGCGGCTGCCCTCGATGCTCCCCGACCGCAAGGGCGGCAAGCGGGCCTCGGTCCTCGACGGGCTGCGCTTCCTCGCCACCCGCCCCAACCTGCGCATGACGTTCTTCTCCGACTTCTGCGCCATGATCCTCGCCCACCCCCGCGCCCTGTTCCCGGCCGTCGCCGTGGTCTGGTACGGCGGGGACGCGAAGACCGCCGGACTCCTCGTCGCCGCGCCCGCGTTCGGGGCGCTCCTCGGCGGCGTCCTGTCCGGCTGGCAGGGCCGCATCCGCCACCACGGGCAGGCGATCCTGATCGCCGTCGCCTGCTGGGGCGCCGCCATCGCCGTCTTCGGACTGACCCGGAACCTCTGGCTCGGACTGCTGTTCCTCGCCGTCGCCGGCTACTCCGACACCGTCTCCATGATCTTCCGGAACACGATGATGCAGGTCGCGGCCCCGGACGAGATGCGCGGCCGGCTCCAGGGCGTCTTCATCGTGGTCGTCGCGGGCGGGCCCCGGCTCGGGGACTTCCTCGCGGGCTCCGTCGCCGACCTGACCTCCCCGGCCGTCGCGATCACCGGCGGCGGGATCGCCTGCGTCGTCGCCGTCGGACTGCTCGCCGTGTACGGGCGAGGGTTCCGCCGCTACGACGCCGCGGACCCGAAACCCTGAACCGAGGCGGCGTACCCGGGAGGCGGCGGGGGAGTGCCGCGTTCCCGCAGGTCATCGAGGGCGCGGCCGTCCGCCGCCCGTAGCCCCCGCCGCCTCCGGGCCCGGCCGCCGGATGCCCGTGGGGCGGGAAGGCCTCGCCGTCCGGACCGGCGACGAGCGAGTCTCACCGTCTGCCGCAGGGCACGAAACGGGCCAGTCCGCGCCGTATCCCGCACCCGGAAGGCATCTTCGTGCCCATCGATCGTAAGTATGCTCGATTTTAGCCACCCTCGCCGTGCGCGCTGTTCGCGGCCCGAGAGCGGGTTCTACGCTGCGCCGGCCCGGTCGGACGCGGCCGGTCGCGAGGAGTCCCGTTCCACCCGCACGCGCGCCTGCGCCGCCCCCGTCACCGCCGTGGCCGGCGTGCCCCAGGCCACCGGCGCCGCGCAGGAGGGCACCGCCCGCCGGATCACCGCCGAGCCCGCCACCGGCACCATCCGCACCGGCGCCCGGAAGGTCTCCTACGACGAGGGCAGGACCTGGCAGGGGGTCGCCCTCGAGAAGGAGCGTCACGGCGCCTCCTGGGCCGGTGAGCTGCGCGTCCCGCGCGGCGCGGACTCCGTCTCGCTGTGGGCCGGGGCGGGCGACGACCGGGGCGGCTCGGTCACGCGGGAGCCGATCCGCGCGGTGGGCGTCGGGCAACCGCCCGCACGGAACACGGGGCCGGGTTCCCTCCGGGGCCCGGCCTCCTCACGTGCCGGTCCGGCCTCCTCATGTCCGCCCCGCCGCCGGCAGCGCCTTCTTCAGGACCTTCCCCATGTCGTTGCGGGGGAGCGCGTCCAGGTAGCGCACCGCCCGGGGCCGCTTGTGCGGGGCGAGGAGCCCGGCCACGTGGTCCGCCAGCTCCGTCCCCGCCGGGGGTGCCGAGGCGTCCGCCGGCACCACCCAGGCCACGATCCGCTCGCCCAGGTCCGGATCGGGCTCGCCGGTGACGGCCGCCTCCCGCACCCCCGGGTGGTCCAGGAGCGCGTTCTCGATCTCGCCCGCCCCGATCTTGTAGCCACCGCTCTTGATCAGGTCGGTCGCCCGGCGGCCCACCAGCCGCACCGTCCCGTCCGCCTCCCGCACCGCCATGTCCCCGGTGCGGAACCAGTCCCCGTCGAAGGCCTCCGCCGTCGCCTCCGGACGGTTCAGATAGCCGGAGAACAGGTTCGGGCCGCGCACCTGCACCTCCCCGACCGTCTCCCCGTCGTACGCGCCGAGCACCGAGCCGTCCTCGTCCACGAGCCGCAGGTCCACGCCCGGCAGCGGGGTCCCGACCGTCCCCGGCCGGGGCTCCCCGCCCGGCCGCACGCTGGTGTTCATCAGGGTCTCGCTCATCCCGTACCGCTCCACGACCGTCCGGCCCGTCGCCGCCGCGATCCGCTCGTGGTCGCGGACCGGCAGCGCCGCCGAACCGGAGACGAGCAGCCGCGCCCCGGCCAGCGCCCGGACCAGCCCCTCGTCGTGGGAGAGGGCGTCCGCGAGCCGGTGGTACATGGTCGGCACCCCGAACAGCACCGTGCCGCCCCCGGCGCCCAGTTCCCGCGCCACGCCCTCCACCGAGAACGCGCCCAGGTGCCGGACCTCGCCGCCGCGCCGCAGCGGGCCCAGGATCCCGAGGACGAGCCCGTGCACGTGGAACAGCGGCAGCGCGTGCACGAGGACGTCGTCGGAGGTCCACGCCCAGGCCTCGGCGAGCGCGTCGAGCGAGGCGGCGACCGCCCGGCGGGAGAGCAGGACGCCCTTCGGCGGGCCCGTGGTGCCGGAGGTGTAGACGATCAGGGCGGGGGACTCGGGGTCGATGTCCTTCTCCCGGGTCCCGCCCCCGGTCCCGGGGGCGGGACCCGTCGCGTCGGGCTCCACGTCGATCCGGGGGAGCTTCGCGAGCCCCTCCGGCAGTGTGTCCTCCGCGCCCGCGAGCACCGCGCCGGGCGCGCTGTCCCCGAGGACGTGCGCCAGCTCCCGCCCGCCCGTGCGCGGATTGAGCGGCACGGCGGGGACGCCCGCGAGCAGGGCGGCGACCACCGCGACCGCCGTGCGCGCGGTCGGCGTCGCCCAGACGGCGACCCGCTCCACGCCGTCGAGCCGGGCGGCCAGGGCGCCGGCGGCCCGCGCCAGCTCCCCGTACGTCAGCGAGTCCGCGCCGCAGCGCAGCGCGGGCCGGTCGGAACGGGCAGCGACGGCGGGAAAGAGCACACTCACCGGTCGTCCTCCTCGGGTCGGGGCGAGTGGTCTCGCCGAGGTCACCGGGAGGATTCTGCCCGCACGGCGGAGGCACTCCTCGAACACGTCCCCGAGGTTCCCCCGAGGTCGGCCCCGAGGCCCTTTCAGGGCCCCGCGACGCCTCCTCGGACCGCCCGACGCCTTTTCAGGTGCGGCCTCCTCAAGGAACAAGGCCCTCAGGAACAAGGCCCTCAGGAACAAGGCCCTCAAGAACAGGGCGCCTCAGGAACAGGACCCTCAGGAGCAGGGCGTCTCAAGAACGGCCCGCCGCCGTCCGCGCCGGCTCGGGAGCCGGCTCCTCGCCGCCCGGCCGGAGCCCGCGCATCCGCCCGTACGCGTACACGCAGCCCGCGAGCGCCAGGTCGGAGAGGAGCATGAAGCCGATCGAGTACGAGTCCTTGGCGCTGTAGATCGCGCCCATCACCAGCGGCGGCAGGAAGCCGCCCAGGCCGCCCATCGCGCCGACGATGCCGGTCACGCTGCCGACCTTGGCCTGCGGGGTCACCTGGGAGACCAGGGCGAAGACCGAACCGCTCGACGTGCCGAGCCCGGCCGCCATCACCAGGAGGGCGATGGTGCCGCCCGGGTTCAGCGGCGGGTCGAAGGCCTGGACGATCGCGAACGCGGCGGCCGTGCCGAGCGCGGCGGCCGTCACGAGCGCCGGATGGAACCGGTCCGAGAGCCAGCCGCCGATCGGCCGGAAAACGACGGTGACCAGGGCGAACCCGGCGGCCTTGGTACCCGCGTCCGTCGCGTCCAGCTCGTACCAGGTCTTCAGGTACGTCGGCAGGTAGACGCCGAACGCGACGATGCCGCCGAAGCCGATCGCGTACAGCGCCGACAGCTCCCACGTCACCCGCAGCCGCGCCGCCGAGCCCAGCCGGGTCGCCAGCGACGCGGTGGGCACGGGCCGGTCGGGCCGGTCGGTGATGAGGAAGAAGGCGAGCACGGCGTACACGGCGAGCGCGATCGCCACCACGAGGAACGGCAGGTTCTCGCCGTGCTTCGCGATCCGGGGCGTGAAGTAGCCGGAGAGCGCCACGCCGCCCATGCCCATGCCGAACACGCCGAGCGCCAGACCGCGCTTGGCGGGCGGGAACCAGGAGTTGACCAGCGGGATGCCGATCGCGAACGTGGTGCCGCCCAGGCCCAGGAGGAAGCCGACGACCAGCATCAGGCCGTAGCTGTCCTTGACCACGGTCAGGAGCAGCACGGGGACGATCGTGAGCGCCGCGAACAGCGGGAACATCGTCTTCGCCCCGTACCGGTCCGTCAGCGCGCCGGCAGGGACGCGGCCGATCGAGCCGACCAGGACGGGCACCGCGACGAGCAGCGACTGCTGGAAGGAGCTGAGGCCGAGCCGGTCGCCGTACCAGCTCGCGAGCGGTGCGATCAGGTTCCACGCCCAGAAGGTGAGAGTGAAGCCGATGGTGGCCATCACCAGATTGCGGTAGGCCACCGCGGTCGGGGGCTTGGTGTCGGTGTCCACCACCTCAGTCAAGATCCGGCGCGGGGGCGCGGCGCGCCGGACTGCTCCGTACGGGGTCCTTCACGGCTCCTCGGGCCAGGTCACCACGGTCGGCGGGGTTCCGTCGTCCTCGATCCGCAGCCGGACGCCCCCGTCCCCGGCCGTCACCCCGACGGTGATCGCGCCGATTCCCGGCCGTCGGTGCGCCGACGCCAGCGCCCCGCGCAGCACGCCGAGGAGCCGCTCCCCGGTCTCCTCGTCGACGAGGGCGTCGACCGCGCCGGAGAAGTGCACGGACGGCTGGAAGCCGAGCAGGGCCGCAGCCCCGCCGGTCTCGCGCAGCACCCGGCCCCGGAAGGTCGTCGGCGCGTCCGCCGGCGGCTGCTGGAGCGCGAAGATGGCCGTGCGCACCTCCTGGATCGTGGAGTCCAGCTCGTCCACCGCCCGGCCGAGCAGCGCGTTCTCCTCGGAGGGCCCGGCCGACCGCCGCCGGGTCGACTCCAGCATCATCTCCGTGGCGAACAGGCGCTGGACGACCAGGTCGTGCAGGTCCCGGGCGATCCGGTCCCGGTCCTCGTACACCGCGAGCCGTTCCCGGTCGTGGCGGGCGTCCGCGAGGACGAGCGCGAGCGCCGCCTGCGAGGCGAACTGCGAGGCGAGCAGCCGGTCCACCGCCGAGTACGGCGGGCCGCCGCGCCGCCGGGGGAGGGCGAGGGTGCCGATGAGCTTCCCGCCGCTCCGCAGCGGAAGCATCATCGACGGGCCGAAGCGGGACCGGACGTGGGTGGTCATCCGCGGATCGGTCGCCGAGTCCTCCACGAAGACGGGCTCCCCGCCGAGGAGCTGGACGAGCACGGGGGAGCCGGGCGCGATCGCCGTGCCGACCAGGTCGCCCGGGTCGTCCGGGGTCGAGGCGGCGACGATCTCCATCCCGCCCTCCGGGGTGGGCTGGAGGACCACCCCGGCCGAGGCGCCGGCCAGGACGCGGGCCCGCTCGGCGACGGTCGTCAGGGCGTTCTCGGCGGACGCGCCGGTGAGCAGGGCCGTGGTCACCGCGGCCGCGCCCTCGATCCAGCGCTCCCGCTGCCGGGCCGTCTCGTACAGGCGGGCGTTGCCGATGGCGATCCCGGCCTGCGAGGCGAGGACCCGCAGCAGGGCCAGGTCCTCCTCGGTGAAGCGGCCCGCGCGCTTTTCGGTGAGGTAGAGGTTGCCGAAGATCTCGGTGTGGACCCGGATGGGGACGCCCAGGAAGGTGCGCATCTCCGGGTGGTGCTCGGGCACGCCGCAGGAGCGCGGATCGGCCGTCAGGTCGTCGAGCCGCAGCGGCCGGGGGTCCCGGACCAGGGCGCCGGTCAGACCGGCGCGGCCGTCGGGGAGGCGGCCGCACCGGCGCCGCTCCTCCTCCGTCATGCCGGAGGTGAAGAGCTCGGTCAGCCGGTGGCGCTCGGGGTCGACGACCCCGAGCGCGCCGTAGCGGGCGCCGATCAGCTCGGTGGCGGAGTCCACGATGTGCTGCAGCGTGGCGCGCAGTTCGAGGTCCGTACCGACGCCGAGGACCGCGTCGAGCAGCAGGGGGAGCCGGGACGGGGCCCCGCCCGGCTCCTCGCCCGGCTCCCCGGAGGTTCCTCCGTCGTGCTCCCCGGAGGTTCCTCCGTCGTGCTCCCGCTCCCCGGAGGTTCCTCCGTCGTGCTCCCCGGAGGTCCCCTCGTCCCTCTCCTCGTCCATGAGCGTCATGGTCTCATTGTCGTACGAAAAGGGTTTTTGGGGCGCTTCACGTGCGGCCGCGGGTCACGCCTCCTCCTTCTCCTCCTCGTCGGCGAAGGGGTCCCGCACCGACAGCGGGTCCAGGATCATGGGCTCGACCTTGCCCTCCAGCATCGCGCCGAGGCCCAGGACCGCGCACACGTCCGGCCGTTCGGCGATCTGCACCGGCATCCCGGTCGCCTCGCGCAGCATCTGGTCGAGGCCCGGCAGCAGGGCGGAGCCGCCGACCATCATGATCCCCCGGTCCGCGAGGTCGGCCACCAGGTCCGGCGGGCAGTCCCGCAGCACCTTCCCGATGCCGTCGAGGACCGCCGTCAGCGGGGTGTGGATGGCGTCCCGCACGGCGGCGGTGTCGACGGTCACCGAACGGGCCAGGCCCGTGGCGACGTCCCGGCCGTGGATCTCGGTCCAGGCCGGGCCCTCGGGCGTCAGGCCGTTGCCCCTGAGGGCCAGTTGCAGCGGACGCACCGACTGGCTCGGCAGCATCAGCTCGTGGTGGTGGCGCAGGTGCTGGACGATCGCGTGGTCGATGGCGTCACCGCCGATCGGCATCCGTTCCGCCGTGACGATCGCGCCCAGCGAGAGCACCGCCACCTGCGTGGTCGCCGCCCCACAGACCATGATCATGGTCGCGGTCGGCTGCTCGACGGGAAGCCCGCAGCCCACGGCCGCCGCGATGAGGGTGTCGACCAGCTCGACCCGGCGCGCCCCGAGCCCCACCAGGGTCTCCACGGTGGCGCGCTGCGCCAGCGGGTCGCTGCCGTGCGGGGTGCACGCGGCCGCGCGCAGCCGGGGCTTGCGGCGCAGCTGCCTGCGCAGCTTCTCGCCCAGGAGGTGACGGAGCATCCGCTGCGCCATCTCGATGTCGACGACCGTGCCGCCCGAGACCGGGCGCACGACCCGGATGTAGTCGGGCGTGCGGCCGGTCATCTTCTCGGCGAGCTCGCCCACGGCGATCAGCGCGCCGGTACGGACGTTGACGGCTGCGACGCTCGGCTCGTCGACGACGAGTCCGGCGCCCTTGACGAAGACCCGGGTGCGGGAGGCACCCAGGTCGACGGCGACATGGCAGCGGCGCAGCTGCTCAAGGCTGACGGTCATGGCGGATCCTCCGGTGTGCGGTGCCGGCACGTGCGAGGTGGTGCGCGGTCCTCTTCGCATCGTCCGGCCGTCCGGCCCCGGGCGCGCGCTGGGCTGAGCCGGCCGGGGCCCGGGGAGGCTTCCGGGGGCTTTGGCGACGGGGTTCGGGGACTCGGCGGCGGGGTTCGGGACTCGGAGGGGCCCGGTGGCGGGGTTCGGGGGGATTCCGGCAGCGGGGAAGGCGCCCCCCCGCAGGAGCGGGGAACGGTCCGGAGCCGGTCGGTTCCGGAGGGTCGGGAGAGATCCGGAGGCGATCCTTCCCGAAGCGGGAGAATCGCGACGCACCGCCGTCGACCTGCGGTTTCCTCACAGGATCCTCACGTCCGCGCCTATCTGACGGTGCGCCGGGCCGCATAGCCTGCGGGCCCCATGGACTACTGCCACGCGTGCCGGCGGCATCTCAACGGGGCCCTCGCCTGCGCCGGGTGCGGGACCCCCGTGGAGGAACTGCGGTACGAGACCCCCCGCACCACCGCCCCCGGGCCGACCCCGACCCCGACTCCGGCGGCGACCCCGGGCCCGGCCCCTACCCCCACCCCGGCCCCGGCGCCCGAGCACGTCTACGAACTGGACGTCGTCGAAGCGCCCCGCCCGTCCGCCGGCGGCCGCCGTGCCGCCCGCACCGCCGCGCGGAGCCGTTCCGCGCGCCGGGAGGGACGGTCGCGGGCGCGCCGGGGCCGCACGGTCCTGCTGGGGACGGTGGGCCTGGTGCTCGCGGCCGGCACGCTGAGCATGGCGAAACTGGCCCTGGAGGAGCCGCGGGGCGGCGCCGCCACGGCCGTGCGGGAACTGGAGGCCGAAGAACTCCCGCTGCCCCCCGACCCCGTCGAGACCACCGGGGCGCCGGACGGCTCCGGCCCGGCCCCGGTGACGGACGCGCCGGAGTCCTCCACCACCCGCCCCCGCCAGGTGAGCGCGGACTCCACGACCGGAACCGGAGCCGGAACCGGTACGGACACCGGCACGGGTCCGGCAACGGGCGAGGGGCCGGGGAACGGCACTGGCACCGGCACCGGCTCCGATCCCGCGCCCGGCCCCGCGACCGACGCCTCCGACCCCGGGCCGGCCACCGGCCAGGGCGGCGGCGACACCCCGGCGCAGCCGCCGGACGCCACCTCCCCGGCCCCGCCCTCCGGCTCGCCCGGCCCGACCCCGCCCGCCGGCGACCCGGCGCCCTCCGGCTCCGGGCAGCCCGGCCGGCCCGCGCCCCCGGCCCCCGGTCCTGTGCCGAGCGCGACGCCGACCCCGACGCCCACCTGCACCCGTTTCCTCTGGTGGTGCGTGTAGCGGGGAGCGGCCCTCGCGTACGCGTTACGCCAGGGCCTCGCCCAGCATCCGCTTCAGGAGGTCCCGCAGCAGGGCCCGCTCGACCCCGGTCAGCTCGCCGAGCGGCTCGCGCGCGAAGTCGAGCGACTCGCGCAGCCGGTGGGCGACGGCCCGGCCCTCGTCCGTGGGGGCGGCCACCTTGACCCGCCGGTCGTCCGGGGCGGGCCGGCGCCCCACGAGGCCGCGCGCCTCCAGGCGGTCGACTATCCCGGTGATGTTGGACGGCTCGCACTTCAGCTTCTGGGCGATGCGGCGCATCGGCAGCGGTTCGAGCGAGAGCAGACCGAGGACCCGGGCCTGGGCGCCGGTCAGCGCGTGCTGCGCGGCAGCCTGCTCGTACTCCTCGTAGTAGCGCGCCACGACCGCGCCGATCAGCTCGACGACTTCGAGGGTGACGGGGTCCGTGCGTGAGGTGGCCATGGGGTCCATCCTACCTGGATGCTTGACAACATGAAATATCAAGGTGCATGGTTGTTTCAGGCAGTGAACCTTTTTTGATCTGAAGCTTTTCTGGAGGCCGTGCCCATGTCCGCTCTTCCCGCGTCCAGCCGTGAGTGGCACCTCGTCGCCCGTCCGCACGGCTGGCCCGTCCCCGCGGACTTCGCCCTGCGCGAGACTCCGGTCACCGAGCCCGCCGAGGGCCGGATCCTCGTGCGCAACAAGCACTTCTCCGTCGACCCGTACATGCGCGGCCGGATGAACGACGTGAAGTCGTACGTCCCGCCGTTCAAGCTCGACCACCCCATGGACGGCGGCGCGGTCGGCGAGGTCGTCGCCTCGAACGCCGAGGGGTTCGCCGTCGGCGACCACGTCCTGCACGGCCTCGGCTGGCGCGAGTACGCCGACGTGCCCGCCAGGCACGCGACCAAGGTCGACCCGGACCTCGCCCCCCTCTCCGCCTACCTCGGCGTGCTCGGCATGACCGGCCTCACGGCCTACGCCGGCCTCTTCGAAGTCGCCTCCTTCAAGGAGGGCGATGCCGTCTTCGTCTCCGGCGCGGCCGGCGCCGTCGGCAGCCAGGTCGGCCAGATGGCCCGCATCAAGGGCGCCTCCCGGGTCATCGGCTCGGCCGGCTCCGACGAGAAGGTCAAGTGGCTGGTCGAGGAGCTCGGCTTCGACGCCGCCTTCAACTACAAGAACGGCCCGGTCCGCGACCAGCTCCGCGAGGCCGCCCCGGACGGCATCGACGTCTACTTCGACAACGTCGGCGGGGACCACCTCGAAGCCGCGATCTCCTCGCTCAACGTGCACGGCCGCGCCACCATCTGCGGCATGATCGCCCAGTACAACGACACCGAGCCGACCCCCGGCCCGCGCAACATGGCGCTGATCATCGGCAAGCGACTGCGCCTTCAGGGCGTCCTCGTCGGCGACCACTACGACCTCCAGGAGCAGTTCGTCCAGGAGGTCGGCGGCTGGCTCGCCGCCGGAGAGCTCAAGCACCGCGAGACCTTCGCCGAGGGCATCGAGAACGGCGTGGACGCCTTCCTCGGCCTGCTGCGCGGGGACAACACCGGGAAGATGATCGTCACGGTGTGACCCGCTAGGCTTCCCCCAGCCGTCGCGATCGTGGGCGCGAGTCGCGGCGAACCGCAGAAGGAAGTACCCAGCATGTCCATCCAGCACTCCGACGTCCTCTACACCGCGGTCGCCACCGCCGAGAACGGGCGCGACGGACGCGTCGCCACCGACGACGGCAGGCTCGACGTCGTCGTCAACCCGCCCAAGGCCATGGGTGGGTCCGGCGAGGGCACCAACCCCGAGCAGCTCTTCGCGGCCGGTTACAGCGCCTGCTTCCAGGGCGCCCTCGGGGTCGTCGCCCGCAACGAGAACGCCGACGTGTCCGGCTCGACGGTCACTGCCGAGGTCGGCATCGGCAAGAACGACGAGGGCTTCGGCATCATCGTGAAGATCTCGGCGACGATCCCGAACGTGGACGCCGAGACCGCCAAGGACCTGATCGAGAAGGCCCACCAGGTCTGCCCGTACTCCAAGGCGACCCGCGGCAACATCACGGTGGAACTCGCGGTCTGATCCCGGACGCGCGCCGTCGGGACTTCGGCGCGCACCGTCGTACGAGGCCCGCCGTGCGAGAGTCGTTGTACGAGTTTCGTCGTACTAGGGCCATCGTGCGAGGGCCGTCGTACGAGGCCGTCGTACGAGGGCCGCACCCCGGCCGGACCGGGGTGCGGCCCTCGCCGCGACCGGAGACCGGGGGTCCCACCGGCCCCGATAGGGTGACCCCCATGCGTGATCTCGGGGTGGGTTTCGGTTACCTGGTCAAGGGCCAGAAGTGGGTGGCCCGGCACGGACGGTGGTTCGGATTCGGGCTGTTGCCCGGGCTCGTGACCCTCGTCCTGTACGCGGGCGCCCTCGTCGGACTCGGCTACGGCGCCGACGACCTGGCCGCCTGGGCGACCCCGTTCGCCGACGACTGGACCTCGCCCTGGCTCGACGTCCTGCGCGGCACCCTCACGGCGCTCGTCTTCGTCTTCGGCCTCTTCCTCGCCGTCATCACCTTCACCGCCGTCACCCTCCTCGTCGGCCAGCCCTTCTACGAGTCGCTCTCCGAGGCGGTCGACCGCGGCGAGGGCGGCGAGGTGCCCGAATCCGGGCTCCCGCTCTGGCGCGAGCTGTGGATCTCGGCCCGGGACAGCCTGCGCGTCCTGCTGCGGGTCGCGTTCTACGGCATCCTGCTCTTCGCCTGCGGCTTCATCCCGGTGGTCGGCCAGACCGTCGTCCCCGCCATCGGCTTCTGCGTCTCCGGCTTCTTCCTCACCGAGGAACTGACCGCCGTCGCGCTCCAGCGCCGGGGCGTCGAGCTCAAGGAGCGGCTGCGGCTCCTCCGCGGACGCCGGACCGCCGTCCTGGGCTTCGGAGTTCCGCTGACCCTCGCCTTCCTCGTTCCCTTCGTCGCCGTCTTCCTGATGCCGGGCGCGGTCGCCGGCGCCACCCTGATGGCCCGCGACCTGCGCGGCGAGACCGCCGACGACGACCGGGACGACGACCGGGACGAGAACCGGGACGGCGATCGGCCCGAGGGCCGGAACGGTGATTTCCCGAAGAACGGGCGGAACGACGGCAACCTTCCTCCGGCCGGCGGCGACCAGGGGGTGCACCACCTCCCCCACTGACGAAGGAGCACGATGACCTCCCACCAGCGGAAGACCGGCCGCCGCCGCGCCCTCATCGGCGGACTGAGCGCCCTCGGCGTCACCGGCGCCGCCGTCGTCGCCGGCACCCTGCTCGCCCCGGCGGGCGCGGCGACGACCGCCTGGCCCGAGGCCAGGGGCAGCGCACCGGTCGCCACCACCATCGAGGTCTCGGGCACGTACGACGGCGGACTCAAGCGCTTCCACGGCACCGGCGGCCTCGGCTCGGACGGCCAGGACGAGGGCCAGAAGCCGGTCTTCGTCCTCAAGGACGGCGCGGTCCTCAAGAACGTGATCATCGGAACCCCCGCCGCCGACGGCGTCCACTGCCTGGGCAGCTGCACCCTCCAGAACGTCTGGTGGGAGAACGTCGGCGAGGACGCCGCCACCTTCAAGAGCACCTCCGCGAAGTCCGTGTACACGGTCTACGGCGGCGGTGCCAAGGGCGCCTCCGACAAGGTCTTCCAGTTCAACGGCGCGGGCAAGCTGGTCGTGACCAAGTTCCAGGTCTCCGACTTCGGCAAGCTCGTCCGCTCCTGCGGCAACTGCACGAAGCAGTACGCCCGCACGGTCATCCTCAACGACATCGACGTCACCGCCCCCGGCACGTCGATCGTCGGCGTCAACGCCAACTACGGCGACACCGCCGCCCTGCGGAACATACGGATCCACGGCGACGCCAAGAAGAAGATCGAACCCTGCACCCGCTTCACCGGCAACAACGCCGGCAAGGAGCCCAAGGCGATCGGCACCGGACCCGACGGCACCACCTGCCGCTACTCGGCCGGGGACCTCTCCTACGAGTGACCCCGGGGGCCGCCGCGTACGGCCCCGACCCCCATGCGTGGACCCGGGCCACGCCACGAGCGACCCCGAGGGCCGCCGTCATGCGCGGCCCTCCCCGGGGAGGTCCCCCAGGGCCGGGTGCAGTTCCGGCCGGGCCTCCCACCACTCCCGGTGGAAGGCGTTCGTGTCCACGTTCGCCACATAGGCCCCGGCCGCCGCCCGGTACAGCAGCTCCGCGTGCCGGGCGGGCACCGCCGCCCTGTTCCAGGCCAGCCGGATCCGCCCGGTCACCGGATCGCCCTCCAGCGGCCGCAGCACCGTCCCGGCGGCCGGCGGCGCCGTCGGCTGGCTCAGCGAGACCGCCCGGCCGGCCGCGATCAGGTCGTAGTGCATCTTGCGGTCGGCCACCCGGTGCCGGAGCAGGGGAGCGAACCCGGCCCGCGCACAGGCCGCGACCAGCGCCTCCGGACCGCCGTCGTCGTCCTCCACCAGCGTCATCCAGGACTCGCCCGCCAGCTCGGCGAGCGCGATCCGCTCCTTCGCGGCCAGCGGGTGCCCCGCCGAAAGGCGCACGCAGAACGGCTCCTTGGGGACCAGCGTCCGGGCCGTCACGCCCTCCGGCAGCGGCACCTCGTGGTCGTTGACCTCGCCGTACAGGACGGCGTCGTACCGGCCCGCGCCCAGCTGCCGGGTCAGCGTGGTCACCGAGTGCTCCACGGTCACCGCGATCTCCCGCCCCGCCAGGACCTCTTCGAGCCGCTCCATCAGCCGGTCCACCAGGACGAGCAGGATGCAGCCGAGCCGCAGCGGGGCGTCCGGCGCGACGGCCCGCGCCCCGGCCGCCAGCGCGTCCATCTCGCCCAGTACCAGACGTGCCTTGGCGAGCACGAAATCACCGAGCGGCGTGGGCTCCACACCGCTGCGGCCGCGCAGGAAGAGCTCCCCGCCCGCGACCCGCTCGATCCGCCGCAACTGCGCCGAGAGAGCCGGCTGCGAGACCCCGAGACGCGCCGCCGCGCGCCCCAGACTGCCCGCTTCCGCTATCCGGCAGACGGCCTCCAGATGCCTCAACTCCAGCTGCATTTCAGCAGCGTACGCAGCGCCGCGCGGGCGCACCATAACCCGCGTCTTATGCCGCATGGGATGTGCCGGACCGGCCATGTCCACGCCCATACTCGGCGCGACGATCCGACTTCCCCACTCCGGATCACCACCCCGATCCCACACCCCGGATCACCGTCCCGATTCCCCACCCCGGACCACCGGCCCGGAGTCCCCACCCCGGACCACCACCCCGGAATCCCCCACCCCGAACGGAGCCCACGTGCACCCCTCCAGACTCACGGCGGCCGTGGCCGCCCTGGCGCTCTCGGCGAGCCTCGCGACCGCCCTCGCCGGCCCCGCCACCGCCGCCCCGCCCGGCCCGCAGGCCCAGCCCGTACCGCCCGGGCACGGTCGGGCCCTCGCCCTGGCCGCCGCCGACACCGCCGCCGAGAGCGGCCTCGACGAACTGCGGCACGGCACCGACGAGGAGCTGGTCCGCACCTCCGTCACCCCCTGGGCGAACGGCCTGTACTACGCCGCCTACGAGCGCACCTACAAGGGCCTCCCGGTCGCCGGCGGCGGCGACGCGGTCGTCCTCACCGACTCCACGGGCGCGGTCCGCGAGGTCACCGGCGCCAAGGCCCCCGCGATCCGCCTCGCCACCACCACCGCCAAGGTCCCCGCCGGCACGGCGCTCGCCACCGCCCGCAAGCAGCTCGCCTCCGTCGAGTCCGCGAGCACCCCCGAACTGACCGTGCTCCTCAAGGCCGGCAAGCCCGTCCTGACCTGGCACACCCTGGTCGTCGGCCGGACCGCGAAGGGCGCTCCCAGCTCCCTCGACACCCACGTCGACGCCCGCACCGGGGCCGTCGCGCAGTCCACCGAGAAGATCCTGCACGCCGACGGCCGCGGCTACCACAACGGCAACGTCACCATCGACACCGCCGCGAACTCCATGACCGACACCACCCGCGGCTCCTTCAAGTGCGGCGGCCAGAACGGCAGCGCCTACACCGGCACCCCGCCCTGGGGCAACAACGGCGCCAACGACCTGGTCACCGCCTGCGTCGACATCATGTACGCGGCGCAGAAGGAACACTCCATGCTCAAGGAGTGGTTCGGCTACAACGGCCAGAACGGGCAGGGCGGCATGGTCCCGGCCCGCGCCGGACTCAGCGAGGTCAACGCGTACTACGACGGTACGAAGACGACCTACGGCCGCAACCGCAACGGCACCAACCAGCTCACCGGCATCGACGTCGTGGCCCACGAGTACGGCCACGAGATCTTCGACCGGACCCCGGGCAGCGCCGGCTCCTCGAACGAGAACGGCGGCCTCAACGAGTCCACGGGCGACATCTTCGGCGCGCTCACCGAGCACTATGCCGACAACCCCAACGACACCCCGGACTACACGGTCGGCGAGGAGCTGAACTTCACCGGCAACAACCAGCCGATCCGCAACATGTACAACCCGTCGCTGATCAACAACGACCCCAACTGCTACACCCAGCTGACCTCGGGCACCGAGGTGCACGCGGCGGCCGGCCCGCAGAACCACTGGTTCTACCTGCTCGCCGAGGGCTCCAACCCGGGCGGGGGCAAGCCCAACAGCCCCATATGTTCCGGCGGCCCCTCCTCCGTGACCGGCATCGGCATCCAGAAGGCCGGAAAGATCTTCATGGGCGCCCTGCTCATGAAGACCTCCTCCTGGAACCACCCGGCCGCCCGCAGGGCGACCCTGACCAGCGCCAAGAACACCTACGGCAGCACCGAGTGCAACGCGGTGAAGGCGGCCTGGAACGCGGTCGGCGTCCCCGCCCAGTCCGGTGAGACCGACTGCGGCGGCTCCACCAGCCCGGACTTCTCGCTCGCCCTGAACCCGTCCTCGGGCTCGGTCCAGCCGGGCGCCTCCGCCACCTCCACGGTGAACACCACCACCGTCGGCGGCAACGCGCAGACCGTCCAGCTCTCCGCCAGCGGCGCCCCGAGCGGCGTCACCGTCTCCTTCAGCCCCTCCTCGGTGACCTCGGGCAACTCCTCCACGATGACCGTCCAGGTCGCGGCGGGCACCGTCAACGGCACGTACCCGATCACCGTCACCGGTACGGGCTCCGCCACCCACACCGTCACCTACCAGCTGACGGTCGGCACGACGACCCCGCCCACCGGCTGCGCCAACTCCCAGCGCACCTACCAGGGCAGCCTGACGTCCGGCCAGACCGCGGTCCAGCCCGACGGCTCGTACTACTACGCGGCGACGTCCGGCACCCACACGGGCTGCCTGCGCGGCCCGGCCGGCCAGGACTACGACCTGTACCTCCAGAAGTGGAACGGGTACGGCTGGACCGACGTGGCCGTGGGCGGCACGGCGACCGCCGACGAGAACACCAGCTACAACGGCACCGCCGGCTACTACCGGTACGTGGTCCACGCGTACAGCGGCTCCGGTGCGTACACGCTGGGTCTGAGCGCCCCGTAGCGGGCCGGGGGTCCCGTCACGGGGTCCCGCGCCGGGCGGCCGACCCGACGGCCGCCCGGCGTCCGCGCGCCCGGGACCTTTCAGCCCGCTCCGACCTCGGCGAGGACGAACCCGGGCCGGTCCGGGCCCGCGTCCGCCAGCCGCTCGCCGTCCGGCCCCCAGGCCCCGGCGCCGCCCTGCCCGATCCCGTCCTCGTTGGCCCCGAGGACGTTGCCGAGCACCACGTACAGGCCGAAGTCCCGGGCCCGTACCGGATAGACCTCCGTGAACGAGTCGTTGCCCGCGGTCAGCACCGAACTCGCCAGGTACACCGCGCAGCCGTCGGCCGCCGCCCGCTCGGCCACCTCCGGGAAGCGGTTGTCGTAGCAGGTGGCCGTCGCGAACCGGACCCCGTCGAGCGCGAACCGCCCGTCCTCCGCGCCCGGCGCGAACACCTCCCGCTCGACGCCGTACAGGTGCCGCTTGTCGTAGCGGGCGAGGAGCCCGCCGTCCGGGCCGACCACCAGCGTGGTGACGCCGGGCCGCCCGTCGGCCGTCCGCACCGGCCCGTTGACCACGGCCGCCGCCGACACCGCGCGGCACGCCTCCCGCACGGGTGCGAGCCGGGGGTCGTCCTCGGCGAGGACCAGGCCGGGGGAGTCCCGTATCAGCGCGGGCTCGTACCCGCTGAGGCACAGCTCGGCGAAGACGACCACGCGGGCCCCCGCCTCCCCGGCCTCCCGGACCAGGCCGGCGACGGTCCGGGCGTTGGCGTCGATGTCCCCGGCGACCGGGGCGAACTGGGCGGCTGCGACGATCATGACCCCATCATCCCGCCCGCCGGGTGGCGCGGTTCAGGAAGGGTCCTCGCCGCCGTGCAGCAGCCGTACGAAGTCCCGGAAGGCGCCCGGCATGTCGACCGCCGACGGGTCCAGGAGCCACTGGTACTGGAGGCCGTCCGTCACCGCCGTGAGCAGCGGCGCCGCGCGCTCCGGGGTGAGGCCGCCGGGCAGCCGCTCGCCGAACTCCAGGCGCAGCACCTCCGCCATGTGCGCCCGCACCTGGGCGTACCGCTCGGTGAAGAACTCCCGCGCCGGATGCCCCTCCGTGACGCTCTCGCCGAGCAGCGCGGAGAAGGTCTGCACGATCCCGGGGCGCATCGCGTTGTACTCCACGAGCGATTCGACCAGGTCGAGGCGCCAGCCCTCACGACCCCCGCCGCCGCTGGTGTCCCAGTGGTCCCGCTCCTCCAGGACCGCGACGAGCAGGGCCTCCTTGGTCGGGAAGTAGTGCAGCAGCCCCTGCTGGGTCAGCCCGACGCGCTCGGCGACGGCGGCGAGCGTCGCGCCCCGGTAGCCGCGCTCGGCGATCACCTCGAGGGCGGCGCGCACGATGACCGCGCGCCGCTCCTCGCTCCTGGCCCGCACCATCCCCGGGGCCCCCTTCCACAGGTCCGTCGGACAGGACCGTACCTCTTCGCCCCTTCACACTTCTGTGAAAGTAACAGAATAATCACATCGCCTACCTCTCTACAGGGTGAGCGGTGCACGATGGGCTCCATCGGTACGTCGTCGAGGAGGTACGGCCATGGCGGAGACGGGCACGGGCACGGACGCGGGGGCCACGGGGGAGGCCGCCCGGGAGGCGGCCGTCGAGGCGGCCCTCGGCAAGCTCGACCTGGACGCCAAGGCCCGGCTGCTCGGCGGCCGGGACATGTGGAGCCTGCACCCCCTGCCCGAGATCGGCCTCGCCCCCCTCGTCACGTCCGACGGCCCGGTCGGCGTCCGGGGCGTCCGCTGGACCGCCGACGACCCCTCCGTCGCCCTGCCCTCCCCGACCGCGCTCGCCGCCGCCTGGGACCCCGCCCTCGCCCGCCGGGCCGGCCGGCTCCTCGCCCAGGAGGCGCGCCGCAAGGGCGTCCACGTCCTCCTCGCCCCCACCGTCAACCTGCACCGCAGCCCCCTCGGCGGCCGGCACTTCGAGGCGTACTCCGAGGACCCCCTCCTCACCGGCACGATCGGCACCGGCTACGTCCTGGGCGTCCAGGACGGCGGGGTCGGCACCACCGTCAAGCACTTCGTCGCCAACGACGCCGAGACCGACCGCTTCACCGTCGACAACCGCGTCGCGCCCCGCGCGCTCCGCGAGCTCTACCTCGCCCCCTTCGAGGCCATCGTCAAGAACGCGCGGCCCTGGGGGATCATGACCGCGTACAACCAGGTCAACGGCGTGACCATGACCGAACACCACGAGCTGGTGAACGAGGTCCTGCGCGGCGAGTGGGGCTTCGACGGAATCAACGTCTCCGACTGGACGGCCGCCCGCTCCACCGCCGGCGCCCTCCGGGGCGGCCTCGACGTCGCCATGCCCGGACCGGCCACCGTCTACGGCGAGGCGCTGGTCGCCGCCGTCCGCGCCGGGGAGGTGGCGGAGTCCGCCGTCGACGCGGCCGTACGCCGCGTCCTGCGGCTCGCCGCCCGCGTCGGCGCCCTCGAAGGCGCCCCGCCGGCCGTCACCGCGCCCCCCGCCCCGATCGACGGCGACGCCCTGGCCCGCGAACTCGCCCACCGCGGCTTCGTCCTGCTCCGGAACGAGCCCGCCGTCGTACGGGACGAACCTGCCGTCGTACGGGACGAGCCCGCCGTCGTACCGGACGAGACCGCTGCCGTACGAGACGGAGCCGCTGCCGTACGAGACGGAGCCGCTGCCGTACGGACCGGGAACCCCGTCCTCCCCCTCGCCCCCGGCACCACCGTCGCCCTCTCCGGCGCCGCCGCCCGTGACGCCCGCGTCCTCGGCGGCGGCTCAGCCCAGGTCTTCCCCGACCACGTCGTCTCCCCGCTCGACGGTCTCGCCGCCGCCCTGCCCGAGGGGGCCCTGACGTACGCGGTCGGCGCCGACCCCAGCGACGAACCCGCCCCCGCCGACAAGGGCTTCACCCTCCGCGCCCGCTGCCGCGACGCCGCCGGGAACCTGCTCGGCGAGGGCTCCCTGCCGACCGGCCAGGTCCAGTGGATCGGCGGCGACCTGCCCGACGGCGTCACCCACGAGGCCCTCGCCTCCGTCGAGGTCGTCGGCACCTTCACCCCGCGCGAGACCGGCGCGCACTCCTTCGGCACCCGCGGCCTCGGCGCCTTCGTCCTCACCGTCGCCGGCGAGACCGTCTTCGACGGCGTCCAGGCCATGGGCTCCGAGACCGACCCCTTCGAAGCCTTCTTCGGCTCCCCGGTCGTCCGCGCCGAGGTCCCGCTCACCGCCGGAGAGACCGTCGAGGTCTCCCTGCTCCACACTCCGGACAAGCGGTTCGCGGCCCCGCTGCCGGCCGTCGCCTTCTCCCTCGTCCACCTCGGTCCCCGCCGTGACCCCGACGAACTGATCGCCGAAGCCGTCGAGGCGGCCCGCGCCGCCGACACCGCCGTCGTGGTCGTCGCCACCACCGAACGCGTCGAGTCCGAGGGCTTCGACCGCACGGACCTCGCGCTCCCCGGCCGCCAGGACGACCTCGTACGGGCCGTCGCCGCCGCCAACCCGAACACCGTGGTCGTGGTCAACGCCGGCTCCCCGGTCGAGATGCCCTGGCGCGAGGACGTGGCCGCGATCCTGCTCACCTGGTTCCCCGGCCAGGAGGGCGGCGCCGCCCTCGCCGACGTCCTCACCGGCGCCGAGGAGCCCGGCGGCCGCCTCCCCACCACCTGGCCCGCCGCCCTCGCCGACGCCCCCGTCACCGCCGTCGTCCCCGTCGAAGGGGAACTCGACTACGCCGAGGGCCCCTTCATCGGCCACCGCGCCTGGGACCGGAGCGGACGGGCCCCCGCGTACACCTTCGGTCACGGCCTCGGCTACACGACCTGGTCGTACGACTCCCTGGTCACGGGCCCCGAGACGGCCACCGTCCGGATCACCAACACCGGCGGTCGGCCGGGCCGCGAGACCGTCCAGGTCTATCTGGCGCCCGCCCCCTCCTCCGGCGCCCCCGAGCGCCCGGCCCGCGTCCTCGCCGGGTTCGCGAGCGTCGGGGCGGGCCCCGGCGAGACCGTCGAGACGCCGATCGCGCTCTCCCGCCGCGCCTTCGAGATCTGGGACGAGGAGAAGGGCGACTGGACCTTCGTGCCCGGGGCATACGAGGTCAGGGCGGCCCACTCCCTCGACGACGTGCGCCTGACGGCCGTGCTGGAGATCGACTGACCCTCCGGCGCGGGCCGCCTTCCCCGACGGCCCCGGGGCGGCACCTGACACCCGCCCCGGGGTCCTCACCCCGCCGTGATCCGCCGGTACGCCAGCTCCGCGAGCCGCGCCTGGCCGTCCCGGCTCGGATGGAACCAGTCCCAGGGGCTCAACTGGGCGCCGTCGAAGCGGAACCCGTGGACCGCGCCGCCGTCGTACCGGCAGCGCTCGTCCTTCGCGCAGACCTCCGCCAGGACCTCGTTGTACGCGTCCACCCGCGCCGACACCGTCGCGCGCCGCCGCTCGGCCTCGGGCCCCAGGTTCGTCGCGTCCGCCAGCATCGCGCCGCAGATCCCCAGGTCCCACACGCCCGCCGCGCCGCCGATCCGGCCCGTCGACCACAGGTGCTTCAGGTCCGGCACGCTCGCCACGTACACCTGCGCCTCCGGCGCCGCCGCCCGCAGCCGGGCGAGGGCCGTCTCGAAGGAGGCGCGGAACTCCGCGACCGGGGTCATCAGGGCCGGGGTCGGCCGGCAGGCGTCGTTGGCGCCCATCATCACCGTCACCAGTTCCGGCTTCCGGGCCGCCGCGGCGGTCATCTGCTCCGGCAGCTCCGCCATCCGCGCGCCCGTCCGCGCCAGGTTCCAGCTGCGGCCGGCCGCCTTCTCCGGGCCCAGGAGCCGCAGCGCCAGGCTGTTGACGGCCGCGTCCGTCCCGGTCGCCCAGGAGGCCTCCGGGCAGTCGGAGAGGAGCGAGCAGGCGTCGAAGGCGCGGGTGACGGAGTCGCCGACGGCGGCGAGGGAGGAGGGGGAGGCGTTCCAGGAGGAGGTGGGCGTGGGCGTCGGCGTCGGGGCCGGCGTGCTCCTGGCGGGAGCCGCCTTCTCCGGGTTCCCGGACGAGCATCCGGCCAGCGCTCCCGCGCACAGCAGCGCCGCCGTCGCGGTGGCGGCGGCGGTACGGAATCGGCGTCGGCCGCGCATCCCGGTCCCCTCCTTCGGCGTCCTCGCGGGTGAAAGCTTCGTGTGCACCGTCATCGGTCCGACCGTACGTCACCCCGATGACGGCGCGGCACGGTAGCTTTTCCCCCGTCGAACCAGAGGCGCCCTCGCCGACCGGCTCCGGTAAATTACATCACGTCACAACCTGTCCCCTTTTTGAGGGTTTGTGAAGATCCACTCCCGATGATGTTTACTGAGGCCGCTGGGAAAAGGCGAACCTCGTCCCACACTGGAGGTCCCGGTGACGACACGTGGAGTCCTGTACGTACACTCCGCACCGCGCGCGCTCTGCCCGCACGTCGAATGGGCGGTGGCGGGCGTCCTCGGTGCGAGGGTCCAGCTCGACTGGGTCCGCCAGCCGGCGTCCCCCGGCACCTGGAGAGCGGAACTCTCCTGGAAGGGCGAGACCGGCACCGCCTCCCGGATCGCCTCCGCCCTGCGCGGCTGGCAGATGCTCCGCTTCGAGGTCACCGCGGAGCCCTGCCCCACCGCCGAGGGCGAGCGCTACAGCGCCACCCCCGACCTGGGCATCTTCCACGCCGTCACCGGCATGCACGGCGACATCCTCGTCCCCGAGGACCGGCTCCGGGCCGCCCTGGCGCGCTCCGCGCAGGGCGGTACCCGGCTGGAGGCCGAGATCGCCGAACTCCTCGGCAAGCCCTGGGACGACGAACTGGAACCCTTCCGCTACGCGGGTGAGGGCGCCCCGGTCCGCTGGCTCCACCAGGTCGTCTGACGCCCCGGAACGCCCCGGAACACGCCGGAGGCCCGCCCCCCTTGCCGGGGAGCGGGCCTCTCACGCGCAGGGATCAGACCGTACGGAACGCCAGCACGACGTTGTGGCCGCCGAAGCCGAACGAGTTGTTGATCGCGGCGACCGTGCCCTCCGGGAGGGGACGGGCCTCGCCGCGGACGACGTCCGCGTCGATCTCCGGGTCCAGCTCGTCGACGTTGATCGTCGGCGGGGCGAGGCGGTGGTACAGCGCCAGGACCGTCGCGACGGTCTCGATGCCGCCCGCGCCGCCGAGGAGGTGACCCGTCATCGACTTCGTCGCGGAGATCGCGACGTGGTCCAGGTCGTCGCCCAGGACGTTCCGCAGCGCCTTGACCTCGGCGGTGTCGCCCTGCGGCGTCGACGTGGCGTGCGCGTTCAGGTGGACGACCTCGGACGGCTTCAGGTCCGTCGATTCCAGCAGGTTCCGCATCGCGGCCGCGATGCCCCGGCCGGTCGGCTCGGGCTGCGCGATGTGGTGGCTGTCGGCCGACAGGCCCTGGCCCAGGACCTCGCAGTAGACGCGCGCGCCGCGCGCCTTCGCGTGCTCCTCGGACTCCAGGACCACGACGCCCGCGCCCTCGCCGAGCACGAAGCCGTCACGGCCGGTGTCGTACGGGCGCGAGGCCTTCTCCGGCTCGTCGTTGTTCTTGGACATCGCCATCATGTTGGCGAAGGCGGCGATCGGCAGCGGGTGGATCGCCGCCTCGGTGCCGCCGGCGACGACCACGTCGGCACGGCCGGTGCGGATCATCTCGACGGCGTAACCGATCGCCTCGGCGCCCGACGCGCACGCGGAGACCGGGGTGTGGACGCCCGCCCGGGCGTTCACCTCCAGACCCACGTTCGCCGAGGGGCTGTTGGGCATGAGCATGGGGACGGTGTGCGGGGAGACGCGGCGGACGCCCTTCTCCTTCAGCACGTCGTACTGGTCGAGCAGCGTGGTGACACCGCCGATGCCGGAGGCGATGACGGAGCCGAGCCGCTCGGGCGCGATCTTCTGGTCCTCACCGGCCGGGGCGGTGTAGCCCGCGTCGGCCCACGCCTCGCGGGCCGCGATCACGGCGAACTGCGCCGAGCGGTCCAGCTTGCGGGCGAGCGGCCGGGGAAGGACGTCGCCGGGCTCGACGGCGGCCGTCGCGGCGATCCTGACGGGCAGTTCGGCGAAACGTTCGCCCTCAAGCGTACGGACGCCGGAGCGTCCCGCGATCAGACCTTCCCAGGTCGATGCGGAGTCGCCACCCAGCGGTGTGGTTGCGCCGATACCGGTGACGACCACGGTGCGATTGGTCGAGCTCACAGGAATTCTTTCTCCATGTGTGTGATGGTCGGAATGCGGCGCCACCGCCGGGTGGCTGACCGGGACAGCGAGGGCCGGATCAGCCCTGGTGCTTCAGGATGTAGTCGACGGCATCGCCCACGGTCTTGAGGTTCTTGACGTCCTCGTCCGGGATCTTGACCTCGAAACGCTCTTCGGCGGCGACGACGACCTCGACCATGGACAGCGAGTCGACGTCCAGGTCGTCGGTGAAGGACTTGTCCAGCTGGACGTCCTCGGTCGGGATGCCGGCGATCTCGTTGACGATCTCGGCGAGACCTTCGACGATCTGCTCCTGGGTGAAGGCCATGGTGGCGCTCCTTCTGTGATTGCTTCGGTAAGGGGCTTCCGGGAGATCCGGGTGCCTAGGGGAGGGTAACGACCGTCGCGGCGTAGACGAGACCCGCCCCGAAGCCGATGACGAGCGCGGTGTCGCCGCTCTTCGCCTTCCCGGTCGCCAGGAGCCGCTCCATCGCGAGCGGGATCGAGGCGGCCGAGGTGTTGCCGGTGGTCTCCACGTCGCGGGCGACCGTGACGTGCTCCGGCAGCTTCAGTGTCTTCACCATCGAGTCGATGATCCGCATGTTCGCCTGGTGCGGGATGAAGACGTCCAGGTCGTCCGCCGTGATGCCGGCGGCGTCCAGGGCCTGCTGGGCGACCTTCGCCATCTCGAAGACGGCCCAGCGGAAGACCGCCTGACCCTCCTGCGTGATGGCGGGGAACTTGACGGCGCCCTGCGAGTCGAGCGGCAGGTTCGAGATGTCACCGGTAGGGGTCCCCCCGCTCGAGCGAAGCCGAGAGTGGGGGAGGAATTCGTCCCACGGGACGGTCTGCTTGATGGTCGACGCCTTGTCGCCCTCGGAACCCCAGACCGTGGGGCCGATGTGCGGCTCGTCCGACGGGCCGACGACCACGGCGCCGGCGCCGTCGCCGAACAGGAAGGCCGTCGCGCGGTCCTCCAGATCCGTCAGGTCGCTCAGCCGCTCGACGCCGATGACGAGCACGTACTCCGCGGAACCCTCGACGATCATGCCCTTGGCGAGGGTCAGGCCGTAGCCGAAGCCCGCGCAGCCGGCCGAGATGTCGAACGCGGCGGGCTTGCCCGCCCCGATCCGGTCCGCGATCTCCGTCGCGATCGCCGGGGTCTGGTGGAAGTGCGACACCGTGGAGACGACCACGGCGCCGATCTGCTCCGGGCCGATCCCGGCGTCCGCGATGGCCTTCCCGGAGGCCTCCACCGACATCGCGGCGACGGTCTCCTCCGGAGAGGCCCAGTGGCGGGTGGCGATGCCGGAGCGCGAGCGGATCCACTCGTCGGACGAGTCGATCTTCTCGAGGATCACCTCGTTCGGCACGACCCGGGTGGGACGGTAGCCGCCCACGCCGAGGATCCGCGCGTACGGGGCGCCCTTGCTGGGCTTGATCTTCGACATGCTTCTCGACACTCCTAGTCAGACGGCCGCGTGCTCGGCGACGAGCGTACGGGCCGCGTCGAGGTCGTCGGGAGTCTTCAGGGCGACCGTGGCCACATCCGGCAGGGCCCGCTTGGCGATGCCGGTCAGGGTGCCGCCGGGGCACACCTCGATCAGCGCCGTCGCGCCCAGGTCGTGGAAGGTCTCCATGCACAGGTCCCAGCGGACCGGGTTGGCGACCTGGCCGACCAGCCGGGACACGACCTCGGCGCCGTCCATGACGACCTGGCCGTCCTTGTTGGACACGTAGCGGGTGGTCGGGGCGGCCGGCGACAGCTTCGCCGCGGCCTCCTCCAGCTTCGCCACGGCCGGGGCCATGTGGTGGGTGTGGAAGGCGCCGGCGACCTTGAGCGCCACGACCCGGCGGACGCCCTCGGGCTTGTCCGCCTCCAGGGCGGCCAGCTGCTCCAGGGTGCCGGCGGCCACGATCTGGCCCGCGCCGTTCACGTTGGCGGCCGTCAGGCCGAGCTTCTCCAGGTGCGGGACGGTGACCTCGGGGTCGCCGCCGAGCAGCGCCGACATGCCGGTCGCCGTGATCGCGGCGGCCTCGGCCATCGCGAGCCCGCGGGTCCGGACGAGCCGCAGCGCGGCGGTGTCGTCGAGGACGCCGGCGAACGCGGCGGCGGTGAACTCGCCGACGCTGTGGCCGGCGACGACGCCGGGCGCGAGGTCGTCGCCGAGCGCGGCCGCGGAGAGCAGGCCGGCGGCGACGAGGAGGGGCTGGGCCACGGCGGTGTCACGGATCTCGTCCGCGTCCGCCTTCGTGCCGTAGTGGGCGAGGTCGAGCCCGATGGCGTCGGACCAGGCCGCCACGCGGTCGGCGGCGCCGGGGAGTTCGAGCCAGGGGGTCAGGAAGCCGGGCGTCTGGGCGCCTTGGCCGGGAGCGACGAGTACGAGCACCCTCACACTCTCTCTTGGGGACGGCTCCGAGCGCCCGTGGGGACAGGGACGAAGAACCGTCGGGGGAATTGTCGGTGTTCGACAAAAGTCTAGGACTGCGTCTCGCCGTCGGCCAAGCGTCCCAGGATGAGCGCGATCCGCAGGGTGAAGGCGGAGCGGACGTCGGAGGGTGACCAACCGGTGACGTCGGTCACACGTCGAAGCCGGTAGCGCACGGTATTCGGGTGGACGAAGAGCATCCGCGCCGCGCCTTCCAGGCTGCTCGCCTGCTCCAGGTAGACACTGAGAGTTTCCAGGAGCGCCGACCCGGCTTCCTCCAGCGGTCTGTAGATCTCCTCCACCAACTGCTCGCGCGCCGAAGGGTCCGAGGCGATGGCCCGCTCCGGAAGGAGATCGTCCGCGAGGACCGGGCGCGGGGCGTCCTGCCAGGCCGAGCAGGCCTTCAGACCGGCCGCCGCCGCCTGCGCGGAACGCGTCGCCGCGAGCAGGTCGGGGACCACCGGACCGGCCACCACCGGACCCGGCGCGTACGGCCCGATCAGGGCCTTCGCCACCGCGAGGGGGTTGTCGTTGCCGCCCGCGATGACGACGAGCCGGTTTCCGAGGACCCCGGTGAGGACCTGGAGCTTGGCGTGCCGGGCGGCCCGGCGGATCGCCTCCACCGTCAGCTCGCTGTCCCCGTCCGGGGCCGTGCCGAGCAGCACGCACACGTGCTCCGGGGAGTTCCAGCCGAGCGCGGCGGCCCGCGACACGGCGCCCTCGTCCGCCTCGCCGGACAGCACGGCGTTCACCACGAGTGACTCCAGGCGCGCGTCCCACGCGCCCCGGGCCTCGGCGGCCTGCGCGTACACCTGGGCGGTGGCGAAGGCGATCTCCCGGGCGTAGACGAGGAGCGCCTCGCGCAGCACCGACTCGTCGCCGGGGGCGGCGACCTCCTCGATCGCCGACTCCATGACCTCGATGGTGGTCCGGACCATCTCCACGGTCTGGCGCAGGGTGATCGCCCGGGTCAGCTCGCGGGGCGCGGTGCCGAAGACGTCCGTCGAGATCGCCTGCGGGGTCTCCGGGTGCCGGAACCACTCCGTGAACGCGGCGATGCCGGCCTGGGCGACGAGGCCGATCCACGACCGGTTCTCGGGCGGCATCGCGCGGTACCACGGCAGCGTCTCGTCCATGCGGGCGATGGCACCGGCGGCCAGCCGCCCGGAGGACTGCTCCAGGCGCTTCAGGGTCGCGGCGTGCGGATGGGAGGCGTTCACGGGTTCAGGCACGGGGACAAGACTGCCTTATCCGGACGCCGACGTGCGGGGTCGGGGCGGGTTCGCCCCCGGCGGGGGGCGGGCGGACGGCTACGGTGGGCCCGTGATACGCATCCAGCGCGCGGACGAGCGGTACCCCGGCGGCGACCCGGCGGCGGGCGTCGACACCCGGCACGCCTTCTCCTTCGGCCCGCACTACGACCCCGACAACCTCCGCTTCGGTTCGCTGGTCGCCTGCAACGAGGAGCGCCTCGCCCCGGGGGCCGGGTTCGACGAGCACCCGCACAGCCACACCGAGATCGTCACCTGGGTCGTGTCGGGCGAACTCACCCACCGCGACTCGACGGGCCGCGCGACGGTCGTCCGCGCGGGCGACCTCCAGCACCTGAGCGCGGCTTCCGGCGTCCGCCACGTCGAACGCAACGACGCCGGCACCCCCCTGGTCTTCGTCCAGATGTGGCTCGCCCCGCCGTCGTTCGACGGAAAGCCGACGTACGAGGTGGTACGGGGCCACGACGGGGACCTCGCGTACGAGGTCCCGGGCGCGACCCTCCGCGTCCACCGCCTGAAGAACGCCGAACGGACACCGCTCCCGGACGGCGACTTCGTCTACGCCCACGTGACACGCGGCACGGTCCGCGTCGGCACGGAGGAACTCGCCACGGGCGACGCGGCCCGCGCCACCGACGAGAAGGACCTGAGCCTGCTCGCGACCGGTGACGCGGAGGTACTGGTGTGGGAGATGCGGCGCCTGGGTTAGGCGTGTGCTCCCGACCGTCTCGCGGGTCGGCCGACGCGCCGGGCCCTCCGGGTGCGCGTCATGCGTCGCGCATGGCCGTCCCCCGTCCACCGGGCGATTCTTCGGTGATCACCGAAGAGTCCCCGCCCTAGGGTCGATTCCCATGAACACCGCGACACCCGGCACCGTGCCCGACGCATCGGCCGCCCATCTGACCATCGAGCCGAGCGTTCTGTACTTCGGAACGCCGGTCGTACTGATCTCGACGGAGAACGAGGACGGCTCCTTCAACCTGGCGCCGATGTCCTCGGCCTGGGCGCTCGGCCATGTCCTCGTCCTCGGTCTGGGCCCCGAGGGACAGACCGCGCACAATCTCCTCAGCCGCCCCGATCTCGTGGTCAACCTCCCCGCGCCGGCCCAGTGGCCGGCGGTGGAGCGGCTGGCACCGCTGACCGGACGCACCCCGATACCCGCGAGCAAGCGCGGCACCTACCGCTTCGAGCCGGACAAGTTCGCCGCCGCCGGCCTGCGACCTGAACCCTCCGAGCTGGTCCGGCCGCCCAGGGCCGCCGAATGCCCCATCCAGTTGGAGGCACGTGCCGCCCGGGTCCAACCCGACGCCTCCGGGGCGTTCCTCATCGTCGAAGCCCACGTGCTCAGGGTCCACGCCCATCCGCATGTCGTCGTCCCCGGATCTCAGCACATCGATCCGTCCGCGTGGAGCCCGCTGATCTACAACTTCCGCCACTACTACGGACTGGGCACCGAACTCGGCCACAGCTTTCGCTCCCAGACACCCCGGCAAGACCACTGACCGGCTCGAAACCGGTATGACGTGACGGGGAGGGCTCCTAGCGGAGCCCCTCCACGAACGCCTGCCACGCCTCGGCGCCCATGACCAGGGCCGGGCCCGCCGGGTTCTTGCTGTCGCGGACCGGGACGGCGCCGGGGAAGCCGTCGGCGACCTCGACGCACTCGCCGCCGTTGGTGCCGCTGTACGAGGACTTCCGCCACCGCGCTCCGGTCAGGTCAGGACGGGTCTCCATAGCATTCCTCCATCACGCGGGTGATCAGTGCCGCCGAGTCCTCGACAGAGAGGGCCGTGGCTTGCAGCCGAGCGTAGCCGACGGAACGTTCCTTGATCACGGGCGGATTGGCGGTCATGTGACCCTGGTCGTAACCGTCGGTGTAGAAGATGTCGGGGTCGTCGTCGAACCTGAAGAGGGTGAACGACCCCATCAGTCCCGTGTGCTCACCGGCGGAGAACGGCAGCACCTGGATCTGCACCCACGGGTTGTCGCGGAACGCCAGCAGGTGCGCCAACTGCCCGCGCATGACCTCGCGGTCGCCGACCTCCTGCCGCAGTACGGCCTCGCTCAGGACGACCCACAGGGCCGGCGGCTCGGTGCGCTCCAGGGCGCGCTGGCGTTCCAGCCGGGCCGCCACCATCTCCTCGGCCTTGTCCGGATAGTCGACGGCGAGCAGCGCCCGCGCGTACTCCGGCGTCTGCAACAGGCCGTACACGACCTGCGTCTGGAACGTGGAGATGTACGTGGCGCGGACCTCCAACTCCGCGACCGGTTGGAACCAGGAGGGCAACCGGCTGCGCAGCACCAGGCCGATCAGCCGGGAGAAGGTCCCGCCCGTACCGAGGGCCGCGTCCACCCGTTCCGAGAACTCGCGGGTGGGGAGCTTCCTCGCTGTCTCGATCTGGCCGACGAGGGAGCCCGTGCAGAAGATGGCGTCCCCGAGCTGCTGCTGCGTGAGTCGGTGTTCCTCCCTGCGGCGGCGGAGTTCCCAGCCGTAGTAGTCCAGAGGGGAAGCGTTGGGGTCGAGCTCCTGGATGTTGACCACGGTCAGTACCTCCGGCCTACGGCGTTCCTTTCGCTGCGTCGCCGAGCGTAGTCAGGGAGTCGCGGGCCGGAGGTGCGAATCGCGTAAACCACCCTTGTGGGTGGGCCTGTTGGGGAGCGGGCTCAGCTCAGCGCGCTCTTCGCCTTCCAGTCCGCCCAGCTCACGTTCCACGCGCCGTAGCCGTTGCCCTCGGCGACCGTGCCCTTCGTGTCGGCGCCCTCGATCTCGAACGGGTCGCCCGGCTTCACCAGGGCGTAGAGGGCGGCCGCGTCGGCGTCGCTCATGCCGATGCAGCCCGAGCTCTTGTTGGCGTTGCCGAAGTGGCGCGCGTTCCACGGGGCCGCGTGGGCGTACATGCCCGACCAGGTCAGGCGCATCGAGTAGTCGACCATCTTGTCGTAGGCGTCGCCCAGGCCGACCGTCTCCGAGTTCATGTTGATGGTGCCCTCCTTCGCCATCAGGACGGCCGTGCCCCGCCAGGAGCGCTTGTCGCCGCCGGGCGTGCCGCCGGAGACCGGGATCGTGCGGACGGTGCTGCCGTTCTTCCGCACCGTCAGCTTGTGGCTGTCCAGGTCCACCTTCACCACCTGGGCGTCGCCCACCGTGAAGCCCGTGGCGTAGTCCCGTACGAACCAGCCGCCGCCCGAGTCCGTGCCGTTGAGGTCCGCCTCGAGGGTGACCTTCGTGCCGGGCTTCCAGTACTCCTTCGGCCGCCAGTCCGCCCTGTCCCGGCCCGACCAGTCCTTGACCCAGCCCCAGGAGCCCTCGGTGTTGTTCGAGGTCGTCACCTTGAGCTGCTTCTCGACGTCCGCCTTCTTCGTCACCGGGTGGTCGAAGACGATCGAGAGGGGGTGGGCGATGCCCACGGTGGTGTTCTTGCCCGGGGCGAGGGTCAGCTTGTTGACCTTCTCGGGGTCCGGGGTGGAGAAGGAGGAGCGGGTCGTCGTCTCCTTGCCGTCGGTGCCGCCGGCCGTGACCTCCACCGTGTACGAGGTGCCCGGGGCCGCCTTGCGGTCCGACGTCCAGCGCGTGCCGCTCGCGTCCGTACGGCCGGTGAGGGTCCCGCCCTCCGCGTCGGTGACCTTCACCGCGGCCAGCTTGCCGTCCGCCGCCGTCACCGTCACCGGCTTGCCCGCCGTCTTGTCCACGACCGTCACCTTCGCCGGTGGCGCCGCGGGCCGCGCCTCCGGGGACGTGTCCGCCGCCCGGGCGGAGCAGGCCGTGAGCGAGACCGCCAGGGCGACGGCCGCGAGGGTGGTACGGGATGTGCGTATCGGCAGCACGGAAGGCCTCCGCGGGTGGGAAAGAGTGGGATGTTCCGGACTGTAGGACGGTCGGAACGGGTCGGAGGTTTCCGAACGCCCGTGTGACGTGGGCTGCGACGGAACGGTCATCGTCCGGTCACACGCGCCGCGCGGCTCCGTCGCATTCGGCTGTGAGCCTGCTGTGCGCCCCACCACCGAGGGGCGGAACCAGGAGGCCCCGCTGTGTCGGCTCTGCTCGTGACGGCCGCGTCCGTCGGACGCCCCGCCCCTCTCCGGCTCGGTCCCGTGACCCCCGAGGCGTACCGCGCCTTCCTCGCGACCCGGGGCGGCGCGGACGGCCCCAGCTTCCTCCAAGTGCCCGCGTGGGCAAGGGTGAAGGAGGGATGGTGCCACCAACTGGTGGGCTGGGGGCCCGAGGGCGGTGAACTGGCCGGTGTCGCGCTGGTGCTCCTGCGGCCCTTCCCCGGGACCCGTAGATACTTCGCCTATCTACCCGAAGGGCCCGTCGCCGACTGGGCCGACCCCGACCTGGACGGCTGGCTCGGGCCGCTCCTCGACCACTTGAGGGCCTCCGGGGCCTTCGCCGTCCGCATCGGCCCCGGGCCCGCCCACCGCCGGTGGGACGCCGCCACCGTCAAGGCCGCCACCGGGCCCGGGCGCCGGCTCTCCGACGTCCTCGCCGACGAGGTCGACCCGCTCGGGACCGCCGTCGCCGAACGCCTCCGGGCGCGGGGCTGGCGGCGCTGCGGCGGCGACTCCGAGGACGGCGCCGACGCCCAGCCCCGGCACGTCTTCCAGGTCCCGCTGGCCGGCCGCAGCGCCGACGACCTGTGGACCGGGCTCAACCAGGAGTGGCGCAGGAACGTGCGCAAGGCCCGCAAGGCCGGTGTCGAGGTCATCGTCGGCTCCGCCGCCGACCTGCCCGAGTTCTACCGGCTGCTGCGGATCACCGAGGAGCGGGACGGGTTCCGGCTCGGGCGCTCGCTCGCGTACTACGAGCGCCAGTACGCCGTCCTCAACGCCGAGGAGCCGGGCCGGATGAAGCTCTACCTGGCCCGGCACGGCGGCGAGGTCCTGGCCGCGCACACCATGGTCACCGTGGGCGGGCGCGTCTGGTACCAGACCGGCGCCTCCGCCGACCACCGGCGCGAGGTCCGGCCCTCCAACGCCCTCCAGTGGCGCATGCTGCTCGACGCCCACGCCCTCGGCGCCGCCGTCTACGACCTGCGCGGAGTACCCTCCACCCTTGATCCGGGCGACCGCGCCCACGGGCTCCTCCGCTGGAAGCTCGGCACGGGCGGCCGGGTCGTCGAGACGCTGGGGGAGTGGGAGACACCGATGCGGGGCACGACCAACCAGGCGCTGTACCGTGCCTTCCAGGCCTATCTGGCGCGCCGATGACGGCGCCCGTACCCGCGCCTGCGCCCGTACCCGCGCCTGCGCCCGTACCCGTACCCGCGCCTGCACCCGTACCCGTACCCGCGCCTGCACCCGTACCCGCGCCCGTGGCGGGCACCCCGGACGTCCCCGTCCCCGCCCCCGCTCCCAAGGCGAAGGCCCCCTCCGTCCTCCGCAGCGGCGCCCTCATGGCCGCCGGGTCGCTCGTCTCCCGCGCCACCGGCTTCGTCCGCGCCTCCGTCGTGGCCGCCGCGCTCGGCGCGGCCGTCGTCGCCGACGGCTACGCGGTCGGCAACTCCGTCCCCACGATCGTCTACACCCTCCTCCTCGGCGGCGCCCTCAACGCCGTCTTCGTCCCCGAACTGGTCAAGGCCGCCAAGGAGCACGAGGACGGCGGCGTCGCCTACACCGACCGGCTCCTCACGCTCTGCGCCCTCGCCCTCGTCGTACTCACCGCCGTCGCCGTGCTCGCCGCGCCGCTCATCGTGGACACGTACACCGACTACACGGGTGCGCAACGGGAGACGACCGTCGCCTTCGCCCGCACCTGCCTCCCGCAGATCCTCTTCCTCGGGCTCTTCACGCTCCTCGGGCAGGTCCTCAACGCCCGGGGCCGGTTCGGCGCCATGACGTGGACGCCCGTCCTCAACAACGTCGTCGTGGTCGCGGTCTTCGGCCTCTTCCTGGCGGTGAGCGACGGTGGCGCGCTCAGCGAGGGCGAGGTCGCGCTGCTCGGCTGGGGCACCACCGCCGGAATCGCGCTCCAGGCCCTCGCCCTCGTGCCCTCGCTGCGCGCCGCCGGGTTCCGCTGGCGGCCCCGGTTCGACTGGCGCGGCAGCGGCCTCGCGGCCCCGCTGCGGTCGGCCGGCTGGCTGGTGCTGCTCGTCCTCACCAACCAGGGCGCGTACTGGGTGACCACCTGGATCGCGACCTCGGCGGGCGGCACGGCGGCCGACGGCGGCTCGGGCCTCGCCGCGTACAACAACGCCTACCTCCTGTGGGCCGTCCCGCACGGCATCGTCACCGTCTCCCTGGTGACCGCCCTGCTGCCCCGGATGAGCGGGGCCGCGGCCGACGGCGACCTCGCCGGGGTCCGGCGGGACGTCTCGTACGCGCTGCGGACCAGCTCCGCCGCCGTCGTCCCCGCCGCCTGCGCGCTCCTCGCGCTCGCCGTGCCCCTGATGACGGTCGTCTTCCGGTACGGGGCGACGGACGGCGACGACATCCGCGCGATGGCCTGGATCCTGATGGCCCTCGCGCCCGGCCTGATCGCCCTCTCCGGCCAGTACGTGTGCACCCGCGCGTTCTACGCCCTGCGCGACACCCGCACCCCCTTCCTGCTCAACCTGGTGATCGCCGGCCTGAACGCGGGCCTCTCGTTCACCTCGTACCTCCTGCTGCCCGCGCGCTGGACCGTCGCCGGGATGGCAGGGGCGTACTCGCTGGCGCTGTGGGCGGGGTGGGGGGTGACGGCGTACGTGCTGCGGAGGCGGCTCGGGGGCCGGGGGACCCATGGGCCCGGCGGCTCCGTCGCCGGGCTCGCGCGGCTGCTCGTCGCCGCCGTGCCCGCCACCGGCTACGGCATCCTCGTCACCGACCTGACCGGCCCGGCCGGGGCCGTCCCCGCCGGGATCGCCGGAGCCCTCGCGATCCTCGCCGTCTTCGCCCTCCTGGCCCGGCCCCTGCGCCTCACCGGGGTGAGCGACCTGCTCGGCAGGCTCCCGGGGCGGCTCCGCCTCCCCGCCCCCCGCGCCTGACCCCGCCCCGACGACCTTGGGATACTCCCTCCATGCCCCGCGTGCTCCTGATAGAAGACGACCCCTCCGTCCGCGAGGGGGTCGAGCTGGGGCTGCGGCGGCGCGGGCACGAGGTGCGGACCGCGCCCACCGGCGAGGCGGGGCTCGCCGCGCTCGGCGAGTTCCGGCCGGACCTGCTCCTGCTCGACCTGATGCTGCCCGGCATGAACGGCGTCCAGGTCTGCCGCCGGGTCCGGGAGGACAGCCAGCTGCCGATCATCATGCTGACCGCCCGGGGCGACGACTTCGACGTCGTCGTCGGCCTGGAGGCCGGGGCCGACGACTACATCGTCAAGCCCGCCCGCACCGAGGTCATCGAGGCGCGGATACGGGCCGTGCTCCGGCGCATCGAGGACCCCGGCGCCGGGCGGTCCGCCGTCGAGGTCCACGGGGAGCTGGCCATCGACCGGGCCGGGCTCACCGTCGCCAGGGCGGGCGAGCGGATCGCCCTCGCCCCCTCCGAGATGAAGCTGCTGCTCCACCTCTCCGCCGCCCCCGAGCAGGTCTTCAGCCGGCAGCAGCTCCTCGAACACGTCTGGGAGCACAGCTACCACGGGGACGCCCGGCTGGTCGACGCCTGCGTCCGCCGCCTCCGGAACAAGATCGAGGACGTCCCCGGCGAGCCCCGCTACATCCAGACCCTCCGCGGCTTCGGCTACCGCTTCGGGCCGCTGTGAGGACCCGTACGGGCGAGGGCGCAGGCGCGGGGCGCCGCCGGGGGCGCGCCCCGCGCCTGCGTCCGCACCCCTTCGGGCTGCGGACCCGCCTCGTCCTCGCCTTCCTGCTCGTCGCCGCCGTCGGCTGCGGCACCACCGCCGCCCTCACCTACCGGGCCGCCCGCAACGCCATCCTGGAACAGGCCCAGAACACCGCCGTCTCCGCCTTCCGCGAGCAGGTCGACGAGCTGTACGTCAGCCTGCCCGTCAGCCCCGAGAGCCTGCGGACCGACCTCCTCCGGATCGCCCGCCAGGGCAAGCCCCGCCCCTGGCGCGTCTACGCCGAGTACGGCACCGTCCGCGTCTCCTCCACCGACCGGCCCGCCTCCTCCGTCATCACCCCCGAACTGCGGGCCCGCGCCCAGGCCCGGGGCGCCTCCCCGCACGCCGGCTTCCAGCGGGTCGTGAAGAACGGCACCCCCTACCTGACCATCGCCGTCCCGGCCGTCTTCCGGACCCATGCCACCGAGGGAACCGCCCGGCCGACCGGCCTCGTCGTCTACGCCGTCATGGAGCTGAACGAGGAGGAGGCCGACGTCGAGGCCATGGTCACCGCCGCCCGCGACGGCGCCCTGCCGGCCCTCGCCGTCGCCCTGGTCCCCGCGCTCCTCGCCGCCCGCGGCGTCCTGCGGCCCGTGCGGGAGCTGCGGCACGCCGCCCACAGCATGGGGCGGGGCCGCCTCGACACCCGCATCCACGCCAAGGGCAGCGACGAACTCTCCGACCTCGCCCGTACGTTCAACGAGTCCGCCGCCGCGCTCGAACGCTCCGTGGCCGAACTCCGCAGCGCCGAGGCCCGCGCCCGCCGCTTCGCCTCCGACGTCTCGCACGAACTGCGCACCCCGCTCGCCGGGATGCTCGCCGTCACCGAGGTCCTGGACGAGGACGCCGGGAGCCTCGACAGCGACACCGCCCGCGCGGTCCGCCTGATCAGCGCCGAAACCGGCAAACTCGCCGTCCTCGTGGAGGACCTGATGGAGATCTCCCGCTTCGACGCGCGCGCCGCCGAGCTGCACACGGACGAGGTCGACGCCGCCGACTGCGTCCGCAAGACCCTCCAGCACCGCCACTGGACCGATCCGGCGCGGGTCGTCCCGCACCTCGCGGAGGGGATCAGGGCCCGGCTCGACCCGCGCCGCTTCGACGTCGTCGTGGCCAACCTCGTCGGCAACGCGCTGCGGCACGGCGAGGCGCCGGTCACGGTCCGGCTGTACGCGGAGGGGGACGTGCTGGTGACGGAGGTGTCCGACCGGGGCCCGGGCATCGACCCGGAGGTCCTGCCGCACGTCTTCGACCGCTTCTACAAGGCGGACCGGGCCAGGACCCGCTCGGAGGGCAGCGGCCTCGGCCTCGCGATCACCCTGGAGAACGTACGGCTCCACGGCGGCACCGTCACGGCGGCCAACCGGCCGGAGGGCGGGGCCGTGTTCACCGTACGGACGCCGCTGTGAGGCGCCGGACCGGCGCCGCCCCGCTCTCCCTGCTCTCCCTGCTCTCCCTGCTCGCCCTGGCCGGCTGTGGCATACAGGAGACCGATGTCGTGGAGGCGGGCGGGGCCGCGACCGTCGTCGTCCAGCCGGTCCCCGAGGAGCGGATGACGCTCTACTTCCTCGGCCCCGGCGGGGGGACGATGCCGATGGCCCGCGACGTCGGGCCCCACGCCCCGTCCCCGTTCCCGTCCCGCACCCGCCCGGCGGACGGCGCGGGGGACGACCGGATGCCGTACGAGGGCTTCGGTCCGGGGTACGAGGTCTCCACCGGCACCCCGGTCCACGGGCGGGTCCCCACCGACAAGGTCCTCGCCGCGCTCCTGGCCGGCCCGACCGACGAGGAGCGGGCGACGGGCGCCACCACGGCCCTGCCGGGGGCCGGCGGCTGGACGCCGCGCGTGGAGCCGGACCCGGCGGGGACCGGCCGGGCGGGGACCGACCCGGCGGGATCCGTCCCGGCGCTCAGGCTCCGGACCCCCTTCCCCGTGAGGGACCTCCCGGAGGCGGCCGTCCGCCAGCTGGTCTGCACGGCCGCTCACGCGGAGCACCCGGCGGGCCGGTCCGAGGTGACCCTCACCGGCCCGGACGGCTCCCTGCCGGCCGCCCGCTGCGACGACTAGGGCCCGTCCGGCGGATCATGGCCGGGGCCTGCGACGACTGGGCCCCGAGACGCCGGACACACCCCTAAACCGCCCGCAGGTCCGCCAGGACCGCGTCCGTGAAAGGCGGCCAGGCCTCGACCGCCCACGGTCCGAAGGGCCGGTCGGTGAGCGCCACGCACGCGGCCCGCGCGTCCGGGTCGATCCACAGGAAGGTGCCGGACTGCCCGAAGTGCCCGAAGGTGCGCGGCGAGGACGTGGCACCCGTCCAGTGCGGGGACTTCCCGTCGCGGATCTCGAAGCCGAGCCCCCAGTCGTTCGGCCGCTGGTGCCCGTAGCCGGGCAGGATGCCGGTCAGACCGGGATGCGTCACGGTCATCGCGTCCAGGACGGTGCGGGCGTCGAGCAACCGGGGCGCCTGCACCTCGGCGGCGAACCGGACCAGGTCGTCCACGGTCGAGACGCCGTCCTTGGCGGGCGAGCCCTCCAGGGTCGTGGACGCCATGCCGAGCGGCTCCAGGACGGCCTGGCGCAGGTAGTCGGCGAAGGGGATGTCGGTGGCCTTGGCGACGTGGTCGCCGAGGGCCTCGAAGCCGGTGTTGGAGTAGATCCGGCGGGTGCCCGGCGCGGCCTGGACCCGGTCCTCGTCGAAGGCGAGGCCCGAGGTGTGGGCGAGGAGGTGGCGGACGGTCGAGCCCTCGGGCCCGGCCGGCTCGTCCAGGTCGATCGCCCCCTCCTCGTACGCGACGAGCACCGCGTACGCCGCGAGCGGCTTGGTCACCGAGGCGAGCGGGAAGCGCCGCCCGGTGGGGCCGTGGGCCCCGGCCAGGGTGCCGTCCGCGCGGACCACGGCGGCGGCCGCGGTGGGGACGGGCCAGTTCTCGATCGACGCCAGGCCCGGCAGGCCGTTCTCCACGCTGTTCTCCACGGGGCTCTCCATGACACCGAGCCTACTTGCCCCTCCGGAACGGGCTTGCTTCGAGTGCACTCCAACCCCATAGCGTGGAGGCATGAGCGTGATCGCGAGCACGAGCACGAGCACGAGCACGAGTACGAGCGGTACGAGCACGGGCGGTACGAGCACGGGCGGTACGAGCACGAGCACGACCGGTACGAGCACGACCGGCGCCCGGGCGCCGCACCACACCATCAGCGAGGTCGCCGCCCTGACCGGCCTCACGGCGCACACCCTGCGCTGGTACGAGCGGATCGGCCTCATGCCGCACGTCGACCGCTCGCACACGGGACAGCGCCGCTTCACCGCCCGCGACCTGGACTGGCTGGCCTTCGTCGGCAAGCTGCGGCTGACCGGGATGCCGGTCGCCGACATGGTCCGGTACGCCGAACTGGTGCGCGCCGGGGACCACACCCGTGAGGAACGCCGCGAGCTCCTGGAGGCCACCCGGCGGGACGTCCTCGCCCGGGTCACCGAACTCCAGGAGACGCTCGCCGTGCTCGACGTCAAGATCGCCCACTACGGGACCGCATGCGGAGGAACACCTTCATGACCAGCGTGACCAGGATCGACACCGTACGCCTCGGGGGCCAGGACGGACCGGAGGTCGGGGTCCAGGGCTTCGGGGCCATGGGCATCAGCGAGTTCTACGGCGCCACCGACGAGGCCGCCGCCCGCGACACCCTCGACGCGGCCCTGGAGGCCGGCGTCACCCTGATCGACACCGCCGACACCTACGGCCTCGGCGCCAACGAGGAGTTCCTCGCCCCCTTCCTCGCCGCCCACCGCGACGAGGTCGTCCTCGCCACCAAGTTCGCCATCGAGCGGCGCGCCGACGACCCCTCCCACCGGGGCGTCCGCAACGACCCCGCGTACGTCAGGAGCGCCGTCGAGAACAGTCTGCGCCGCCTCGGCGTCGAGACCATCGACCTCTACTACATGCACCGCCGCGACCCGGAGGTCCCGTTCGCCGAGTCCGTCGGCGCGATGGCCGAACTGGTCCGGGAGGGCAAGGTCCGCTTCCTGGGTCTGAGCGAGGTCACCGGGCCCGAACTGCGCGAGGCCCACGCCGTGCACCCGATCGCCGCCCTCCAGTCGGAGTGGTCGCTCTTCTCCCGGGACGTGGAGCGCAGCGCCGTCGGCGCCGCCGCCGACCTGGGCGTGACCGTCGTGCCGTACTCGCCGCTCGGCCGGGGCTTCCTGACCGGGGCGTTCGCGGACGCCGCCAAGGACCTCCGGGGCGGCGACTTCCGGGCCCACCAGCCCCGGTTCACCGGCGAGAACGCGGAGCGGAACGCCGCCCTCCTCGACCCGGTCCGCAAGATCGCCGCCGCCCACGGGGCGACCCCGGCGCAGATCGCCCTCGCCTGGGTCCAGCAGCGGGCCTCCGTGCACGGCCTTACGGTCGTCCCGATCCCGGGCACCCGCAAGCGCTCCCGCCTCCTGGAGAACGCGGCCGCCACCCGGATCACCCTCACCGACGCCGAACTGGCCGAACTGGAGCCGATCGCCGGCCTGGTGGCGGGCGACCGCTACCCGGACATGAGCTTCACGGCGGCGAGCCGGGAGGCCTGAGCGCCCGGCGGAGGGGTTCACCCCAGCCCCAGCGCGAAGACCCCGAAGCCCGCCGCGAGCACTCCCGCCAGCGCGCGGCGGGCGGGCCCGGCCCCCGTCCACGGGGACTCGAAGCCCCGCGCGTACCGCCCGATCACGACGAGGAGCCCGGCGAAGACCGGCATCCAGGCGAGCCGGGCCAGGATCCAGCCGGCCGAGTCGGGCGCGCCGACCAGGCCCGGGACCTCCCCGGCGTACGCGGCGGGGACCGCGGCGGCCAGCATCGCCGTCTGGTGCCAGCACAGGACCGTCATGGCCGACAGGTTGACGACCACGACCGGCGCCCAGAGCACGGGCCGCCGCAGGAGCGCGCCGATCCGGTCGCGGAGCAGGACCGCGGCGCCGCTCTGCGCGGCGGCGAGCGCCAGGACGAGCAGCGACGGCGGGTGCGAGTTGGTGCGGGCCTCGCCGGGCACGCCGACCATCGACGCCGGATAGCCGAAGAGGAGCAGCAGCACGGCGAAGAGGGCGGCCCCGCCGGCGAGCAGGGTCCACGCGTGGCGCCGGGTCACCCGGCCCTCGCCCCACGAGACGCCGAGCTGATAGGCGAAGAGCCAGCCGGGCAGGACGTTCAGGAGGCCCAGCCAGGACGGCACGGCGTCGGCGTACGGCCCGTACCGCAGGAGGTCGACGACGGCGACCGAGCCGAGCAGCGGGGCCGCCGCCCACGCCCCGAGGCGCCGGGCGGCGCGCACGCAGTACGGGGTGAGGGCGGTGACCACCGCGTAGACCCCGACGAACCACAGCGGCTGGACCACCAGCGTGGACGCCGTCCGCAGGGTGTCCACGGGCACCCCGAGCCCGAAGCGGAGCAGGGGCAGGAGCAGCGCCCACACGGCGGTGACCCCGAGGACCGGCCGCCCGAGCCGGGCGAGCCGCCCCCCGAGCCACGCGCGCGTGGAACCCTTCCGGCGCCGGTACGAGAGGACGGACGCGTACCCACCGACCAGGAAGAAGATCCCCAGCATCTGGAGGACCCAGCTCACCGGCGCGAACCCGGGGAAGGCGCCGAGCGGGCTGGCGTTGTGGAGCGCGCCGTCGGGGGAGCGGGTGAAGCCGCCGAGCAGCCAGTGCCCGGTGGGCACGGCGAGCAGGGCGAGGGCCCGCAGCCCGTCGACGGCCCGGTCGCGACGGGCGGGGGTGGCGGCCTCGATCCGCCGGGCGACGACCGCAAGGTGACTCATCGGACGTCCCCCTCGGCGATCGCGGCGAACGCGCGCAGGGACGAGGTCCCGGCCGCGAAGTACCCCCCGTGCCCGGCGGCGTCCCCGGCCGGGATCCGGCGCGCCCCGAAGGACGGCTCGGTGGGATCGGTGCCGTGCCCGAGGCCCGCGAAGGAGACGTTGGGGACGCGGTCGATCCAGTCGGTGGGGTCCTTCGCCGCCCAGACCCGCGCGGAGGTGCGGAGGCCGGCGACGTTCTCGGAGCGCATCCCGGGCGAGCCGAAGACCACCAGGTCCTTCGCCTTCAGCTCGTGGGCGGCGAGCCCGCAGACCACCGAGCCGTAGCTGTGGCAGAACACCGAGGGCTCGGCCGCCCCGACGGCCGCCAGGCCGTCCGCGAACCGGACGAGCCGTTCCGCCCCGGCCTCGGCGAGCCGGCCGGTGGCCGCGTCCAGGCCGACGCCGACGGGGGTGGTGTACCCGGCCCAGGCGACGACCGCCGTCCGGCCGCCGGTCGCCCGGTGCAGCGCGGACGCCATGTCCGCGAGCGGCCGGACGCGCCCGGCGTCGACGTCGGAGCCGGGCACGACCACCGCCACGTACGCGGCCCGCGCCAGGTCCCCGTAGACCAGGGCCACCTGCCCCCGGCCGCGCGGATCGTACGCGAGCACCCGGGCCCCGCCGAACCTCCCTCCCGTCACCAGGGCGTTGGCCTCGTACCTCAGCTCCGGAGGAGCCCCGTCGAGGTTCCCGACGACGCCCGGGTGCTCCCGCACCAGCTTCCTCTTCCTTACGGGATCGAGTCCCGCGAAGAACCGCGCGATCCCGGCCGGCCCCACCCGCCCCGGGTCCGGCAGCCCCGCACCCACCCACGCCCCCGTCCCGACCGGCACCCCGGTCACGGCCTCCTGCGCGTTCCCGGACGCCCAACCGGCCGTCCCGGCGACCGCGACGACCGCCAGGGCCACGCTGATCAGGGTCCTCGACATGCGGCGCATGGGCCCGCCCTCCCTCTCCGGATTCCGGTTCGTGCGCCGGTCGTCCGGCGACGGGAGGAAGGTAGGAAGGGAGCGGGTGACGGCACGTCACACCGGGGGGCCAACTGCCCTCTGATACCGGAGTAGGGGGTGGAGGAGCGGACGCCCCCAGGGAAGGGGTGGGGTTTCCCCCCGGGGGTTCCCCCCGCCGTATCCGGGGATCAGGCCGAACCCGGCGTCACGAGCCCCGACTCGTAGGCGAAGACCACCGCCTGGGCCCGGTCGCGCAGGTCCAGCTTGGCCAGGACCCGGCCGATGTGGGTCTTCACCGTCTGTTCGGCGAGGACCAGGCTCTCCGCGATCTCCTGGTTGGACAGGCCCCGGGCGATCAGCTCCAGGACCTCCGTCTCGCGCGGGGTGAGACCGTTCAGGCGCAGCGCCGCGGTGTCCCGGCGCGGGGCCGGGCGGGACGCGGCGAAGTCCGCGATCAGACGCCGGGTCACGGAAGGGGCGAGCAGCGCCTCGCCCGCCGCCACCACCCGTACCGCCGCGATCAGGTCGGCCGGCGGCGCGTCCTTGAGGAGGAAGCCGGACGCGCCCGCGCGCAGCGCCTCGTACACGTAGTCGTCCACGTCGAAGGTGGTCAGCATGAGCACCTTCGGCCGGTGCGTGACCCCGGCCGGCGGACGCAGGATCTCGCGAGCCGCCGCGAGCCCGTCCAGCTCCGGCATCCGCACGTCCATGAGGACCACGTCCGGGTGCGCCGACCGGGCCACCTCCACGCCCCGCCGCCCGTCCGGGGCCTCGCCGACGACGTCGATGTCGGGCTGCGCGGCGAGCAGCGCGGCGAAACCGGCCCGCACCATGGCCTGGTCGTCGACGATGATCACGCGGATGGTCACTCGGGGTCCTCCGTGCCCAGGGGAAGCCGGGCGGCGACCCGGAAGCCGCCGTCGGGCAGCGGCCCGGTGTCCAGCGAGCCGCCGGTCAACCGTACGCGCTCCCGCATGCCGACGAGCCCGTGCCCCGTGCCGGGGGCGCCCCGCTCGACGGACGAACCCTCCTCCAGGGAGGGCCCGTTGACGACGAGAACCGTCAGCCACCCCTCGTCCGTCCGGACCGAGACGCGGGTCGCGGCGCCGGGCGCGTGCCGGACGACGTTCGCCAGGGCCTCCTGCACGATCCGGTACGCGGACAGGTCCACCGCCTGCGGGACGTCCCCGAGGTTGGCGGCGAGCCGCAGCTCGGCCGGCACCCCGGCCCGCACGGTCGCCTCCACCAGCTGCTGGAGCCGGTCCAGCCCGGGCTGCGGGGCCAGTTCGGCCCCACCGCCCTCGCCGCCGCCGTCGCTGCGCAGGACGGAGAGCAGCCGGCGCATCTCGGTCAGGGACTCGCGCGCGCTCGCCGCGATGGAGCCGAACTCCTCGCGGGCCGCCTCGGGAAGCTCCGGGATGCGGTACGGCGCCGAGTCGGCCTGCACGGTGATCACGGACATGTGGTGGGCCACGACGTCGTGCAGCTCGCGCGCGATCCTGGCCCGCTCCTCCAGGAGCGTGCGGCGGGACCGCTCGGCCTCGCTGATGGTCTCCTGCTCCACGAGCCGCCGCTGGGCGTCCCCACGCGCGCGTACCGCCGAGGTGAGCAGGAGCAGCACCCCGCTCAGGACGAACAGCAGGGTGTGGACGCCGGTGTACCCGGCGGGCCGGAACACCTCCAGGAGGTATCCGGCCGCTCCCGTCGCCAGCCAGACGCCGAACAGCGCCCGGCGGGACTCGCGCAGGCCGAGCGCGACCATCAGGGCGCAGTAGCCGACGACGAGCGGCGGGGGCCAGGGCCACAGGCGGGCGTGCGGGCCGTCGGCGCCGAGCAGGACGAGCGCGCCGAGCACGTCGGCGGCGAAGACGATCCACCAGGCCTGGAGGGGGCGGGTGACGGCGAGCAGCAGCGGCGCGGTCTGCGCGGTGCCGAACGCCCCGGCGAGGGCGCTGTCGAGACCGTAGTCGTCGGTGAGGACGAGGACGGTGGTGGGGAGCAGCGAGGTGACGAAGGCGAGGGCGACGACGTACGGGAGGAGCCGCACCCAGCGCGAGGACGCGTCGGCGAGGAGGGGCGCCCCCGGGGAGGTCGGGGTGGTGAGCGCGGCCCCGAGCCCCCGGAACGCCTCGCGTGCCCGGACGGCGGAACGGTGGCCCGGGGGCCGGGACGCGGTGGGCGGTTCGGGCCGGGGCGGGAGGGGCGGTTCGGGCCGCGGTTCGGTGCTCATGGCCCGCCCAGCGTAGGCAGCGGCCCCCGTCTCCGGCGTCATACCGGGGAGCGGGGTGCGGCCTGATACCGGGGTATGACCCGGGACGTCCCGGAGCCGGCCCCGGGGTTCGGGTCGGGGCCGGGGGCCGGGTCCGGGTCCGGGGAGGGCCCCGGGGTTCGGGTCGGGCCAGGGGTTCGGGTCCGGGGACGGCCCCGGAGCGGCCCCGGCTCCGCCCGCGTGGCTCAGAGCTCCGCGAGCAGCTCCGCCTTCTTCGTGGAGAACTCCTCGTCGGTCACGAGCCCCGCCCGGTGCAGCTCGCCCAGGTGCCGAATCCTTTCGGCCACCACCCCCGGGGTCCGGGACCCCACGGGCACGGGCGCGCGGTCCGAGCTCCGGATCGCCGCGAGGACCGCCGCCGCGAAGGGCAGGGACTCGTGGACGAGCCCGTAGCCGAGACCGAAGACGACGGACGCCGGGTCGTGGTCGGGCTGGGTGGGCCGGGGCCCGCCGTCCCGGGCCAGCAGCCGCAGGTGCCCGTCGAAGACGTCGGGCGAGCGCCACTCGATCCCGCACAGGTCCTGTACCGAGAAGGTCTGGTCGCCCGCCTTCCACTTCTCCGAGGAGGCACCCGTCCAGAACCAGCGGAACGACACCTCCGAACGCCCGTCGAAGCTCGCCTTCCCGTCGTACGCCTTGAAGGACAGCGGCCCCGGCGGCGGCGCCACGAGGAACCGCTCGGCGGGCGCCACGGTCCCGTCCGCCCCGTACGGGGCGGATCCGTCGGGACCCCCGGGTCCGTCGAGCGCTTCGAGTCCGTCGGGCCCGTCGTACGGGGCGCCCGCGCCGTGTCCGGCGGCCCCCGCGGCCCCCGGCTCCGGCGGCAGGAGCGCCCGCAGCTCGTCCCGGTAGTACTCGGCCAGCGTCTCCCGGTCCGCCGGGAGCACGAGCCGGTACGGGTCGCAGCTCTCCTTGAGCTGCCCCGCGGCCGCTTCCATCAGCGGATCGGCGCCCGGTCTCGGCACGGCGTGCAGCACGACGGTGCCCCGTTTCCCGGGCGTCAGCGTCACGGACGCCAGCGCCTCGTACGGCACGCGCCGCTCGCGCAGCACCTGATACAGCTTCGGCGTGCGGATCCCCCGTTCGAAACGGATGACGAGGGCGTCGCTCTCGAACTCCCAGGCGGCATGAATTCCGGCCAGCACATCACCCATACGCCTCATCGTAAGCGGCGCCCGCCCCGGCGTCGCCCCTGTGAAAGGTCCCGAAATCGCGGGATCTACGCGCGTCGGGACCCTTCCGCGCCGGATATTCCGTCGCGGCAAGCGCTGTCGGCACGTGCGCAGACCAGTCGCGGATAGGCGCCGACGCCTATCGCGGCCAGGTTCCCGAGACTCACCGTCCCCGGCGTGAAATAGCCGCTGTGGCCGGCGGCCCCGCCCGCCGAGAGCAGCCGCGCGCCGAACTCGGGCGCCACCGGGTCCGCCCCGTGCCCGATCCCGCCCACCTCCAGGTGCGGCACGTCGGCGATCCAGTCGTCGGCGTCCCGCATCGCCCAGATCCGGGCCGGGGTGGCGAGGTCGGCGGCCCGCTCCACCCGCATGCCGGGGCTCCCGGAGACGGCCACGTCCGTCACCCGGGCGGGCAGCCGGGGCGCGGCGACCCCGCAGAGCACGGAGCCGTAGCTGTGGCAGAAGAGCGCCACCCGGGCGTTCCCGGGCATCGCCTCGGTCAGCCGGACGAGTCGTGCGGCGCCCGATTCGGCGAGCCGGCCGGTCAGCGCGTCGACGCCGATCCCGGCGGGCGCGGTGTAGTCGGCCCAGGCGATCACCGCGACCCCGGCCCCGGGCGCGGCCCGCCGCTCGGCGTCGTAGAGGGCCCGCGCCATGCCGGCGGGGGCCCCGTACCGGCCGTGGGTCCGCTGGAAGGTGAGGAGGTCGGTGTCGACGCCGGGCACGACCACCGAGACGCGCCGGGCCCGCTCCAGGTCCCCGAGGACCTCGGCGACCCGCCCCGTACCCGTCGGGTCGAACGCGAGGATCCGGCGGTCCGGCCGCAGCAGCGAGGCGAAGCGGTCGATCCGGCGCTGTGCCTCGTGGCGGCCCTCGGGGGAGAGCCGGGGGTCGCCGGTCCTGCCGCGCTCGGCGTCGTACGCGCGGGCGAGCGTGATCCGGTTGGCGCGGTAGCGGAGGGCGACCGGGGCGCCGTCGAGGTTGCCGACGACGAACGGGTGCCGTGCGGCGAGCCGCGCCCCGCCCGCCGGGCCGAGCCCGGCGAAGAACGCCGCGACGGTGCGGGGCGGGGCCGCCGGGTCGGGCAGCGGGCGGTGGCCGACCCGGTCGCGCGCCCAGGCGGCGAGCGCGGCCTCGCGGGAGGGGCCGGGCGGGGGCTGGTGCCGGACCGTGGTCCACCCGGTGGTCGCGAGGAGCACGAGCACGACGACGAGCGCGAGCAGGGCGCGCGCGGCGACGGGGGCGGGCGCGGTGTCGACAGGGGTCACGGGCCGCCACCCTACGGGGCGGTGGGAACGGTTCCGCACCAGGTGGGACGGAGGTCACGCTTCCGCGGAACGGGGAACCGGAAGGAACCGGGAGACGTCCCGTACGGGGCCGGGAGCATTCCCGTACGGGCCCCTGTGGGGTTCCGCACGGGCCCTGTGGGGTTCCCGCACGGGCCCTGGGAGTCGTCCGTACCGGCCCTAGGGAGCGTCCGGAAGGGCCCGCCGGTCCCGCCAGTGCGGGGCCAGCGCCGGGGCGAGGTGGTCGAGGTACTCCTCGGTGAGCGCGCGGATGGCCTCCAGGCTCTGGTCCTCCCCCCGCCCCCACATCTGTCCGGTCACCCGCATCACCCCGCTGAACGCGGCCACCGCGATCCGGGGCCGCGGGTCCGCGTCCACGTCGACGCCCTCGCGCTCGGCGATGATCCGGGCGATCGTCTCCTCCATCTCGGTGGAGCGGCGCAGGTGGACGGCGAGCAGCGCGGGCGTCGACTCGATCAGCTGGAAGGTGCGCAGGTACAGCCCGACCGGGACGACCGCGGTGATGGCCTCGCCGATGGTGTCCCAGGAGGAGAGGACGGCGTTGCGCATCGCGTCGAGGGGGCCCTCGGCGGGGGGCCGCTGCCCGAGGGAACGGACGAAGCGCTCCTCCACCATCTGCTGGACGGCGAAGGCGACCTCCTCCTTGGAGGAGAAGTAGCGGAAGAAGGTGCGCTGGGAGACCTCGACGGCCTCGACGATCTCGTCGACCGTGGTCCCCTCGTACCCGCGGGCGGTGAAGAGTTCCAGGGCCACCCGGATCAGCGCGTTGCGCGTTCGCTGCTTCTTCCGCTCGCGCAGACCGGGCAAGGTCACCTCGGGGTCCTCTTCTCCGGCGCCACAGGCGCTTTGCGGGGTTTTCTTCCAGCTCAGGGTACCTGTGAGCTACGTGACAGTTACCGACGCATGAATCGCTTTGTCAATTGTCAGCGACTGTCACTAGCCTCGCCGTATGACTAGTCAGACCACCGTGGAAAAGGCCCCGCAGGGCCAGGGGGGCACCCCGGGACCCGTACCGGGTCCGGCGAAGGGACTGCGCGGCCATCCCTGGCTGACCCTTTTCGCCGTTGCCGTCGGCGTGATGATGGTCGCGCTCGACGGCACGATCGTCGCGATCGCCAACCCCGCCATCAAGGCCGACCTCGACGCCTCGCTCGCCCAGGTGCAGTGGATCACCAACGGCTACCTGCTCGCGCTCGCCGTCGCCCTGATCACCGCCGGCAAGCTCGGTGACCGCTTCGGCCACCGCCAGACCTTCCTCATCGGCATCGCCGGCTTCGCCGCCGCCTCCGGCGCGATCGGCCTCTCCGACTCCATCGCGGCCGTGATCGCCTTCCGCATCCTCCAGGGCCTCTTCGGCGCCCTGCTGATGCCGGCCGCGCTCGGCCTGCTGCGCGCCACCTTCCCCGCCGAGAAGCTGAACATGGCCATCGGCATCTGGGGCATGGTCATCGGCGCCTCGACGGCCGGCGGCCCGATCGTCGGCGGCCTGCTCGTCGAGCACGTCAGCTGGCAGTCCGTCTTCTTCATCAACGTGCCGGTCGGCGTCCTCGCGCTCGTCCTCGGCCTGGTGATCCTGAAGGACCACCGTGCGGAGAACGCGCCGCGCTCCTTCGACATCCCCGGCATCCTGCTGCTCTCCGGCGCCATGGGCACCCTGGTCTGGGGCCTCATCAAGGCCGGCGAGTCCTGGGGCTGGGGCGGCGGCAAGACGTGGGGCTGCCTGCTCGGCGCGGTGCTCCTCTTCGTGCTCTTCGCCGTCTGGGAGACCAAGGTCGAGGAGCCGCTCGTCCCGCTGGGCATGTTCCGCTCCGTGCCTCTCTCGGCCGGTGTGGTCCTGATGGTCCTGATGGCCTTCGCCTTCATGGGCGGCCTGTTCTTCGTGACCTTCTACCTCCAGGGCGTGAAGGGGCTCAGCCCGGTCGACAGCGGTCTGCACCTGCTGCCGCTGACCGCCATGATGATCGTCTCCTCGCCGCTGGCCGGCGCGCTGATCACCAAGTTCGGCCCGCGCGTGCCGCTGGTCGGCGGCATGGTCTGCACGGCCGCCGCGATGTTCGGCATGATCACGCTCTCCGCCGGCACCGGCACCCTCACCATGTCCCTCTGGTTCGCCCTCCTCGGCCTGGGCCTCGCCCCGGTCATGGTCGGCGCCACCGAGGTCATCGTCGGCAACGCGCCGCTCGAACTCTCCGGCGTGGCCGGCGGTCTGCAGCAGGCCGCCATGCAGGTCGGCGGCGCGCTCGGCACGGCGGTCCTCGGCGCCGTCATGTCCTCCAAGGTCTCCGGCGTCTTCGAGGACAACTGGAAGGCGGCCGGCATCCCGGCCCCGCCCAACCCGCAGCTGGAGCAGGCCGCCGAGTTCGGCATGGTCCCGCCGGAGCTGGCCAAGGCGCCGGGGATGACCCCCGACCTCGCCCAGGTCATCGGCGGCGTCATCCACGACACCTTCCTCCAGGGCATGGGCCTGGCCTTCACCGTCGCCGGTGTCGTCGCGGTCGTCGCGGCGGGCGTCGCGCTGCTGACCAAGCGCGGCGAGAACGCGGAGGCGGGCATGGGCGGCGCCCACATCTGACCTGCGCGTCCGCCTTCTCCCGACGGCCCCTTCCGGATCCGGTCCGGAAGGGGCCGTCGCCCGTTCGGGTGAAGAAGCTTTGGCCCTCTTCTCAACGGGGGGTGACCTCCGGCAGAGTTCTGATCACAGAGAGTGACGAAACCGGGGGTTCAGTGCCATGCGCGACCTGTATACGAAGCGACTTCTGACGACCGCCGTCCTGGCGGTCCTGCTCCTCACCGCCCTGCCGGCCACGGCCGCACCCGCCGCCTCGGGGCCGAAGCTCGGTGCCTGCGGCCCCGGGCAGCTCTGCCTCTGGCCCAAGCCCGACTTCAAGGGCAGGGTCCAGACGCACGAGCTGGCCACGACCGACGTCGACAGCTGCGTCGTCCTGCCGGCCGGCGCCCCGGCCCAGTCCCTCGCGAACCGCACCGGGCGGCCGGTCACCACCTACCAGTCCGCCGAGTGCGGGGAGACGGGCGAATTCGAGACCTATCCGGGGAAGGGGACCTGGGTGCCGCAGTCGCCCCACCAGATCAGAGCGTTCAAGATCTGGGAGCGGTAGGAGCGGCGGGAAGCGGCGGGACGGGGGCCCGGAAAGCGCCGAGGGGCGGCGGAACCACCGGTCCCACCGCCCCTCGGCCCCCCTCACGGGGTACGGCTCACGCGTCGCCGCCCGCCGCGCCCGGGTCCGCCGCCGCCACGTCGAGCAGCTGGTAGCGGTCCACGGCCTGCTTCAGGGCCGACCGCTCGACCTTGCCCTCCCGGGCCAGCTCGGTGAGGACCGCGAGCACGATCGACTGGGCGTCGATGTGGAAGTAGCGCCGGGCCGCGCCGCGCGTGTCCGCGAAGCCGAAGCCGTCCGCGCCCAGCGAGGTGTACGTGCCGGGGACCCAGCGGGAGATCTGGTCCGGCACCGCGCGCATCCAGTCCGAGACCGCCACGAACGGGCCCTCGGCGCCCTGGAGCTTGCGCGTCACGTACGGGACGCGCTGCTCCTCGTCCGGGTGGAGCAGGTTGTGCTCCTCGACGGCCACGGCCTCGCGGCGCAGCTCGGTCCAGGAGGTGGCGGACCAGACGTCGGCCCGCACGTTCCACTCCTCGGCGAGGATCCGCTGGGCCTCGATCGCCCACGGCACGCCGACGCCGGAGGCCAGGATCTGCGCCGGGATCGCGCCCGACTCGGCCGGCCTGAAGCGGTGGATGCCCTGGAGGATGCCCTCCACGTCCACGTCCTCCGGCTCGGCCGGGTGCTGGATCGGCTCGTTGTAGACGGTCAGGTAGTAGAAGACGTCCTCGGCCTCGGGGCCGTACATCCGGCGCAGGCCGTCCTTGACGATGTGCGCGATCTCGAAGCCGAACGCCGGGTCGTAGGCGATGCAGGCCGGGTTGGTGGAAGCGAGGAGGTGGGAGTGTCCGTCCGCGTGCTGGAGGCCCTCGCCGGTCAGCGTCGTGCGACCGGCGGTGGCACCGAGGACGAAGCCGCGCGCCAGCTGGTCGGCCATCTGCCAGAACTGGTCGCCGGTCCGCTGGAAGCCGAACATCGAGTAGAAGACGTACACCGGGATCAGCGGCTCGCCGTGCGTGGCGTACGCGGAGCCGGCGGCGATCAGCGAGGCCGTGCAGCCGGCCTCGGAGATGCCGTCGTGCAGCATCTGGCCGGTCGGCGACTCCTTGTAGGCGAGGAGGAGTTCGCGGTCCACCGCCTCGTACTGCTGGCCCAGCGGGTTGTAGATCTTGGCGCTCGGGAAGAACGCGTCCATGCCGAAGGTGCGGTACTCGTCGGGGGCGATCAGCACGAAGCGCTTGCCGATCTCCTTGTCCCGCATGAGGTCCTTCAGGATGCGGACGAACGCCATGGTGGTGGCGATCGACTGCTGGCCCGAGCCCTTCCTGGCCGCCGCGTAGGCCTTGTCGTCGGGGAGCTCCAGCGGCTTCGCCCGCACGACCCGGGTCGGCACGTACCCGCCGAGCGCCTTGCGGCGGTCGTGCATGTACTGGATCTCCTCGGAGTCCCGGCCCGGGTGGTAGTACGGGGGCAGGCCCTCCTCCAGCTGCTTGTCCGTGATCGGGATGTGCAGCCGGTCGCGGAAGCGCTTGAGGTCGTCGACCGTCAGCTTCTTCATCTGGTGGGTCGCGTTGCGGCCCTCGAAGTTCGGGCCCAGCGTCCAGCCCTTGACGGTCTGCGCGAGGATCACGGTCGGCTGGCCGGCGTGGGCCTTCGCCGCCGCGTAGGCCGCGTAGATCTTCCGGTGGTCGTGGCCTCCGCGGCCCAGGTGCAGGACCTGCTGGTCCGACATGCCCTCGACCATGGCCCGCAGCCGGTGGTCGTCGCCGAAGAAGTGGTCCCGGATGTAGCCGCCGGTCTCCGTGGCGTACGTCTGGAACTGCCCGTCCGGGGTGGTGTTCAGCTTGTTGACCAGGATGCCGTCCCGGTCCTGCGCGAGCAGCGGGTCCCAGGAGCGGTCCCAGATCAGCTTGATGACGTTCCAGCCGTTGCCCCGGAAGATCGACTCCAGCTCCTGGATGATCTTGCCGTTGCCGCGCACCGGGCCGTCGAGCCGCTGGAGGTTGCAGTTGACGACGAAGGTGAGGTTGTCCAGGCCCTCGCGGGCCGCGATGGACAGCTGGCCGAGGGACTCCACCTCGTCCATCTCGCCGTCGCCGAGGAACGCCCACACGTGCGACTTGGAGGTGTCGGCGATGCCGCGCGCCTCCATGTAGCGGTTCATCCGGGCCTGGTAGATCGCGCCGAGCGGGCCGAGGCCCATCGACACCGTCGGGAACTCCCAGAAGTCCGGCATCAGCCGCGGGTGCGGATAGGAGGAGAGGCCGTTCGGGAACTTCGACCTCTCCTGGCGGAAGCCGTCGAGCTGGGCCTCGTTCAGCCGGTCCAGCAGGTACGCGCGGGCGTAGATGCCGGGGGAGGCGTGGCCCTGGAAGAAGATCTGGTCGCCGCCGTCGCCCTCGTCCTTGCCGCGGAAGAAGTGGTTGAAGCCGACGTCGTAGAGGGAGGCCGAGGAGGCGAAGGTGGCGATGTGGCCGCCGACGCCGATGCCCGGGCGCTGGGCGCGCGAGACCATCACGGCCGCGTTCCACCGGGTGGCGTTGAGGACCTTGCGCTCGATCTCCTCGTTGCCGGGGAAGAAGGGCTCGTCCTTGGTGGCGATGGTGTTGACGTAGTCCGAGCTGCGCATCTCGGGCACGGCCACGCGCTTCTCGCGGGCGCGCTCGATCAGGCGGAGCATGAGGTAGCGGGCGCGCGCCCGGCCCCGCTCGTCGACGGCAGCGTCGAGGGAGTCGAGCCATTCCTGGGTCTCTTCCGGATCGAAGTCCGGGACCTGGCTGGGAAGGCCGCCAATGATGATCGGGTTGCGATCGGATCCGGGAGCCACGCTCTTCCTTCGCTGTTCGGGGTGGTCACGGGGCCACGGCATGGTCGGGATCTCCATCGTGTACCCCGCCGACACCGGACGTCATCTTTACCGAGGGGTAACCCCCGAGGGCGCCCTCCGGGTGCCAGGGTCTGGTCAAATCGCAACCTTACGCCCAACCCGCGCATGCGTTTCGTCCGGGCGTTCGGCAGACTGAAGACGCAGAAGTCCTCGAAAGAGGACGAACCGTCCGCACCCGATGACGGAGGGGGTCCCACGGTGCCGGAAGTTGCGGCGAGACGGCCCCAAACGTCACCGTTTCGGCGGTCTCCGGGGCCGGGTACTTGCGCGATCCGCCCCGGCACGTGTGGACTACGGCCAGCGCCGCGCGCACACGCGCGGCCCACAGCATTTTCCGAATGAGCAGGAGGCAAGCCGTGAGCGCGACCGCGGACCACGCGGAGGAGCGGACCAACCCGGCGTCGAGGCTGGGGTTCGAGCCCGGACAGGTGGTCCAGGAGATCGGCTACGACGACGACGTCGACCAGGATCTCCGTGAAGGCATCGAGTCCATCATCGGGGCCGATCTCGTGGACGAGGACTACGACGACGTCGCCGACGGCGTCGTCCTGTGGTTCCGCGACGAGGACGGCGATCTCACCGACGCACTGGTGGACGCCATCAGTCTTCTGGAGGACGGCGGCGTGATCTGGCTGCTGACGCCGAAGACCGGCCGCGACGGCTACATCGAGCCGAGCGACATCAACGATGCCGCGCAGACCGCTGGTCTCTCCCAGACCAAGAGCATCGTCGTCGCCAAGGACTGGGCGGGCACCCGCCTGGCGACCCCGAAGCGCTGAACCACCCACGCGGAGGCCTCCGCCGGACCGGTCCGGCGGGGGCCTCCGCGTCGTACGGGGCGCGCCTCCGCGCACGGCCACGGGCTCCCGGGCAAGGGCCTCCGAGGGCGGGCGTAGGGTGGGGTTCACCGTTTCGGCCCAGGGCCCGGGTTCCGTCGTCCCGGGGCCGGGCCCCGTCGAGAGGGACGCGCACGCGATGGCGATCGAGGTCGGCACCGAGGCCCCGGATTTCGAGCTCAGGGACAACCACGGGCGCGCCGTGCGGCTCTCCGGCTTCCGCGGCGAGAAGAACGTTCTGCTCTTCTTCTACCCCTTCGCCTTCACCGGCGTCTGCACCGGCGAACTGCGCGAGCTCCGCGCCCACCTCCCGGCCTTCGTCAACGACGGCACCCAGCTGCTCGCCGTCTCCGCCGACTCCGTGCCCACCCTGCGCGTCTTCGGCGACCAGGAGGACCTGGAGTTCCCGCTGCTCTCCGACTTCTGGCCGCACGGCGAGGTCTCCCGCGCCTACGGCGTCTTCGACGAGGAGAAGGGCTGCGCGGTGCGCGGCACCTTCGTCGTCGACAGGACCGGGTTCGTCCGCTGGAGCGTCGTCAACGCCCTGCCGGACGCCCGTGACGCCGCCGACTACGTGAAGGCGCTGGAAGCCCTCTGAGGGGTCCGGGCGGGGTTCCGGAAGGCCCCGGCCGGGTTCCGGAAGGCCCCGGCGGGGTCCCGGGAAGGTCTCCGGGGAGGGTTCCGGGGGAGCGCCGGGGCCGACACCCTCGGATTCACCGGGCGAATCGACTGTTTCGACCGGGAACCCGTCACTAGGATCCAGACGTTGATCCGATGCCAACGCACGACTGGGGGCGCTGCCCCTGGAAACCTATGGAGGGACTCGTGGGAGTCAGCCTCAGCAAGGGCGGCAACGTCTCGCTGACCAAGGAGGCCCCTGGCCTCACCGCCGTGACCGTCGGTCTGGGCTGGGACGTCCGCACCACCACCGGTACGGACTTCGACCTCGACGCCAGCGCCATCCTGGTGAGCGAGGAGGGCAAGGTCCGCAACGACCAGGACTTCGTCTTCTTCAACAACCTGAAGAGCGCCGACGGCTCCGTCGAGCACACCGGTGACAACCTCACCGGCGAGGGCGAGGGCGACGACGAGCAGGTCAAGGTCAACCTGGCGGGCGTGCCGGCCGACGTGGCCAAGATCGTCTTCCCGGTCTCGATCTACGACGCCGAGAACCGCCAGCAGTCCTTCGGCCAGGTGCGCAACGCGTTCATCCGCGTCGTGAACCAGGCCGGAGGCGCCGAGATCGCCCGGTACGACCTCTCCGAGGACGCCTCGACCGAGACCGCCATGGTCTTCGGCGAGCTGTACCGCCACGGCGCGGAGTGGAAGTTCCGCGCCGTCGGCCAGGGCTACGCCTCGGGCCTGCGCGGCATCGCGCAGGACTTCGGCGTCAACGTCTGAGCCGAACCGCACGAACCGTCCGGCGCCGCACTCGGAAGTGCGGCGCCGGACGTGCCTCATCATCCACCGGGGAGGAACAGAACCATGGGCGTCACGCTCGCCAAGGGAGGCAACGTCTCCCTCTCCAAGGCCGCACCCAACCTCACCCAGGTCCTCGTCGGGCTCGGCTGGGACGCGCGCTCCACCACCGGAGCCCCCTTCGACCTCGACGCCAGCGCCCTGCTCTGCCAGGCCGGCCGGGTGCTCGGCGACGAGTACTTCGTCTTCTACAACCAGCTCCGCAGCCCCGAGGGATCCGTCGAACACACCGGTGACAACCTCACCGGCGAGGGTGACGGGGACGACGAGTCCCTCGTCGTGGACCTCACCAAGGTGCCGGCCCACTGCGACAAGATCGTCTTCCCGGTCTCGATCCACGACGCCGACAACCGCGGTCAGAGCTTCGGCCAGGTCAGCAACGCCTTCATCCGGGTCGTGAACCAGACGGACGGTCAGGAGCTCGCCCGCTACGACCTCTCCGAGGACGCCTCCACCGAGACCGCGATGATCTTCGGCGAGCTCTACCGCTACAACGGCGAATGGAAGTTCAGGGCGGTGGGTCAGGGGTACGCGTCCGGGCTGAGGGGCATCGCTCTAGACTTCGGGGTCAACGTTTCGTAAAGCCATGTAATTTCACGATGGGGTAGACAGTGGTTCTGAAAACCTTCGGCTGGTCGTTCGCCGTCACGGCGCTCGGCCTGGCCTTCGCCGCTTGGCAGTGGGGGTGGGAGGCGTTCGGGGTCGTTCTGATCCTGTCGATCCTCGAGATCTCGCTGTCCTTCGACAACGCGGTCGTCAACGCCGGAATCCTGAAGAAGATGAACGCCTTCTGGCAGAAGATCTTCCTCACCATCGGCATCCTGATCGCGGTCTTCGGCATGCGGCTGGTCTTCCCCGTCGCGATCGTCGCCATCAGTGCCAAGGTCGGTCCCATCGAAGCCGTCCAGCTGGCCCTGGACGAGCCCGAGCGGTACGAGGCCCTGGTCACGGACGCCCACCCGGCGATCGCCGCCTTCGGCGGCATGTTCCTGCTGATGATCTTCCTCGACTTCATCTTCGAGGACCGCGACCACAAGTGGCTCGCCTGGCTGGAGCGCCCGCTGGCCAAGCTCGGCAAGGTCGACATGCTGTCGGTCTGCGTCGCGCTCATCGCCCTGCTCGTCACGGCGATGACCTTCGCGACGCACGCGCACACCAGCGCCGGCCACGTGGACAAGTCCACGACCGTGCTGCTCTCCGGCGTCGCCGGCCTGATCACCTACCTCATCGTCGGCGGCCTCTCCGGCTTCTTCGAGAACAAGCTGGAGGAAGAGGAGGAGCGCGAGCACGAGGAGGAGGAGAAGGCCAAGGCCGAGGGCAAGCCCGTCTCGGCGGTCGGCCTCGCCGGCAAGGCCGCGTTCTTCCTGTTCCTGTACCTGGAAGTCCTCGACGCCTCGTTCTCCTTCGACGGCGTCATCGGCGCCTTCGCCATCACCAACCACATCTTCTGGATGGCGCTCGGCCTCGGCATCGGCGCGATGTACGTCCGTTCGCTCACGGTCTACCTGGTCCGCGAGGGCACCCTGGACGACTACGTCTACCTGGAGCACGGCGCGCACTACGCGATCGGCGCGCTCGCCGTCATCCTGCTCGTCACCGTCCAGCACGAGATCAGCGAGCTCATCACCGGTTCCATCGGCGTCGTCCTGATCGCCCTGTCCTTCTGGTCGTCCGTCCGCCGCAACAAGGCGCTCGCGGCGGCCGGGGGCGGCTCCTCGGGGGACAAGACAGAGGTGACCTCGGGGGTGTGACACCCCCGGCAACGAGGAACGCTTCACTGCGGGGCGGCCGGAGCACCCGGCCGCCCCGCGGGCATGTGCGGACACGGACGAGTGGTGGGGGTGGGGGCGGCATGGCCTTCTGGGACAACCTGTTCGCGGGGAGGGCGGCCCAGTTCGACTCGGGCAACTCCGTGTCGAACGCGATCGACCTGACGAAACGGCGCCCGTCCGTCTCGCTCACCAAACAGGGGGCCGCCACCGGCAACCTCCGGGTGAACCTCTCCTGGCGGATGCGGACCTCCGACATCGAGGGCCGCTCCCGTCAGAGCGGCCGGCTGCTGCGCAACCCCGCCCAGTTCTTCAAGCCCGAGGTCGTCCAGGCCCACACCCAGGGCATGGTCAACGTCGACCTCGACCTGGGCTGCCTCTACGAGCTGGCCGACGGTTCCAAGGGCGTGGTGCAGCCGCTGGGCAACTTCTTCGGCGACCTGAACGCCGCCCCGTACGTGAAGCTGAGCGGGGACGACCGCTTCGGAGGCTCCTCCGGGGAGACGATCTTCGTCAATCTGGACCACCGGGACGCGATCAGGCGGCTGCTGTTCTTCGTCTACATCTACGACCAGACGCCGGCTTTCGACCGCACCCACGCCAAGGTCACGCTCTACCCGAGCAACGGGCCCCGGATCGAGATCGACCTCGACGAGCGCGCCCCGCAGGCCCGCTCCTGCGCGGTCTTCTCCCTGGAGAACGTCAAGGGCGACCTGACGGTCCGGCGCGAGGCGCGGTTCGTGTACGGCTTCCAGGGGGAGCTGGACCGCCTGTACGGCTGGGGCCTGCAGTGGGGCCGCGGCTACAAGACCAAGACGTGACGGGCGGGCGCCGTGCCCGCCCGGGCCGCTTCAGGGCGTGACGAACTGGGGACCCATCGGGGGCATCCGGAAGTCCGGGGACGGGTGCTGCTCGGGGGCGCCCACCGGCTGCGGATAGCCGTACGCGGGGGCCGGGACGTTCACGGACCGCTGCGGGTAGCCGTAGGCGGGCGCCCGGTCCGGCCGGGGCGGCACCGCGGGCTGCGGCGGCACGGGCGGGTGGACCACGGCGGTCGCGTCCGGGTCGGGGGAGCCGGCGGCGGGCGTGCCGTGGGCCGGGGAGCCGGTGTGGACGCCGTCCGGGGTCCGGGGGGTCTCCGGCCCCCCGGGAAGGCCGTCCCTGCCCTCTTGGGCGTCTTCCTGGGCGTCCTCGTCGACCGAGATGCCGAAGTCGGTGGCGAGGCCGACGAGGCCCGTCGGATAGCCCTGCCCCACCGCGCGGAACTTCCAGCCGTCCCCGCGCCGGTACAGCTCGCCGCAGATGACGGCCGTCTCCTCGCCGGTCTCCGCCGTCACCTCGAAGAGGGCCAGCGGCTCGCGCTCGGGCCCGGTGGCGTCGTACAGCAGGATCCGCAGGTCGGAGACGGAGCGGAAGGTGCCGCCGTCGGAGGAGGCGGCGACCACCACCCGGTCGACCGAGGCGTCGAGGTGGCCGAGGTCGGCCTCGACGGTGTCCGTCAGGCCTGCGGCGTCCCGCTTCTTCGGCAGCCGCCGCACGAGCCCCGAGGGGTGGCGCGGCTGGTTGTAGAAGACGAAGTCCTCGTCGGACCGCACGCGCCCGGAGGGCCCGAGCAGCAGGGCCGAGGCGTCCACGTCGGGGACCCCGGGGCCCGGGGTCCAGCGGAGCACGGCCCGTACGGCCGCGGTGTCGAGAGGGACGTTGGAGCCCTTCAGCATCGCGTGCGTCATGACCGCAATCCTGCCCTCCCGGCCGACCCGCGGACAACGCGGGGGCCGCACCGAGACCGGGACGAGACCGGCGGACGCGTGGGGGTTACCTGGATTTCATACGCTGGGGGAACCGGGGACACCCGCACCTACGTACTATTACCGGCCACGTGTCGTCGGGGCACAGAGAGGCAGACGGGATACTTATATGCGTCATTTCGGGCACATCCCGTCCGTGAAGCGGGCCGGACTCTTCCACCGGGAACCGGCCGAGTTCACGGCCGAATCGCCCGCCCGCACCCTCGCCGCGGCCCTGGGCGCCACCCTCTACAGCCCGGGCACCCGGCCCCGGCTCGCCGCCGCCGTGCGCAAGCAGGCCGCCCGCGGCGTGGTCTCCATGGTGCTCTGCCTGGAGGACTCCATCAGCGACGCCGACGTCGAGGCCGGCGAGGACAACCTCGTCCGGGAGTTCGCGGAGCTCGCGGCCCACGGGACGGACGTGCCCCTGCTCTTCATCCGGGTCCGGGAGCCGGAGCAGATCACCGACCTGGTCGACCGCCTCGGCGAAACGATTCACCTGCTGTCCGGATTCGTACTGCCCAAATTCACCGAGAACCGCGGCCGCGCCTTCCTCGAAGCGCTCGTCGAGGCCGAGCGGACGAGCGGCAGGCGCCTCTTCGCCATGCCCGTCCTGGAGTCCCCCGAGCTCCTCCACCTGGAGACCCGGGTCGAGACCCTCGCCGGCATCGCCTCGATCACCGACAAGTACCGCGACCACGTCCTCGCCCTGCGCCTCGGCGTCACCGACTTCTGCTCCGCCTACGGGCTCCGCCGCTCGCCCGAGATGACCGCGTACGACGTCAAGGTCGTCGCCCACGTCATCTCCGACGTCGTCAACGTCCTCGGCCGCGCCGACGGCACCGGCTTCACCATCACCGGACCCGTCTGGGAGTACTTCCGGCCCGGCGAGCGCATGTTCAAGCCCCAGCTGCGCCGCAGCCCCTTCCTGGAGGGCCGCGCCGAGGACCTGCGCACCGCCCTCATCGAGCACGACCTCGACGGCCTGCTGCGCGAGATCGAACTCGACCGCGCCAACGGCCTGCTCGGCAAGACCTGCATCCACCCCACCCACGTGCTGCCGGTGCACGCGCTCTCCGTGGTCAGCCACGAGGAGTGGAGCGACGCCCAGGACATCCTGCGGCCCGAACGGGGCGGCGGCGGGGTGCTCCGCTCCGCGTACACGAACAAGATGAACGAAGTGAAGCCGCACCGCGCGTGGGCCGAACGCATCCTGCTGCGCGCCGAGGTCTTCGGCGTCGCCAAGGAGGACGTCGGCTTCGTGGAGCTGCTCACCGCCGGGCTGACCGGCTGACGAAGGGACGTCGACGACGTGGTGTGGACCGGAACGTGGGTCGCGGAGCGACTGGGCGTCGAACTGATCGGCGACGAGGAGCTGCCCGGCCTGTTGGGCCTCGCACTGCGCCGCAACCCCAAGCGCGCGCACCTGCTCGTCTCCGGCGTGCTCGGCAAGCACGTGCCGCAGCGCCCCTCGGTGGTGTACGGCGCGGGGCTCGACCTCGGCCGGCGCGTACGGGCGCTGCTCGGCGACGAGGAGGCCGCCCGCGCCGTCGTCCTCGGCTACGCGGAGACCGCCACCGCCCTGGGCCACGCCGTCGCCGACGGCCTCGCCCTCGCCCCGTACCTCCACTCCACCCGGCGCCCGGTGCCCGGCGTCGCCCGCGCGGGCGGCTTCGAGGAGTCCCACTCCCACGCCACCTCGCACCTGCTGCTCCCCGAGGACCCGAAGCTCCTCGCCGGCGAAGGCCCCCTGGTCCTGGTGGACGACGAGTTCTCCACCGGCAACACCGTCCTCAACACCATCCGTGACCTGCACGAACGCCACCCGCGCGAGCGGTACGTCGTCGTCGCCCTCGTGGACATGCGCGCGGCCGCCGACCGCGACCGCCTGGCCGCCTTCGCGGAGGAGATCGGCGCCCGCGTCGACCTGGTCGCCCGCGCGGCCGGCACCGTACGCCTCCCGGAAGGGGTCCTGGAGAAGGGCCGGGCCCTCGTGGCGGAGCACGAGGCGCGCCACGGGGCGACACGGGAGCCGGAGACCGTCCCCCTGGCCTCCGCCTTCGTACGGGCTACCCTCGACTGGCCCCGGGACCTGCCCGACGGCGGCCGCCACGGCTTCACCCCGGCCCACCGCGACCGCCTGGAGGCGGCCCTGCCGTCCCTGGCGGCCGGGGTGGGGGAGGCGCTGCGGAGCCGTCCCGGCACCGGCCGCGGCCGCGTTCTCGTCCTCGGTTTCGAGGAGCTGATGTACGCCCCGCTGCGCCTCGGCACCGCCCTGGAGGAGGCCGGGCACGACGTCCGCTACTCCACCACCACCCGCTCGCCCGTCCTCGCCGTGGACGACCCCGGCTACGCGATCCGCACCCGGCTCGTCTTCCCCGCCCACGACGACCCGGCCGACGGCCCCGGCGAGCGCTACGCGTACAACGTGGCGGGCGGGGGCTTCGACGCCGTCGTCCTCGTCGTCGACTCCGCCGCCGACACCCCCGCCCTGCACGCCCCGGGCGGCCTCCTGGCCCGCCTCGCGGAGCACGTGCCGCACGTGGTGCTCGCGGTCGTCCCCTCGTACGTGCCCTCCTGCGCGCCCGGGACCGCCCCGCACGCCCCCGGAACCGCCGGGACCACGCGAACCGTCGAGAACGGCGGAGCCGACGAAGCCACCGCCGACGACACCGTCACCGAAGTTCCCGACGCCACCGAAGCTCCCGAAAGGAGCTCCATGCTGCCCGAGCCCCTCCGCGGCCCCGCCTTCTCCTCCTACGCACCCGAAGAGGTCGGCTGGCTGCTCCAGGACCTCTCGGACGTCGAACTCGAAGCCCCCACCGAGGAGCGCGAGGAGGCGATCCAGAGCGGCGGCGCCCACTACGCGGAGTCGCTGCCCGTCGAGTACCAGCCCAGCGAGCGCTACCAGGAGCTCTTCCACGCCGCCCTGGAGGGCTCCGCCGCCCGGATCGCCCGCGCGGTCGGCACCGTCACCGAGACCGTCCTCGCCGAGCGCCCCGGCACCCCCGTCCTCGTCTCGCTCGCCCGCGCCGGCACCCCCGTCGGCGTCCTCATGCGCCGCTGGGCGCGGGCCCGCCACGGCCTCGACCTCCCGCACTACGCCGTCTCGATCGTGCGCGGCCGGGGCATCGACGCCAACGCGCTGCGCTGGCTCGCCGCCCACCACGACCCCGCCGACGTCGTCTTCGTCGACGGCTGGACCGGCAAGGGCGCCATCACCCGCGAACTCGCGGAGGCCCTGAAGGACTTCGACGGCTTCGACCCGGACATCGCGGTCCTCGCCGACCCCGGCTCCTGCGTCCGCACCTACGGCACGCGCGAGGACTTCCTCATCCCCTCCGCCTGCCTCAACTCCACGGTCTCCGGCCTGATCTCCCGGACCGTGCTCCGCCCCGACCTGGTCGGGCCGGACGACTTCCACGGCGCCAAGTTCTACCGAGAGCTGGCCGGCTCCGACGTCTCCGGGACCTTCCTGGACGCCGTCGCCGCCCGCTTCGAGGAGGTCGCCGCGACCGTCGACACGGACGTCAAGGAGCTCCTGACCGCCGACCGCGCCCCCACCTGGGAGGGCTGGGCCGCCGTGGAGCGGATCAGCGAGGAGTACGGCATCCACGACGTCAACCTGGTCAAGCCGGGCGTCGGCGAGACCACCCGCGTCCTGCTCCGCCGCGTCCCCTGGAAGATCCTCGCCAAGCGGGGCGCCGGCGCGGACCTCGCGCACGTGCGCCTCCTCGCCGAGCAGCGCGGCGTCCCGGTCGAGGAGGTCGACGACCTCCCGTACAGCTGCGTGGGCCTGATCCACCCCGAGTACACCAGGGGTGCGACGGGCGCCGACGGCAAGGCGGTGGTGTCCCGGTGAGCACGACGGCGGGCACGCACCCGGTCCAGCCCCCGGCCCCTGCACGGCCCCCGGCCCCGGCCCCGGTGCGGGCCCCGGCCGAGGCGCAGGTCCAGGCCGTGCCCCCGGCCCCGGTCCGGACCTCGGCCCCGGTCCTGGTCGCCAGCGACCTCGACCGCACCCTCATCTACTCGTCCGCGGCCCTCGCCCTCGGCATGCCCGACGCGCTCGCGCCCCGGCTGCTCTGCGTCGAGGTCCACGAGTCCAGGCCGCTCTCCTACATGACCGAGGACGCGGCCGCCCTCCTGGCCCGGCTCTCCGACGAGACGGTCTTCGTGCCCACCACGACGCGGACGCGCAGGCAGTACCAGCGCATCCGACTCCCCGGCACCGCGCCGAAGTACGCGATCTGCGCCAACGGCGGGCACATCCTCGTCGACGGCGTCTCCGACCGGGACTGGCACGCCTCCGTCCTGGACCGGCTGGCCGGCGAGTGCGCCCCGCTCGCCGAGGTCCGCGCGTACCTCTCCGCCACCACGGACCAGACCTGGGTGCGCAAGCACCGGGTCGCCGAGGACCTGTTCACCTACCTGGTCATCGAGCGGGACCTGCTCCCCGAGGGCTGGCTGGAGCTCTTCGGCCACTGGGCGGGGGAGCGCGGCTGGACCGTCTCCCTCCAGGGCCGCAAGGTGTACGCGGTGCCGAAGCCGCTCACCAAGGGCGCGGCCGTCCGCGAACTCGCCCGCCGCACCGGCGCCGGGCTCACCCTGGCCGCCGGGGACTCCCTGCTCGACGCCGACCTGCTGCTCGCCGCGGACCGGGCCTGGCGCCCGGGCCACGGCGAACTGGCCGACAGCGACTGGACCGCCCCCCACCTCGACGTCCTCGCGGAGCGGGGGGTCGCGGCGGGGGAGGAGATCCTGCGCCGCTTCAGGGCGGCGGCAGCGGGCTGAACTCCCCTCCGGGAGGATCAGCCGCAGCAGCCCCCACCACAGCAACCGCCGCCGCCACCGCCACTCTGCGCGGGGGCGGCGGCGCCGCTTCCGCCGACGGCCACGGCCGAGAGCAGCTTCACGGTGTCGCCGTGCCCGGCGGGGCAGGCGGCCGGGTCGGAGGACTCGGCCATGGGCCGACTGAGCTCGAAGGTGTCGCCGCAGGTGCGGCAGCGGTATTCGTAACGAGGCATGGGGACAGGTTAGAGGCTGCCCCACCGGTCGCCCCGCCGGCCCGGACCGGTCAGTGACCGGCGCCGCCTCCCCGCTCCTCCCGGATCTGCCCGACGACCCGGGCGGCGGTGGCGCGGACCTCCCCCAGCTCGGTCAGGAAGTGCCAGTAGTCGGGGTGGCGGCCCTCCAGGGAGGCGACCGCCCGGTCGATGCGCGCGACGGCCTGGTCGAGGGGCGCGGCGTGCCGCGGGTCGGGGGTGGTCCGCCCGTCCATGGCGAGCCGCTGGGCGTCCCGTACGGCGAACCGGGCGCGGTCGACCTCGGCGTCCGGGTCCTTGGCGACGGCCTCCAGACGGCGCAGCCGGTCCCCGGCGGCCGAGACGGCCTCGTCGGTCGAGTCGAGCAGGGCGCGGACGGTGGAGAGCAGCGAGGTCGCGTCGGGCCAGCGCTGCTCGGCCCGCGCCTTCCCGGCCTCGCCGAGCCGCTCCCCGGCCTGCGCGAGACTCGCCGCGGCCTGCTCGGGCACGTGCTGGAGGTCCTGCCAGCAGTCGAGGGAGAACCGCCGCCGCAGCTCGGAGAGGACGGGCTCGACGCCCCCGGTGCGGGTGGTCAGCGCCTCGGTGCGGGTACGGAGGGAGACGAGCCGCCGGTCGATCTCGGCGGCGCGCTCGGGCAGCCGCTCGGCCTCCGCCCGTACGGCCTCGGCGTCCCGCAGCACCCGGTCGGCCCGCTGGAGGGTCTCGGGGACGCCGTGCCGGCCCGCGCCCTCGTTGAGCCGGGTCAGCTCGGGCCCGAGCCGGGCGAGCCGCAGCGCGAGGTCGTCGGCGCGCAGCCCGCCCTCCCGCACGGCGTCGAGGGCGTCGCTCGCGCCGCGCAGGGCCTGCCGGGCGCGCTCGACGGCGGGCGCGAGCCGGGCGAGCTGGGTCTCGGCGCGCCCGAGGAGCGGGGCGAGCCCGGCCTCGAACCGGTCGAGCTCGCCCTTCACCCGGTCGAGCTCGTCCTTGGCGCGGGTCAGCTCGGTGCGGGCCCGGGAGGCGGTGGCGGCGTCCAGCTCGTCGCGGTCGAGGTCGTGGGCGTCGACGGCGGTGATGTACACGTGGCTGACCTGGTCGATGCGGCGCCCGAGCGCCTCGAAGCCGGCGACGGCGTCGCGCGCCTCGGGGGAGCTGTCGACGGCCGTGATGGTCTCTATCGAGATGCGCAGTCCGCGCTGGGCGGTGTCGAGCTCGTAGAACGCGGCCGCGGCGGCGTCCTTCGCGGCCTGCGCCTCGGCCCGCTGCCCCTCGCCCCGCCCGCCGAACCAGCGGCGGGTGCCGCCCCCGGCGAAGGCCCCGGGCAGCATCGCTCCCGCCACCAGGGGCAACAGGAGCGCCAGCCGGAACGCGGAAGGAATCCCGGGCGCCGACGCGCTCCTCGTATCGCTCGCCGCCACGTACCTCTCCCCGTGCTGTGTCCGCCGTGCCCGGTCCGGGACCATTCTCCCACCCGGTGGGGACGAACACACGGGCCGGTCAGTTCACCGTACGAACGGTGACGTCCCCGTTCTCGCTCCGCACGCGCACCGCGTTCCCGCTCCCGTCCCGCCGGGGGACGCCGATCCGCACGTCCCCGTTCGCACTGCTCCCGGCCACGGCGTACTCGGCCTCCGGCAGCTCCGCGGTGACGTCGCCGTTGTCGGTGGCGATCTCGACGTTCCGGGGTACGGCTCCGAGGGCGAGCCGGACGTCGCCGTTGTCGGTCCGTACGGTCAGGTCGGCCGACGTGGTGCCGGCGTCGACGACGACGTCCCCGTTGTCGCTGCCGAGATCGAGCGCCGCGCCGGCCTTCCGCACCCGCACGTCCCCGTTGTCGGTCCGCACCTTCAGGGGCGTGGCGAGCCCCTCGGCCGTCACGTCCCCGTTGTCGCTCTCGACGGCGACGGAGACCTTCCGGGGCACCTGGATCCGGTGCACGGCCGCGCAGTTCGAGGCGACCGCGTCGCACTCGACCCGCAGCGTCAGCCGCCCGTCGACCAGCTTCCAGTCGGCCTCGGGCCCGGACCCCATGAACACCCACCCGTCGACCTGCCGCTCGACCCGCACCTCGTCGATGTCGGCGGGCGTGATCACCAGCCGTGAATGGTCGGAGTCGACGGTGAGTGCGCTCCCCTCCAGGCCGAAGCTCCTCCGCTCCACCGGCGCCCCCTCGGCGTCGGCGGACCCGCACCCGCCGACCCCGAGCAGTCCGACGAGAACCCCACCGCAGACGACCAGCACCCGACCCCGACGACCCACGACCAACCCCCAGGAGAAACACGACGACCCCCCGAAGCTACGCCCCGCACACCCCCGGTCACGATCCGGCGACCCACCGTCCCCGGGGTGGGGCTACCCCCCGCCCCATCGGTTTGCGACACCCACCCACCGGCCATGTAGGCTGTTGCCTCTTCCACGGGTGCGTAGCTCAGGGGTAGAGCGCTGCTCTTACAAAGCAGATGTCGGCGGTTCGAAACCGTCCGCGCCCACCGGTGACGAAGGCCCCCAGCCGATCTTGGCTGGGGGCCTTCGACGTCCGTATCTGATTCTGGGGCGCCGGTTCGTGTGGCTCACGGCTTCGTGCTCGATGACGGATGCCGTGCGCGCCTTCTGACGTGCGGCAGCCGTCTGGTTCCACTCAGGAGGTCTTGCCTTGGGTGGCATGGGCGGTCGTGTCCCTGCCGCAGAGCGCTCGGTGGTAGCGAAGGTGCGCTTCGTCGAGCGGGTGGGCGGGGTGTGTCCGGAGCGGGCCCATGGAGCTGTTGTTCGCGGTCGAGCGAACGGTTCCTTCGGTGTCGATGTAGATCGCCAGGGTGTCGAACTGGACGTGGTGATTCGGGCACAGGACGAGCAGGTTGGTCTGTTCGTCGGGGCCGTTGTGAGGGCGGCCGAGGCCACGGATGTGGGCCGCCTCGCTGTAGGTGCCGAAGCGGGTCGACAGCTGGAGGGCGCACACCTGACAGCGGTCGCCGTGCAGCTTCTTCACCCTGGCCGTCAGGACGGTGTCGCGGATGACGCGGGAGGAAGTGACCGTGCGGCGTGCGGCAGGAACCGTTTTCCTCGCGTGATCCTCTGTGGAGTCCTCGATGCCGCCGGCGCTTTCGTAGCCGGCCAGGCCCAGCCGCTCCAGCAGGGCGTGCTGATCTATGTCTGCCAGGTAGGTCTCCCGCAGGACAGCCACCGCCTGGGACCGGACGAAGGGGTCCCCCAGCAGCCGCGCGACCTGCTCGGTCACTCCCCCTTCGGGGTTGAGCCTGTCGAACGCTGCGGCGTGGGCCACGGCGTCCAGCTCGGGTGGGAGGCCGTGGACATCCCACAGTCGGCTCGTCTGCAGGTGCACGAACGGGTACTCGGGGGTGACGGAGGATTCGGGAAGGCCGAACTCGGCCAACAGACCGCCCACTTCCTCACGGAACTCTCGCCAAGGTGCGAGATGAGGCCTGCCCGTGGCCACTCGGGAGATGCCCCACAGCAGAGCCAACGGTTTGTGCCTGCTCTGCCGACCGTTCCTCTTGTGGACCCGGAGGTTCCTCAATCTGTCCATGAGCACGCTCACCATGAGCTCGGCGGACGATTCGGTCGGTGTGCGGGAGGCCGAACCAGAGACGCCCGGTTCGCGTGGCGCGGGAAGCGGCGGCGGGAGTTCCCGGCCGCTCTCGGGCGACTGCCGGACCGGTTCCCTGTCCCTGGGAGGGCGAACGGCCCGACGCCGAACCTCGGGCGTCGCGGCATGCCCCTGCTCCACCCACTGGCGCCAGGAATGGGGAGCGAGCTTGAGCGCGTTCGCGGTCGAGAGCTCAGGGTTGCCCCGAGCCTCGATCCAAGCCCAGTCGACCCGATCGCCCTCTGCGTTCAGATCCAGGACGGACAGTTCGTATCGATAGTTCGGGAAGGGGATTCCCCTCGCCTGCTGCTCGATCTGCTCGGCGTGGTCGATCACCGCCACACCGCAGAACTCGACGTATCCCTTGGGCGTCTTGTTGCGCTAGACCGCGGCGAACACCAGCAGTGGTACGGCCGGTGCGCGCTGCTCCGCAGTGAGCCCCTGGTGTTCCTCCAGTGCCTCCAGCAGTACCGCATTGCCTTGTGTGGTGCCCACCGGCACCGTGTGGTCGACCCGATGGTCGCCGAAATAGAGGATTCGACCGTTGTCCAGGTCGAACACATCGTGCCAGGGCGTTTCAGCCGTTCCGGCCTTCCACGGGCTGGAACGGATCAGGATGCCCGGACGGCGCGGCCCGCCGGGCGCCTTGATCTTGGCAATCGGGTTGATGCCCTTGCTGAGCTGGATCTGAGCGAGCCTCTCCGAGGCTGTGACGTGGTGGATGTTTGGGTGACCGTCGATGAACGCCATCGCGGGATCTCTGTTTCGAGCAGACCGAAACACGTCCCCGACACGCAACAGGCTTCCCACCGGTCCTCCCCCTCGTCGCACTGCCCCGCCCCCTCGATCTTGCCAGGTCCGCGAGGCCACTGGCCCTGCAGGTCAAGTGGTGGCTCGCCTCGGTTTCGTAGGTGTGGCCAACCGTCTCTATTGGAGTAGCTCTCGAAGCAGTGGCGGGCCGTGCGGTCCCACTCCTTGCCGGTATCCAGTTCGTACGCTTTGTCCGGTGCGGGTAGCAGCCACTCACCGTCGTACTCGGTGGAGGTATACGGGGCGAACTCGTCGACGTCGAAGAAGACGCCCTCCCACACGGTTTGGCCTGCGGCCACCACGGCACAGCGTGTGTACAGGAACACGTCGGACGATTGTGGGAACGGGCCGCCGTCTCGGTCTGTCATGTCGACCACGGGGAGGGTTCCGAACTTCTCCCGGTCCAGGCGGTAGAGGGCCTCGGCGTGACGTTCGGCGAAGCCGATGATGTCGGGGACGGGGCGGTGGCTCAGCTCCTCGGCGAGGCGCTGAGCAGTTCTCTTGGGCTGCTTCGCCGTCCAGGGTGGCTATCAGCGCCCAGAAGTCGGCCCATGTCATTCTCACCGACGCAGGATGTCAGGGCGGTCTGACATCAACGAGAGTGCACAACCGAATTGGGTTTTCAGTGAGCTTTTTCGAAGTGGCCACTGGTCGAGTGATGGCTGAGCCGAAGCATGCTAGTTGTCACACAGGCAGGCTTGCTGTCACTGTGGCCGAGGTTGCATGCGTTGGGCTTGACCAGCTAAACACCGATGCCACCGAAGCCGGTTGAGGCAGCCAGGGGTTGTCAGTGGCTGGTGAGAGGATCACCAGCATGGTTTTCGTACGTACTACTCCGCCGCGGCCCGTGGACGTGACCGCGGTCTTTCCCGAGCTGACGGCGTTGGCACGTCCTGCGATTAGGCTGCACCCCCGCCCCGGATCGCCTTCGGTCGGGGAGAGCTCGGTCGGGGGGCCGTTGCTGTGGCCGGCTGAGGAGCCATGGCCGCACTGCGAAGCCTCGCACCTGCACCGTGACAGTGGGTTCCGCCAGTCGCCGGCCGAAGTGCGGCTCATAAGGCGCATGCGGGCCCGGTGGCACGGTGATCACGATGGTCCTGGGATAACGCCCGAGGAGGAGTCGATCAAGGAACGGAACGCCGCGAGGCTCGCGGAACGCCTCGACGCCGGCCCTCCGTTGCCCGCGGACTGCCCGGTCCCCATGCTGCCCGTGGCCCAGCTGTATCTGCGCGACATACCCCTGTTGCGGCCGCCCGGACAGGACGATCTGCTCCAGGTTCTGTGGTGCCCCTACGACCACGATCCGAATTGGAAGCCGTCGACCGCGCTGTTCTGGCGATCCGCCGCCGAGGTCGTCGACGTCCTCGCCACACCGCCCGAGCCGTACGAGGTGAACTATGAGGGCTATGTGCCGGAACCGTGCGTGCTGGCACCGGAAGCGATCACCGAATACCCCGCCAGTCTCGATCTGAGCCCGCAGATGCTGCTGATGGTGGAGGACTGGAGCAGATGGCAGGCAGCCGGTGCCGACGTGGACAGCTCCTACGCGGACTGTCCGAAGGACTTCTATGACATCCATCTGGCTGACGCGCCCGGCTGGAAGGTCGGTGGCTGGCCTCCGTGGGGCCGCACCGATCCCAACCCCCGATACTGCACCGTCTGTGATGTACAGATGGTCCCGCTGCTGACCATCGCCTCCTTCGAATGGGACGGCGGTGAGGGACACAGCTGGGCGCCTTGCGAAGAACAGGCCGCCGCCCACGCCGCCAACACCGTCGGTCACTGCTGTGGCCAGGACCCCTCGCAGCCGACCAAGGTCGAAGTCGGCAGCACCGACAACATGCAGATCTACGTCTGCCCGACCTCTCCCGAGCATCCACATACCGACCTGATCCAATGAGCTGTCGAGCCTGTCACACACCCCCCGCAGTCGGTGGAAGAAGTGCCGCCGCGTCAAGGTGTGCGTCAAGCCGTTTGCCTCACGGCGTCGGGACCCGCAACGCACAAGGCGCCTGTGCCGTTGGAGGAGGTGTTCGAAGTCTCAACCCGTCCGCACAGGAGCCTCGTTGGCTTCCCATCCTGCCGCACTCGACCTGCCGCACGCGCTGGTCGAGTGGGTCACCATGCTCATCGTCACCCGTGAGGGCGACCGCCGCTGCAAGCTCCCACCGCACCAGCGCGCTGGTCGCCTTGGTGTACCTGCGCAAGCACAACACCCTCGCGCGGATCGCCGCCGGCTTCGGTATCTCGGTGGGCACCGCCCACGCCTACACCCACACCGTGGTCGACCTGCTCGCGGTGCGAGCACCTGGCCTGCTCGAAGTCCTGCGTGAAGCCGACCCGGACTCGTCCTGCTCGACGGCACCCTCGCCGCATGCGACCGCCTCGGCGACGGCCGGGCAGACTACTCCACCAAGCACCGCCGCCACGGCGTGAACGTCCAGGTGATCACCGATCCGACCGGACGCCTGCTGTGGATCTCGCCCGCCCTGCCAGGCCGGACCCATGACCTGACCGCGGCCCGCACCCACCGGATCATCCGGTTCTGCGAACGCCAAGGCGTCCCGATCCTTGCCGGCCGCGCCTACATCGGCGCCGGACCGTGGGTCACCACACCGGTCAGACGCCCCCCGGCCGCGACCTGTCACCAACCCAGCGCACCGTCAACCGCGCGCTCTCGGCAGCACGGGCACCGGTCGAACGGGGCGTGGCCCGCCTGAAGTCCTGGCGGATCTTCCACCACGCGCGCTGTAGTCCGAATCGAATGTCGTCAATCGCCGCTGCCGTCCTCACCCTGGAGCGGCAACGCTGAAATAGTTCAGCGCTTCGCCGTACCTTCTCGCCATGGCGAACAGACCCCCTGAGAACTGGCATGCCCGGATGGCGGAGGTGGCCCACGATGTCGAGGCCGGGATCTTGGAGCCCGACTGTGTCGGCGTGGCGGAGATGTACCCCGAGTTCAGTTCCTGCTGAGGGTGACGGATTCAGCGTTGGAGGCGTTCGAGGCGGAGGTACGTGGTCTCCTGGAGCCCCCTGACGATGAGGTCTTTGGGGCGGTCGAGAAGGTTGTTCCCGCGCTCAATGCTGTCGACGGCGACGCGAGCCACGGTGGCGCCGGCTACTGCACTGAAGAGCGGGAGCAGCTGTGCGAATACATCGATCTCACCTTGGGGGAGCACGGTGTGGATGTGGCTGCTCCGGCAGCGAGGAGAGGCATCGATCGTGCCGAGATCACGGACGCCTGGCGCGACTGATAACCGCCGTTTCCTGGGCTTCCGTCAGTGTTTGTGTATGAAGACCGAGCCCCTGTCTCCGGCGCCTTGCCCATGCAGAGGCATCATGAGTTCCATGACTTCCGGAACCGGCTCAGCGCCGATCGAGAGCACTCACGTCACGGCTGCCGCAGAAGGCACGGGGCTCCGCTTCTCCTGGGATGTCGATGCCCGGATCGAGGTGCGGAACCTCGGGGCCGAGGTCGTCATCGAGGCGAATGCCGCGGGGCTCAGGACGCTTGCCGGGCATCTTCTGGTGCTGGCAGGCGAAGGAGTTCCCGATGGAGCCCATCTGCACCTCGAAGACAGCAACGGGCTGGAAGACGGGTCCGTCGGTCTGGTCCTGGAACGTAGTGACGAGGAGTGACCGACCCCTCATAGCCGTCGCCGGAGCTGACATCCAAAACTGACGTCAACGGCGGCGGACGACGGTGGTCGCACGCGAACCGTCATGGCGGTGGTGACCAGCGATCCGCCCTTGGTGAAGGCGTCCCACACGAGCTTAGAAAGCAGATGTCGGCGGTTCGAAACCGTCCGCGCCCACCAGTAGGCAGATGAGGAAAGGCCCAGGTCACCGGTATCGAACCGGGGGCCTGGGCCTTGTCCGTTCCCCGACCGGGAAAGCGACGGACGCGGTGGGTGGGGGCGGTGCGAGGATCGCGCCGTGACGATCGACCTGCGCGATTTCGACGGCGAGCACTCGCTGACCCTGAACGCCGGCGGCTCGGCCGCCGATGACGCCGTAGTCGCGGCCGGGCACGAGCCGAACGGGTACTTCTGGGAAGGCCTCGTGCGGTTCGCATGGCCGGACCTGGCCGGGGATCTCGACTTCGACAGTGAGGCCGGCATGTTCTGCGCGGCCGGAAGCCCGAGCGGCCTCGCACGACTCAAGACGGCCCTCGGGGCCGTCATCACCAGCCCTGAGGCGGTCCGCGACATCATCGCCCGCGCGGAGGCATCGGGCTTCGCGTTCGACGACCAGGGCCTGTCCGGCGGGGCGCTCCGTACCGGGTGACGGAGGCGGGTCTGCGTGCGCTTCCGTTCCGGCCCGCGCACGTCGTGCTCCGCCACGGCGGGCCGGCGGCGGGCTCGTGGGCGAGCGGGGTGGGCTCTGAGGGCGTCCTGGAGGGCGGGGGGCGGGGGGGGCGGGGGTTCGGGGGGGGCTTCGTGTCCACCGACGCGGAGGCCCCGGTGCGGTCAGGAATCGCCTCGCTTCGTGGTCACGTAGCAGGTCACCAGGTCCTTGCCGCCCGGGCCCGACATGCCGGCCGGTGTCCACCAGGCCCAGATCTCCGGTGACTTCGGCATCCGTGCCGGGGCCACCATGTCGCGGGCGATCATGCAGGCGATGTCGGCCCGTTCCTGGGTCTCCGCCTTCGTCGCGCCCGGGCGCAGCGGGATCTGGGCGAAGACACGGGCGTCGTACGGTCCGGAGCAGGGCACGTCCACGACCACGTGCGCCGCACGCCGGCCGCTGTCGAAGTCGACGCAGCCGCCGCTCCTCACGTCGCGCATGGGCATCACGGCCTCGGCGACCCTGCGGACGTTCCCCGTGGGGGCCGCGGCCGGCTTCGACGAGCCGAACCCGCTGAGCGTGAGGTCCATCGTCAACGAGGTCACGTCGGCGAGGACGCCGCTCTTCCGCAGGAGCCGCGACATGTCCGCCCGGCCGTGGGTGATCCGGCCCCGCCGGTCCACGGACACCGTCAGGGGGAAGCCCGTCCGGAGGGCGCTGGTGCCCATCTCGGCCGCCAGCTCCTTGCGGAGGTCGGCGGGGAACATCGTCCACCCCGTCGAGAAGGGCATCTCCGCCCGGTACGTACGGCTCCCCGCCGGCCCGTTCTGCCGCGCCTCCGCGTCCGCGCTGCCCATGCCCTCCAGGAGGAGGCCGCCGATCGGGCTCTCGGAGCCCCGCAGGTGGCCGATCGGATCGCTGCCGTCCCCCGCGGCGAGGATGTCGGCGCTGTCGTACCGGAGCCGGTAGCCCGAGGAGGCGGCGCGGTAGTGGATCCGCTGCCGGTCCACGACGAAGCCCGCGGAGGCCGTGCCCGACGCCCTGCCGGGGGTGCTGCCGAGGAGCGCCTTCCGCACCTCGGCGGAGTGCTTCTCCGGCACCTGCCATTTCACGGCCGCTTCGCCCGCCCCCTTCGCGAAGTCCAGCTCCCCGCTCAGCGTCTGCACGGCCGTGCCCTTCGCGGACCCGAAGGACAGCGTCTGCGTGAAGCTCGCGCTGCCCGCCCTCTGCGTCTCGCGCAGGGCCAGGAAGACCTGGCGGTCGAGGGCCTGGTCGAAGACCGGGTGCCGCGTGGGCCGGGCCCCCGGGGACGCGTCCTTCCCGTCCCCGCCGTTGCAGGCGGTGAGCAGGAGGAGGGCGAGGGGGAGCGCGGCGGTACGCGCGAGGCGACTGATCACGACCGGATGACCTCCCGGTCGGGCCGGGGGTTGCCCCTCCGCGCGTAACGGAACGATCACCCGGGCCGCCGCGCCACGGGGGAGCGGGCGGGCGCCGCCGGAGCGGGTCAGAAGGTCCTGGCGAAGATGCGGGCGCCGTTGTGGAAGGTGACGGTCAGGCCGGTCTGGGAGACCGCCTCGGGCTGGGTGGACCAGCGTTCGACGGACGCGATCTCCGGGGAGGCGGCCTGGGCGAGGGCGGCGGCGAGCCAGGCCTCGGGGGAGTCGGTCTTCCGGGGCGGCTCTCCGGCCGGGACCGGGGTGCCGGTGGACGGTTCGTCCGGGAAGCCCTCGTGCTTGGCGCCCTCCGGCAGCTGACCGGTGAACTGCCACCGGCTCTCGGTCGTACCCACCGTGATGACCACGCCGAAGGGGTGCTGGGTGTCGCCGCTCTCGGCGAGGGTCCGTACGCCGTCGGCGGTCGGGCTGTTCTTCACGATGTCGACGACGAAGTCGCTGAATCGCTGGGGACGCATCCGTGGTCGGTTCCTTTCTTGCGGGCTGTCCATCCTAGGGAGCGCGGGACGAGCGGCCGGATCCGTGGGCGAAGACCTCGGACCGTGACCGATCCGGGGACTTCTGCGGTTGAGGGGGAGTCGTTCGAGGTCGGAGCTTGATCGGTTTCCTTCTCTTGTCGCCCGCTGTCGCCGCGACGACACCCGGACGGCAGGCCTGTCGGGAGCGGACGGACGCACCTCGCGGTGGAAACCGGGGGGAACGGGAACGGAGTTGACGGAGACCTCGGGGCGCGGGTCTACTCCCCGCATGGCTGAGGTGGGGGACGTGCCCGAACGGGGCGCGCAGAGCGGTGAGATGACGCCGCAGCGGTACATCGAGACGCGCGTCGAGCAGTACCAGGGGTGGTACGACGCCAAGGCGACCCACATGAAGGCGATGCACCTGCGGATGCGGACCGTGTCCGTCGTCGGCGGGGCGCTCGTGCCGGTGTTCGTCAACCTGGACCTGGGCTTCGCGCGGATCACGGCCACGGTCCTGAGCGTGGTCGTCGTCGCCGCGGTGTCGCTGGAGAGCGTCTACCGGTACCGCGAGCAGTGGAAGAACTACCGCTCGACCGAGCAGCTCCTCGGCCACGAGCGCGTCTACTTCGAGACCAAGGTGGGCCCCTACCGCGGCCTTGCGAAGCGGGAGGCGTTCGCCGTGCTGGTCGCCCGGGTCGAGAAGGCCATCGCCAACGAGAACGCGGCCACCCTGAACGTCATGACGCTCGGCGGGCAGGTCAACTCCGACGTGCAGGCCGGGGTTCCCGCCGCCCGCACCGAGAGCGTGCTCGTGGAGAGCGTCAGGACCGAGAGCGTGAAGGCCGAGAGCGTGAAGGTGGAGAGCGCCCGGAGCGGGGAGGGCGCCCGGGACGAGGGGAACGGAGGGAGCGCCGGGAACGGGGACGGCGGGAGCGCCGAGGAGAGTGCTCGGGCCGGGGGCGGCGGGAACGGCGGGTAGGCGGCCGTCCCGTGCCGGCGGGCCCCGGAGGCCACCGGGGCCCGCCTCCTCAGGCGCGGCGCCGTCCCGGCACCAGTTGTCATCCACCCGCGTCGAGTCGTACGAGCAGGCGTCGGCGCTCGCACCGTTCGGGAAGGACGCGCGCCCGCTCCAGGGTCGACGCACGGTCGGCGACGCGCTCCGGGTCACCGTCCTCGGGCCCGCCACCCCCTGCCCCCGCCCGGACAGCGCCTGCTCCGGCTTCCCCGTCGAACTCGCCCGTGACCGAGGCCTGTCGCTCTGCTGGACCTACGGGACGGCCCCGGGCACCCTTCGGTCGCGCAGGTCGCGCAGGTCGCGCAGGTCGCCCAGGTCGCCCAGGCCGGGCGGAGCGCCGCCGAGGTCCTGGTCCGCAGCCTCGTCCTCACCCGCGTGGGGCCGGGTACGGAACCGGCCGAGGCCGTCGCCCCCGCCGCCGGGCGCCCCGGGGAGGTCGCCCGCGCCGCCCCCGGGCTGCGGTTCGCCCCGGGAGCCGCGCCGGACGCGTGGATCGAGGCGCCCCGGGGCCTGTGACGCGGGCCGTCCGTCGGACCCGTCGCGCGCAGCCCCGTCGCGTACGCGACCTCACGCCTCGAAGTCGTACTCCAGGACGTACGACGACGAGTCCAGCGTCATCTCGTTCAGCTCCACCGCCACCCCTGCCTCCGTGAAGGCCGTGCGGTCGATGAGGACCACCGGCGTCCCGAGCTCCAGGGCCAGCCCCTCCGACTCCTCCGCCGTCGGCATCCGGCAGCGGATCTCCTCCCGGAACCGCACCGGCCGCCGGCCCAGCTCCGCCAGGCGGGCGTACGTGCCGCCTGGCCCCGTGTCCCGTTCGGCGATCCGCGTCCCGCGCGCCAGGCCGGCCGGGAGGTACGAGACGGAGAGCAGCACCGGTTTGTCGTCCAGGACGAACCGGCGGCTCCGGACGCAGACGGGCGCACCCGGCGGCAGGTCGAGGGCCTCCGCGACCCGGGCGCCGGCCTCCGCCTCGCCCACCTCGATCCGGTCGACCACCAGCTCCCGGTCCTCCACGTCCGCCGACCAGACCGACCGGCCGCCGCCCCAGTGGTCGCCCGCCAGGCGCGGGATGCCCCGGCGGCGCAGCGGACGGAAGACGCGGACGAACACCCCGGCGCCCTTGCGCGCCTCGGCGAGCCCCTCGGTCCGCAGCACGGAGAGGGCCTGCCGGGCCGTCATCCGCGCCACCTCGTAGGTCGCCATGAGGTCGTTCTCGCCGGGGAGCCGGTCGCCCGGCGCGAAGTCGCCCGACCGGATCGCGTCCCTCAACTCGTCAGCGATCCGCTGGTACTTGGGCCGTCGAGCGCTGTCCTGGTCAGTCACGGGTGGACCACTCCCTTCATCTGCGGGACACCCTACGGCGCACCCCTCGACGCGGAAGCACACGTGCGCGCCGTCCCGACCGGTCGATCCATCCATCGGGGGACATCTCTAGAGATACGTTGACAGGGCCGGGCCGCCGCGCTTCCCTGAGTGTCCCCATGCTTCAGGTTCCGGGACGGAGGGGACGCGTGCAGCCACTGCCCGAGGTCGGTGACCTCGTCCGTGACACCGCCACCGGGCGGGTCGGGTTCTATGTGGACAGCGTCTCCGGGCGCTTCCGCATCCGCGCCGTCCACGGCGGCACCGAGTGGGAGGCCGAGCCCGTCGACGTCCAGCTCGCCACGCCCCTGCACGAGCTGCGGGCCCGCACGGCCGAGATCAACGCACGCAGCAGACGCGGCCTCGGCGGCGTCGGGGTGTAGGCGCAGGCAGGCGTATGGGCCGCGGACGTACGGACTCGGTGTATGGGACGGGCCTTCGGGCCCGGGCGCACGGGTCGGGTCTACGGGCCCGGGCGTACGGACTCGGGTGTGCGGGGCGGGCGTACGGGCGCGGGCGTACGGGCGCGGGCCGGTGGCGCGGTGCCGTTGTCAGTGGGGCGCGCCACACTGGAGGCATGTGCCGCAGCATCAAGACGCTCCGCCCGCCCGTGCTGCCCGAGGAGGCGACCGAGGACGACATCCGCGCCGCCGCCCTCCAGTACGTCCGCAAGATCTCGGGCTTCCGCGCCCCCGCCGCCCACAACCGCGAGGTCTTCGAGCGGGCCGTGGACGAGATCGCCGGGGCCACCGCGAGACTCCTCGACGGTCTGGAGGTGCGCGGGGCCAGGACGGTCGGGACGGGCGGGGCGGTCAGGAAGCGGGCGCCGGAGCCACGGCCGGACGCCGTATGAGACAAGCGGCGAGCCCGCCCGCGAGGAAGAGCGCGAGGGTCGACACCCCCGCGCTGAACCAGGTCGCGCCCAGCCACTGACCGCCCAGCCAGCCGAGCCCCACGCTGTACGACGCCCAGGTCACGCCCGCGAGGGCCGACCACGGCAGGAACTCCTTGCTCCGGCGCTTTGCCGCGCCCGCGCCGAGGGAGACCACGGAGCGGCCCGCCGGCGCGAACCGCGCGAGGACGACGAGCAGTCCGCCGCCCCGGGCGAGAGCGGTGCCGAGACGTTCCTGCGCCAGGGAGAGGCGCCGTGAGCGCGCTATCGCCCGGTCCAGCCTGGCCCCGCCCCGGCGCGCCAGGCGGTACGCGAGGAAGTCGCCGAGCACCGAGGCCGTGGCCGCGCAGAGCAGCAGGGGGAGGAGCGACGGGACGTCGGGGGAGGCCGCGGTGGCCGTCGCGGCGGTCGCCGCCGTGGCCGCGGTGATCACCAGGAAGCCGCTCGGCAGCACGGGCAGGAAGACGTCGAGCAGGATCGACGTCGCCACCACCGGGTAGATCCACGGACCGGCGGTGAGCGACCGCAGCGAGCCCAGGCTGTCGAGCAGATTCACAGGGGCAGAGCCTACGCGGGATCGGGGGCCCGCCGCCGGGTGGGTGCCCGTGCTTCGGGCGGAGGTCCGGTGCCGTCGGGCGACGGGTGGACAACGGGTGTGTTCGTACGTGCGGGAACCTGAGGGGAATGGTCCGGTCCAAGGCCGGCGTCGGACGTGCGCCGCGCGAGGGAAAGGGCCGGAATCCATCCTGTGGATACCGGCCCCTTCGTGTAGGCGCCGAGGCTGGTAAGCCTCCAGGGCCTGTGGGTGCGTTCTGCGGGTCCGCGACCCGGGGCGGATCGGGTGGGTCGGGTCGGGAACCGGGAGAGGGGAACGGGGCCCGGGCCGTGGCCTGGCTCTGGCCGTGGCCCGGAGCCGGGATCAGGCCGTGACCGGCGTGACCTGCTCCTCGCGCGTCCCGGTCTTCTTCTCGCGCGCCGCCGCGTCCGCGCCGCCGCGGGCCCCGGCTCCGAAGAGCCGGTCCAGGGCCAGCGCGCCCGGGCCGGTGAAGACGAGCAGCAGGAAGGCCCAGCAGAACAGGGCCGAGAGCTCGCCGCCGTTCTGCAGCGGGAAGAGGCCCTCGGGCTGGTGGACCTTGAAGTACGCGTACGCCATCGAGCCCGAGGCGAGGAAGGCGGCGCTGCGGGTGCCGAGGCCCAGCAGGACCAGGCCGCCCGCGACGAGCTGGATCACCGCCGCGTACCAGCCGGGCCAGGTGCCCACCTCGACCGTGCCGCCGCCCTTGGCCCCGCCGAGGACGCCGAAGAGAGAGGCGGCGCCGTGGCAGGCGAAGAAGAGGCCGGTGACTATGCGGAAGAGACCGAGCGCGTACGGCCGGGCCCGGTCCAGGCGGGCCGTGAGACCGGCCGCCTCCTCGGCGCCGGTGCCGGCGTGCGTGCCCGCGCCGGCGGTCGTGCCCGCGCCGGCGGTCGTGGCGGGCGTCTCGTCGGACGTGCCTGGGTTGCCGGGATCGCTGGTGTTGCTCATGGGGGACTCCTTCGGTCTGGCCTCATCCGTCGACGAACGAGGTGGGGGACGGAACCGATGAGTCCGTAGGTTAGGGTTGCCTCACTAGTACTTGCAAGTTCAACATCGGACCACCGGGAAGTGTGCGGTCGTGTTCACTTCCCGGCAATCCTGCTGTGACGTTTCCTCAGGGGTGGCGTGCTCAGCAGCCGTTGAGGACGGACTGGAGGGCGCTCTTCTCGGCGGAGTCGACGCTGAGCTTCCAGTGGTACTTCACGTGCACCCAGGCCCTGACGTACGTGCAGCGGTAGGCCGTTCGCGAGGGCAGCCACTTCGCCGGGTCGAGGTCGCCCTTGGCCTGGTTGACGTTGTCCGTGACGGCTATGAGCTGCGGCCGGGTCAGGTCGTTGGCGAAGGACTGGCGCTGGGCGGTGGTCCAGGAGCCGGCGCCGGAGCGCCAGGCCTCGGCGAGCGGGACCATGTGGTCGATGTCGACGTCGGAGGCGGCGCTCCAGGTGGCGCCGTCGTACTCGGAGTACCAGCTGCCGCTGGTGGCGGCACAGGCGGAGTCCGTGACGACGTTCCTGCCGTCCCGCTTGAGGACGGTCTCGCGGGTGTTGCAGGCGCCGGACTGGGTGGTCCAGTGCGGGAAGAGGTCCCGGCTGTACCCCGAGGTGGAACCTTCCGCCTTCACCGTGAGGGCGGCCAGGTAGCCGCGCGCGGTCGCGGCGCTGACCGGGGTGGGCATGGCGGCCTGGGCGGCGGGCGCGGTGGCGAGGAGGCCGGTGACGGTGAGGGCGGCGGAGGTGGCGAGCACGGCGAGTCGACGCGCGTAGACATTGCGGACGGGCATGTGGACTCCCTTGACGTGGGGGGAACTCGGCGGGTGCCGTCCCCGTGGGGTGCCGGGTGGTGGCCCGGTCATCGTGGCGGCGCCGGGTTTCCTTGCGGGGTGCGCCAGGTAACAGCGTGACGACATGGGCACGTCACATCAAGGGGTGTGCGTGTTCTGGCGGAGCGTCAGATTCCGCTCGGTGGTCGAGGGTTGGAAGGGCGGAGCGCCCGGTGGTGCGGGGTGCGGCGCGCGCGGGGGCGCTGCGCCGGTGGCTTCTGCGGCTGGTGGCTGGTGGTTGTTGGCTGTTGACGGCCGGCGGCCTCTTTGGCCTGCGGGTCCACTGGTTCGCCGGGCCACCTGCTCGGGCCCGAGGTCTCCGACCCCTGGTGCCTGTGCTTGCGGAGGGCTTCGGGTGCGAGTGTCGTCGCGGGTGCGGGTGCGGGTGCGGGTGCGGGTGCGGGTGCGGGTGCGGGTGCCGTCGCGGGTGCGTGCGTGCGGGTTTCGGTCGGCAGGGAGCAGGGGCCCGCGAACCGCAAAACGCTCGCGCGCGGCCGGGCGTCCGGCCGCGCGCGAGCGGTGGTGAAGGCGAAGGGGGAGGAGAGGTTACGGCACGGTCGTCAGCGTGATGGTGCCGTCCGACGCCGCCTCGACCCGCAGGTGGGTCAGGTCGGGCACGTACGCGTCGGGTGCGAAGGCCGCCGCGCGCGGGCCCACGCCCACGACGCGCATGCCGGCCGCGCGGCCCGCCTGGATGCCCGCCTCGGAGTCCTCGAAGACCACGCAGTCCTCCGGCGCGAAGCCCAGCGCCGCCGCGCCCTTCAGGAAGCCCTCCGGGTCCGGCTTGCTGGCCCCGACGCACTCGGCCGTGACGCGGGCCTCCGGCACGCGCAGCGCCGCCGCTCCCATGCGCGCCTGGGCGAGGGCCTCGTCCGCCGAGGTCACCAGGGCGTGCGGCAGGTCCGTGATCGCGGCCATGAAGGCGGGGGCGCCGGGGACGGGCACGACCCCGTCGAGGTCGGCGGTCTCCTCCGCGAGCATGACGCGGTTGTCGGCGTGGTTCTGCTCCATCGGGCGGTCCGGGAGGAGCACGGCCATCGTCGCGTACCCCTGGCGGCCGTGGACCACCTGGAGCACGGCGTCCCCGTCCAGTCCCTGCCGCTCGGCCCAGCGGCGCCAGCAGCGCTCGACGACGGCGTCCGAGTTGACGAGGGTGCCGTCCATGTCGAGCAGGAGGGCGCGGGCGGTGAGCGTTGCCGGGGTGGTGGCGTGCATCGGATCTCCAGAGGGGGTGGCGCTCTCCGGAGGGGTGCGGGGAGAGCGCGGAGAACAAGGCGGACCCGCCCACCGGTCAGGGAGTGCGGGCGGGGCCACTTTGTTTTTCAACGATACAAAACCGGGGGCGGTCTTGGCCAACCGGCCCGTAACCGTGTCCGCATCCTGGGACTGGGTGACTGGGTGACTGGGAGGGCTGGGAACCGGGGGCTGGGGGAGACCGGAAGGACTCGCGACCGGGCGACCGGAGACCTGCCACCTCAGACCCTCAGCTCCCTTGCCGCCTCGCTCCCAGCCCCGGCCCCGCTCCCAGCCCCGGCCCCGATCCCAGCCCCGGCCCCGGTCCTGCCCCGGCCTCGGTCTCGATCCCGGCCCCGGTCCCGGTTCCGCCCCGGCCTCGGTCTCGATCCCCGCCCCGGCCCCGATCCCGCCCCGATTCCGCCCCGGCCCCGGTCTCGATCCCGGTCCCAGCCCCGCTCCCGTCCTCCCCGCCGCTCAAACCCCCGGCTGCTCCCGCTCCAACACCTCGCGCGTGCTCGGCCCGTACACGCCCAGCGGATCGCCCTGGATCGACCGCCAGCGCTGGAACTCGCGCACGGCCTCCCGGACCTTGTTGCCGTAGCGGCCGTCGACGGGGCCGAAGTAGACCCAGGCGGCCCGCAGCCGCCACTGGAGGTCCTCCACCTCGGGCCCCCGGTCGCCGTAGCTGAGGGTGGCGACCTCCCGCTCGGGCTCCTCCGTCTCCTCCGGGGTCCGCGAGGGCGTCGCGCCCGTCGCCGACGGCGCGGTCGTCGGCGACGCCGAGGCCGTGACGGAGGGAGGGGCGGCCGCGCCGGTCGACGCGCCGGGGCTCGCCGTCGCGCCGGAGGCCGAGGCGGAGGGAGTGGCCGTGGCGGACGGGGAAGCGGAGGGCGACGCGGACGTCCGGCGCGGCGTCGGGGACGACGACGCCGGCTCCGGGCTCTCCGAGGAGGGGGACGGCTCCTCCGACACGGCCAGGTTCAGGGACGCGCTCGTCGTCACCTCGGGCACGGCCGCCCGGTCGTCCGTCCGGTCCGCGCCGCCCAGGGCGGTCGCCGCCAGGGCCGCCGTCCCCGCCACCGCGACGGCGGCCACCGCCGCGATCGCGGCGCCGCGCCTGCGGCCCCGGGGCCGGCCCCCGCCGGACGGGGGCGGCACCTCGCCGGCCCCGCGCAGCAGCAGCGGCATCGTCTCGAAGGGGTCGCCCCCGGCGCCGGCCTCGTACGGGTGGCCTCCCGGGTGCTCCCCGGGGTACTCCTCCGGACGGCCCGCCGCCAGTCGGGCGGTCGGCGGACCCGCGTCGGCGCCCCCCGCCCCGTACGCACCCGCTCCTCCCCCGTACGCATCCGCACCCGCCCCGTACGCACCCTCTCCCGCGGCGAAGGTCCCCCTCCCGGAGGCGTCCGCCCCGTAACCCCCCGCCCCCTCCGGCGCGTCCAGCGTCACGTACGGGCGGATCCGCAGCGGATCGAAGTCCTCGGCCGCCGCCAGTTCCGCCCGGGCGCAGGCGCAGCCAGGTCTGTGTACACCGCATTCAGGACAGACGTGTCCGGTCATGATGGGTCCCCTCCCCGAGGCAACTGCGAGCGATTATGCAGCCCACCCCCTTCCAGTGGGGGAACAGTCGTGCCCCTCCACAGGCCATAACCGGACATTCGGACCAGGATGGAGGAACCGTCCGAGGAGAAGAGCCGCCCGTCAGGCCCCCGACCCGCCGAGGAGACGCCCATGGCCCAGGACCTACGCCCGTCCCCGTCCGGCGGCGCCCCCGCATCCGGGGACGGGCAGCGCCACAGCACCGTCCTCGTCGCGATCGGCGCGCTGCTGCTCGGCATGCTGCTCGCCGCACTCGACCAGACCATCGTCTCCACCGCCCTGCCGACCATCGTCAGCGAGCTCGGCGGCATGGAACACCTCTCCTGGGTGGTCACCGCCTACATGCTGGCGTCCACCGCCGCCACCCCCCTCTGGGGCAAGCTCGGCGACCAGTACGGGCGCAAGAAACTCTTCCAGGCCGCCATCGTCATCTTCCTCATCGGCTCCGCCCTCTGCGGCATCGCCCAGAACATGCCGCAGCTCATCGGCTTCCGCGCCCTCCAGGGCCTCGGCGGCGGCGGGCTCATGGTCCTGTCCATGGCGATCGTCGGCGACCTCGTCCCGCCCCGGGAGCGCGGCAAGTACCAGGGCCTCTTCGGCGCCGTCTTCGGCGCCACCAGCGTCCTCGGCCCCCTCCTCGGCGGCCTCTTCACCGAGCACCTCACCTGGCGCTGGGTCTTCTACATCAACCTGCCGATCGGGATCGTCGCCCTCTTCGTGATCGCCGCCGTCCTCCACATCCCGGTCCGCTCCACGAAGCACACCATCGACTACCTCGGCACCTTCCTCATCGCCTCGGTCGCCACCTGCCTGGTCCTCGTCGCCTCCCTCGGCGGCACCACCTGGGCCTGGGGATCGCCGCAGATCATCGGCCTCGCCGTCCTCGGAGCCGTCCTCCTCGTCTGGTTCGTGTACGTCGAGGGGCGGGCGGCCGAGCCCGTGCTGCCGCTCAAGCTGTTCCGGAGCCGGACCTTCACCCTCGTCTCGGTCATCAGCTTCGTCGTCGGCTTCGCGATGTTCGGCGCGATGACCTACCTGCCGACCTTCCTCCAGGTGGTGCAGGGCGTCACCCCGACCATGTCCGGCGTCCACATGCTGCCCATGGTCCTCGGCCTGCTGCTCACCTCCACCGCCTCCGGCCAGGTCGTCAGCCGCACCGGCCGCTGGAAGGTCTTCCCCGTCGCCGGCACCGCCCTCACCGCGATCGGCCTGCTCCTCCTCCACCGCCTGACGGAGACCAGCTCCACCTGGGAGATGAGCGCGTACTTCTTCGTCTTCGGCGCCGGACTCGGCCTGGTCATGCAGGTCCTCGTCCTCGTCGTGCAGAACGCCGTCTCCTACGAGGACCTGGGCGTCGCCACCTCCGGGGCCACCTTCTTCCGCTCCATCGGCGCGTCCTTCGGCGTCGCCGTCTTCGGCACGATCTTCACCAACCGGCTCACCTCCGAGCTGGAGGACGTCTTCGCCGCGGCGGGTCCCGGCCTCCCGCCCGGCGTCGGGCCCGGACAGGTCGCCGCCGACCCGCGCGCCGTCGCCCAGCTCCCGCCCGAGCTGCGCCCCTCCGTGCTCCACGCGTACTCCACGTCCATCACCGACGTCTTCCTGTACGCGTCACCCGTCGTCCTCGTCGCCTTCGTCATCGCCTGGTTCCTCAAGGAGGACCGGCTCCGCACCTCGGTCACCGCGCCCGACACCACGCAGACCCTCGCCTCCAACCCGGTCGAGCGCTCCTCGTACGACGAGTGCGCCCGCGCGCTGTCCGTCCTCGGCTCCCGCGAGGGGCGCAAGGCGGTCTACGTGAAGATCACCGAGCGCGCCGGGCTCGACCTGCTGCCCGCCGCGAGCTGGCTGCTGCTGCGCATCCGCCGGCACGGCACCGTGGAGCCCGCCCGGCTGGCCGAGACCACCCCTGTGCCGCTGCGGGCGATCACGGAGGCGTCCCGTCAGGTGGAGGAGCGGCGCCTGGTCACCCGCGAGGGCCTTCAGCTGATCCTCACCGAGGAGGGCGTACGGGTCTCCACCCTGCTCGCCAAGGCGCGGGAGGACTCGCTCGCCGAACTCCTCGGCGACTGGTGGGGCCCCGAACGGCCCACCGACCTGGTGAAACTCGTGGAGGAACTGACGGCCGAACTGAGCGGCTCCGACGCGGAACGCCCCCGCGGCACGGAACCGCCCCGCGACCACCACGCGTGAGCGGGTGGTCCGATCCCCGCCGGCAGGCGCGCTCCCGTCGTCCGGCGGAGTGCGTCCGCGCCCCCGGGACCGCTCACAGCTCCTTGCCGTACCAGACCTCCACGTACGGGCCGGTGCAGTACGCCGGTATCTCCGCGTACCCGTGGCGCGCGTACAGGTTCCGCGCCTCGATCAGGTCCAGGCGCGTGTTGAGGACCATCCGGCGGGCGCCGAGCGCGCGGGCGGCGTCCTCCAGTTCCGCCAGGAGGGCCCCGGCGCCGCCCCGGCCCCGGAACGCGGGCCGCAGGTAGACCCGGGTCAGCTCGGCGCGGACCCCGCCGCCGTCGCCGCCGTCGTCCAGGAGGAGCACCCCGCCGCACCCGGCCGGCTCGCCCCCGAACCGGGCGACCCGGAAGTCACCGGTCGGCGGGGCGAGCAGCCCGGCCCCGTCGTCCGCCAGCCCCGCGTCGATCTCGGCCGCCGTCGCGGGCCGCTTCCAGTACCGGCTGGCGACCTCGTCGTAGTAGTCACGGCGCAGGGCGGTGGCGTCCGGCGTGTCGACGCGCTCGGGAGAGAAGGTCCAGGTCACGCGCGCCATTGTGGGACGCGCGCGACCGGCGGCGCAGCCGGATTTCCCGGGCTCAGCCCTTCGGCGCCGCCTGCTGGACGACCTCGAACGACCACAGGGTCGACCCGGACGCGGCGGGCTTCGGCCGCTCGCCCCCGCCCTCGCCGCCACCCTGGTGGGCGGCCCGCATGGAACCGTTCATCCAGTTCTGGAAGTCCTCCTCGCTGCGCCAGCGGGTGTACACCAGGTACTGGTCGGTCCCCTCCAGGGGCCGCAGCAGTTCGAACCACTCGAACCCGTCGGACCCCTCCACGGCCCCGGCCCGCGAGGCGAACCGCTGCTCCAGCACCTCGCGCTGCTCGGCCGGCACGGTTAGGACGTTGATCTTCACGATGCTCATGAGGGGAAGCATATGACCCGCACTCCTCCCGCCCTCCCGGCGGACATGGTACGGACCCTGGCTGCGCGCTGGCTGGCCCGGCTCGGGGACGGTGACGGGGACTTCGTCGTTTCGCCGGTCGGGTTGTGGCTGGCGCTCGGGGCCGTCGCGGCCGGGGCGCGAGGGCGGACCGGTGAGGAGCTGCGCGGCCTGCTCGGGGTCGGCGGGGAGGCGGCGGCCGGGGCCGTGACCGGGGTCGGGCGGCGGCTCGGGGAGACGGGCGGGGTCGGGGCGGCCACCGGCGTGTGGGCCCGGGTGCCGGTCCGCGAGGAGTTCCGGAGGGGGCTGCCGGACGTGCGGTTCGGGGAGTTGGGCGAGGGCGCCCAGGGCGTGCTCGACGCGTGGGCGCGGGAGGCCACCGGCGGGCGGATCGACGGGCTGCCGCTCGTGCTCGACGGCTCCGAGGAGCTCGTGCTGCTCAACGCCCTGGCCCTGAAGGCCTCCTGGGCCGTGGCCTTTCCCCGGCACCTCACCCGTGACGAGCCCTTCACCGACGGGGGCGGACGCACCCGGCCCGTGCCGACCATGCGGCGGAGGGTCCCCGCCGCTTCGGTCTGGTCCGCGGGCGGAGCCACCGTCGTGGAGCTGCCCTGTGCGGGAGAGAGGGCCGCACTGGTGCGGTGCGTGCTCGGTGCGGAAGGGGCCGGGCCGGGGGACGTGCTGCCCGCCGCCTGGGCCGGCCCCGGGGCCCGGAAGCGGCTCGCCGCCGACGCCGCCGACCTCCTCCTGCCGCGCTTCACCCTCCGTACGGAGACGGAGGTGAACGCACACCTGGCCGCGTTCGGCCTCGACCTGGCCCTGCGTCCCGGAGCCGACTTCTCCGGCCTCTCCCCGGCCGGCCTGTTCATCGACAAGGTGGTGCAGGAGGCGGTGGTCGAGGTCGCCGAGGAGGGCGTCGAGGCGGCGGCCGCCACCCAGGTCAGGATGGCCCGCAGCGCGGCCGCGCCCCGGCCGGAGGCCGTGGAGCGGATCGCCTTCGACCGGCCCTTCGGCGTGGTCGTCCTCGACTCCGAGGGGGAGCTGCCGCTCTTCGCGGGGTGGCGGTCGAGCGCGCCGTCCGCCGAGAAACAGTAGCCATGTACATAGTAGCCATGTAATCTATTGTCATGGACAAGGACGCGCCCGGCCCCACGCCCGGCTTCCTGGTGTGGCGGCTCGCCAACAAATGGCGCGTCGCGGTCGATCGCGCGGTGGCCCCGCTGGGCCTCACCCACGCGCAGTACTCCCTGGTCGCGTCGCTGTACGGCATGCAGCGCGACGGCGAGCGGCCCAGCCAGCGCAGGCTCGCCGACCACACCGGCATGGAGGCGCTGTACGTCTCGAAGCTGGCGCGCGCCCTGGAGTCGGCCGGCCTGGTCGAGCGCACCCGCGACCCCCGCGACCCGCGCGCCGTGCAGCTCGCCCTCACCGAACGGGGCCGGACCGTCACCCGGCAGGCCGTCGCGGTGGTCCAGGAGCTGCTCCGGCAGCTCATGGAACCCCTCGGCGGCCTCGACGGCCCCGGGACCCGCGCGTTCACCGAGGAGCTGACGGCCCTGCTCGACGTACCCCTCGCTCCGCCCCCGGCGTCGAGTCCGCCGCCGGACGACCAGAACACCCGGAGGGAAACGCCATGACCACCACCGCCGACCCCCGCACCCTCGCCCTGGCGCACTACGCCGCCCGCGGCGTCCTGGAGCACGTCCTGGCCCGGCACGGCGCCACGTTCCAGCAGCAGGTCGCCCTGCGCGCCGCCGTCACCGCCGAGACCCCGCAGACGCCGGACGGACTCGTCGCCCTGGTCCGGGGCTCCCTCAAGGCCGATCCGGCCGACATCCGCGCCGCCCTCGACGGCCTGCTGGCCGAGCGGCTGCTCGTCGCGGACGGCGCACACCTGCGCCCCACGGCCGCGGGGCGCGCACTGCTCGCCGCCGTCGGCGCGGAGACCGCCCCCGTCACCGCCCGCATCTGGGGCGGCATACCCGCCGAGGACCTGGCCGCCACCGGCCGCGTCCTCGCCCTGGTCACCGAGCGCGCCAACGCGGAACTCGCGGCGCTGACCACCTCCTGACCCGGATCGCACGGAGGCGCGGCCCGGTGGAGCGGCTCCCGAAGCACGGGCCGCACCGGCCGGTGGGGCCGGTCCGCGAAGGTGGTGAAGGTGGTGAAGGAGCGGGCGGGGACGGTCCCGGCGGCGGCCGGCCGCGGAGCGCGGACGGCACCCCGGTCCCGGTCCGCGACCGCAGGGCCGGCGCCCCGTCCCGCACCCACCGGTTCTCGGCGAACGCGCAGGTCGTCATCGACGCCGACCCCCGCCCGGTCGTCGCGGCGGCCCGGCCGGCGCCGGGCGACGAGGCCGACGCGCACGCCTGGCGCGAGCCGGACCCTCCGCAACACCCCTCAGTCGACCACGCGCGCGACCAGCAGGCCGTCGTAGCCCTTCGAGCCGACCGTCTGGAACGCGGTCGCGTCCAGACGCGGTTCGCGGGCGACCAGTTCGATCATCTCGCGAGTGCCGGTGATCGCCGGGTCGTCCGGGTGCTCGGTGGCGACCCTGCCGCCCCGCACCACGTTGTCGACCACGATCACCGTGCCCGGCCGGGAGAGCTTCAGGGCCCACTCCACGTAGCGCGGGTTGTTGACCTTGTCCGCGTCGATGAAGAACAGGTCGAACGGGCCCGCGCCCTCCGCCTCCAGCTTCGGCAGGCTGTCCAGGGCCGCGCCCGTGCGGACCTCCACGAGCTCGTCCAGCCCGGCGCGGGCGATGTTCGCGCGGGCGACGTCGGCGTGGGCCGGGTCGTACTCCAGGGTGATCAGACGCCCGTCGGCCGGCAGCGCGCGGGCCAGCCAGATCGTGCTGTAGCCGCCGAGGGTGCCGATCTCCAGGATGTTCCGCGCTCCCTGCACCCGGGCGAGGAGATGGAGCAGCTTCCCCTGGTTGGGGGCGACGGCGATCTCCGGCAGGCCGGCCGCCGTCGAGGCGGTGAGCGCGGCGGACAGCGCCTCGTCGCCCGGGGCGAGCAGTTCGGTGAAGTAGCGGTCGACGTCCGTCCATTGAGAGTTGGTCATGCGGTCGAACGTACACCCGCGACGGGGGCCCGGCGGCGCCGCGACGCCCGTACGGTCAGGATCACCGCGATCACCGCGAGCAGCGCCCCGCCGCCCACCGTCAGGAGCCAGACGGGGAGTCCGGCGACGGTCAGCAGCCGGTCGGTGTGGATCACTTCGCGGTACGGGGTGTCGGCCACCCGCCGCAGGTGGTGGTCGTCGTCGATCCGCCCCGGGTTCGGGAACTCCTGCTCCAGGACGGTCAGGTGCACCGGCCCGCCGCCCGCGAGCGCGGCCACCGCGCCCTCCGGCCGCTCGATCCGCCCCGCGAAGGTCACCTCGGGCCGGTCGCCGCCGATGGCCGAGCGGGGCTCCATCCTGTGGTCGGAGAGGACGGCCAGGCCGAGGGTCTGGGGCGTCTTCGCCAGCCGCGACAGCCGCATCGGGTAGACCGGCTCGGACGAGGCGAAGGCGATCCGCAGCGGGGTCAGCTCGCCCCGCAGGACGGCGCCCTTCTTCTCGGGCGCGAGGCGGACCGCGACGTACTCCCACTTCCGGTCGACGTACGGCCGGAGCGCGCCGGTCAGCCGGTCGGGCAGGTCGAAGCCGTTCGTGCGCAGCCAGCCGCCGAGCGCGCCCGGGTCGGTGGCGGTCAGCCGGGCCACGTCGAAGGGGCCGAGCCGCTCGCGGCCCACGACGCCGACGCCGGTACCCGCGCCGGGCATCGCCCCGGCCCCGTCCCCGTCATCGGTGTCGAACGGCCAGTCGTCCTCGCGCGGCCAGAAGTAGGGGCGGTCGCGCCGCTCGGGCGCGGTGAGCCGGTCGATCTGGTCGAACAGCTCCGGATCACCGAGGGAGACGTCGGCCCGGCTCGGCACCGGCATGATCCAGGCCGCCCGCTCGGCGTCCCCGTGCACGCGGAAGCGCATCACGATCGTCTCGGTGCGCCCGTCCCAGCGCACCGCCGACTCCTCGCGGTCGACACCGATCCGCCGCGACGCGTCCGGGATCATCGCGCCGCAGCCGCAGGCGTGCGCCGGTGCGACGAGCGAACCGGTCTGGAGCCCGAGCAGCGCGACGAAGGCCGTCAGGAATCTTCTGATCAGGATGCCGTGTGTCCCCCACATGGCAGCTCGGACGTCCGGGAGGAGGATCCGGTTCCTCGGGGGCGAGGTGCGGGAACGCCGCAGGCCCCGCCCCTCCGTGAGGAGGGCGGGGCCTTGCGTGTGCGCGCTGTGCGGTGGCAGGACTTCTCAGTACCAGCCGTTGGCCTGCCAGAACGCCCAGGCGGCGTTCGGGGAGCCGTAGCGCTCGTTCATGTAGTTGAGACCCCACTTGATCTGGGTGGCGGGGTTCGTCTTCCAGTCGGAGCCGGCCGAGGACATCTTCGAGGCCGGGAGGGCCTGGACCAGGCCGTAGGCGCCGCTGGAGGAGTTGGTGGCCTTGTGGTTCCAGCCGGACTCGTGGGCCACGATCTTGCTGAAGGAGGCGTACTGCGAGGCGGGAACGATCTGTCGCGCGACATCCTGCGGGCTGGCGGCCGAGGCCGAGCCCGTCGTGCCGAGCACCGCACCCGACGCACCCAGCAACACGGCTGCGGAGGCGGCGAAGGTCTTCTTGCGGGCGGCGACACGAGTGGTGAGCGAGCGAATCAAGGTTTCTACCTAACTTCGGGGACAGAGGTCGCGCCGGGCGTTTTCGGCAAGCCGGAACCAGAGCCCGGGGGACCCGGGAACGGGGGGAACCGGTCTGCCCGAGGCGCTGCGGTGAGCACCGGCTGCCTGGCGACGTCCACCAGAGAAGCAGGGCCGGAACGCCGATGCAACGACCCCCTGTACGAGGGAGGTTCGGACCCGGGAGGAACGTCCCGGGGGCGGGAGGGGGCGCGTTTCCGCAGGTTGCGCGGGTGTAGGGAGGTCTTTGGGCGGTTTCGTACGCCTACTATTCCGGCTCGTACGTGACCTGGGTCCTGTGGGGCGCCTCACTCGCAGGGGCCCCTTCCGGGCCCTCGAATGTGACCTGGGCCTCGAAGTTCGCCCGCCTCGTCGCCCGCCGCAGCGCCCTCAGGAGCGTGCCGCCGACCGTGAGCGTGAGGACCACGGTGAGCACGGCCCGGCCGAGGTCCCAGCCGAGGGAGGTGGCGGTGACGTAGGCGAGGAAGCGGACCAGGTTCTCGTGCAGCGGGGCGCCCGGCTGGAAGGAGATCCCGCTGCTCAGGCCCTGGAGCAGGACCCAGCCCTGGAGGTTCATGACCGTGCCGTACGCGAACGCCGCCACGAAGCCGTACGCGGAGAGCATCAGGAGCTCGCCCCGGCCCCGGAGCGTCCGCTGCCCCGGCAGCAGCCCGGCGCCCATCGTGAACCAGCCCATCGACAGCATCTGGAACGGCATCCAGGGGCCCACACCGCCCGTGAGCAGCGCGGACGCGAACATCGTCACCGCGCCGAGGACGAAGCCGAAGCCCGGGCCCAGGACCCGGCCGCTCAGCACCATCAGGAAGAACATCGGCTCCAGGCCGGCCGTCCCCGCCCCCAGCGGGCGCAGCGCCGCGCCCACGGCGGCGAGCACCCCCAGCATCGCGACCGCCTTCGCGTCCATGCCGGAGTCCGCGATCGTCGCCACCACGACGGCGACGAGCAGCGGCAGCAGGGCCGCGAACAGCCACGGAGCGTCACCGGCGTGTGACGTCACGGCCGAGTCGGCGTCCGCGAACAGGGGCCAGCAGAAGGCGGCGATCCCGATCAGGGAGACGAGGGCGAGGGCGGCGACGGAGCGGGGGCCGAGGCGGAGGGCGCTCACCGCGCCTCCTCCAGGGCCCGCTCCACCTGCTCGACCGTGAGCCACGGCTGCGGGGCCAGGACCTTGGCGACCTGGGGCGAGAACGCGGGCGAGGAGACCACGACCTCGGCCGTCGGGCCGTCCGCGACCACCTCGCCGTCCGCGAGGATCACCACCCGGTGGGCCAGCTCGGCCGCCAGCTCCACGTCGTGCGTGGCGAGCACGATCGCGTGCCCGTCCGCCGCGAGGGCGCGCAGGTGCTCGACCAGGCGGGCCTTGGCCGCGTAGTCCAGGCCCCGGGTCGGCTCGTCCAGGAGGAGCAGCGGGGGGCGGCCGGTCAGGACGACGGCCAGGGCGAGGGCGAGGCGCTGGCCCTCGGAGAGGTCCCGGGGGTGCGTGTCGTCCGCGACGCCCGGCAGCAGCTCGGACACCAGGGCCCGGCAGGTGCCGTCCGCCGCGCCCGCGTCCGCGTCGGCCGCCGCGCACTCGGCGGCGACGGTGTCCGCGTACAGCAGGTCCCTCGGCTCCTGCGGCACCAGGCCGACCTGGCGGATCAGCTCGCGGGGATCGGTGGCGTGGGGGGCGCGGCCCGCGATCCGGACGGTGCCGGAGGTGGGGGCGATCATGCCGACCAGCGCGGACAGCAGGGTCGACTTCCCGGCGCCGTTCCGTCCCATGAGGGCGACGGTCTCGCCCGGGTCGACGCGGAGGTCGATCGCGCGGAGGGCCTCCACGCGGGCGCGGCGGACGTGGAGGGAGGCGGTGAGGACGAGGGGGGTGGCGGGGTGTGGCTGCTCGCCCTGTGGCCGCCGTCGCCGCCGCGAGAAGAGGGAGAAGCCCCCACCCCTCCCCCCATGCCCTCGGGCGTGGGGGGAGGGGTGGGGGAGGGGCCCCGCAGGGACACCCGCCCCGATCAGCGGCTCCAGGCGCTCCTTCAACCCCCCCGCCCTCCGCCTCGCGTCCCGCACCGTGAGCGGCAGGGGGGTCCAGCCCGCCAGGCGGCCCAGGGTGACCACCGGGGGGTGGATCGGGGAGACGGACATGACGGCGGACGGGGGGCCCATGACCGCCTCCGGGAGGAGGAGGACCTGGTCCGCGTACTGGACGACGCGTTCGAGGCGGTGCTCGGCGAGGAGGACCGTCGTGCCGAGGTCGTGGACCAGGCGCTGGAGGACCGCGAGGACGTCCTCCGCCGCCGACGGGTCGAGCGCGGAGGTCGGCTCGTCGAGGACGAGGACCTTGGGGTGCGGCGTGAGGACGGAGCCGATCGCGACCCGCTGGCGCTGCCCGCCGGAGAGCGTCGCGATCGGCCGGTCGCGGAGTTCGGCGAGGCCGAGGAGGTCCAGGGTCTCCTCGACCCGGCGCCGCATGACGCCGGGCGCGAGCCCCAGGGACTCCATCCCGTACGCGAGCTCGTCCTCGACCGTGTCGGTGACGAAGTGGGCCGACGGGTCCTGCCCCACCGTGCCCACCACGTCCGCCAGTTCGCGCGGCGGATGCGTACGGGTGTCCCGGCCGTCGACCGTCACCCGGCCGGTCAGCGTGCCGCCCGTGAAGTGGGGGACCAGGCCCGAGACCGCGTTCAGGAGGGTCGACTTGCCCACGCCCGAGGGGCCCACCAGGAGGACCAGCTCCCCCTCCGGGACGGTGAGGTCGAGGTTCCTGAGGGTCGGCTCGGTGTCCTCCTCGTACCTCACCGAGACGTTCTCGAAGCGGATCACGGGTTCTCCTCGGGTACGGGGGCCACGAACGCCGGCACCAGGCCCAGCAGGACCGACAGCGCGGGCAGCAGCGGCAGCTCCGGGGCCGCCAGGGGGACCACCCCGGGGTGCAGCGCCTCCGGGGCGTACGCGTTCGCCCGGATCATCAGGACCGCGACCGCCACCCCGGACCCGGCCACCAGCCAGGACCGGGCGCCCCAGCGGTCGGGCCGGTACCGGGTCCGTACGGTCCGGCGCCCGCCGAGCCGGAGCCCGGCCACGGCGGCGAGCAGCCCGGCGCCGAGCAGCGGGAGCCCGTACCCTGCGCCCTCCGCCGCGAGCAGCCCGTACGAGCCCGCGCAGATGCCGAGGAGCCCGCCGAGGGTCAGGACGTTCGTGGTGCGGCGCACGGCCGCCGGGACGCGGGCCGTGCGCCCGTACCCCCGTGCGTCCATGGACGCCGCCACCGCGATCGAGCGTTCGAGGGCCCCCTCCAGGACCGGCAGGCCGATCTGGAGGACCGCCCGGACCCCGCCCGTGGGGCGGCCCCGCAGCCGGCGGGCGGTCCGCAGCCGGGCCACGTCGGCGACCATGTTCGGCGCGAAGGTCATCGCCACGACGACGGCGACCCCCGCCTCGTACAGGGCACCCGGCAGCGACTTGAGCAGCCGCGCCGGGTTGGCGAGCGCGTTCGCGGCGCCCACGCAGATCAGCAGGGTCGCCAGCTTCGCGCCGTCGTACACCGCGAAGAGCACCTGCTCGGCCGTCACCCGGCCCCCGATCCGCACCCCCTGCGCCCAGCTGGGCAGCGGCACCTCGGGCAGGGTGAAGAGGAGGTGCGCGCCCGGGATCGGGGAGCCGAGGAACACGGAGAAGAGGACGCGGAGGGCCACCACGAACAGACCCAGCTTCACGAACGCGCCGTACGAGCGGGCCCAGGGCGCGTCCGTGCGGCGGGCCGCGACGACATAGCCGGCGACGCCGACGACCAGGCCGAGCAGCAGCGGGTTGGTGGTGCGGGAGGCGGCGACGGCCAGGCCGAGCGCCCACAGCCACCACGCGCCCGCGTGCAGGGCGTTGGCCCGGCTCGCGACGGGAGCCGTGAGCACGCTCCGGAGGGGGCCGGGGAACACGGTACGACCGGGAGCGGTGCTCATCCGCGGCGGCGGGCCTTCCAGACCGCCGCCCCGCCGAGCGCCAGGACGGCCGCCCCGCCGACGAGCGCGCCGACGGACGGGCCGCCCCCACCGTCGTCCTGCTTCTTCGCCGCGGCGGGGGAGGCCGCGGCGGTCGGCTCCTCGCCCACCTCCTCGCCGCAGCCCCGCGCCGGATAGCCCGCGATCCCGCACAGCATGGCCCCGCTGTCGTACCGCAGCGGCTTCGCCACGGCGGCGAGCGCCTCCGCGCCGGTCGCGTCGGGGCGGACCTGCGCGCAGCCGGTCGTGACGCGCGGGGTCGGCGGGGCCTCGCCGGGCGGCGCGTCGGCCGGGCCGCCGAAGTCGACGACGACCGCGATCCGCTTCGTGCCGTCCTTCGCCGCCACGCCCCCGCAGATCCGGGCGAAGTCCGGGGCGGCGGTGGGTCTGGCGGTGTCGTCGGCCTCCTTGCTGACCGCGAAGCGGAAGCCGACCGCGTCGCCGTCGGCGGGCCGGGCGGTCGCCGGGCCCTGCGTGGCGTACGCCCAGGGCTTGCCGCCGTCGCTCTCCCAGTACGACCAGTAGCGGTAGCCGGCGGCGTGCGCCGGGGCGGCCGCGACCCCGGCGAGGGTCAGCAGCGCCCCGGCCGCGGCGCCCGCGACCCTGGCGGTGGTCCTGGCCGTGGGGGTCCCGACGGCGGTGGCGGTCACTTCTTGCGGCCGCTCAGGAGGAAGCCGATGCCGACGCCGACGACCGTGCCGATGCCGATGATCCACCAGAGGTCGAAGCCGGAGTCCTCCTCGTCGGCGGTGGAGGAGTCGGAGGCGGAGGTGTCGGGGCTCTTGGGCGCGGGCCCGGCGGCGTTGAGCCGTTCGACCAGGTCGACCGAGCCGAACTTGCGCGGGTCGGTCTCCGTCGCGCGGGCGGCCAGGATCAGCTGGGCGTAGGCGGCCGGGCCGCTCTCCTTCGCCCAGGCGGCGGAGTTCTTCTCCAGCCACTCCAGGGCGGGCATGGCCTCCTTGGAGGCGCCGGCGGCGGAGAGCGCGACGACGGCGTCGGCGGTGTTGCCGAAGTCGGGCTGCTCGGTGGTGTCGGCGGCGCCCGGCATCGGCGGCTGGACGAGGTGGTGGGTCGTCGCGAGCGTCTTCGCCAGGTAGGAGGCGCCGTTCAGGGCGACCCGCTCGGGGGTCGGCTTCGGCAGGTCGGTGCAGGTGGGGGCCTGCTCGGGGGAGGCCTTGGTGGCGACCATGCTCTTGCCGAGCCCGGCGAGGGTCGCGGCGGCGGTGGCGTCGGCGTTGGCGAACAGCTTCCCGGCCTTGTCCGGCTGGTACGCGAAGGCGCCGGGGCCCTCCTCGTCCGAGCAGGGCAGGGCGAAGGTGAGGAGCGCGTCGTAGGGGGAGCGGCCCTCGGCGGAGGTGAACTCGCCGGGGCGCACGCCGGTCGCGGCGAGCGCGCCGACGACGACGGAGGTCGAGTTGGCGTCGCTGGCGCCGCCCGCGCCGTAGCCCCAGCCGCCGTCCTTGTTCTGCACGGACTTCAGCCAGTCGGACCCGGCCTTGACGGCCTGGTCGGCCTTCCCGGGGGCGGCGCTCTGGCGGCGGACGGCGGCGAGCGCCTGGACGGCGGCGGCGGTGGCGTTGGTATCCCGCATCGTCTTCGCGTCGCAGGGCTTCGCGGCGTCCGCGCGGTAGGAGGGGAAGGCGCCGTCCTCGCACTGCTGGCCGAGCAGCCACTCCACGGCCTGGTCGGCGGGCTGGTAGCCGGTGGCGCGCTGGGCGAGGAAGGAGAGCGACTGGCGCCAGACGCCGTCGTACGTCGGGTCCTTCGTGCCGTACAGACCGGCCGGGAGCTTCCCGGCGGAAGGGGTCGGGGAGGGGGCGGCGGTGGCCGGCCCGGCTGCTCCGGTGCCGAGTACGGCGACGGCGGCGAGCGCGGTGGCGGCGGCGCGGCGGACGGTGTTCATGGGGCCCTCTCCTGCGGCCGGGCACGGCACGCCTCGGGCACCGGGCTCCGGCTCCGTATTCCTCGACGGTGCCGGCGGTCACGTCCCGTCCGGGGCATTCCGACTTACCACCCCAAGGCGGTTAACGGCTGCGGGTCAGTACCGGATTTCCACCGGTTTCCCCCCGTACGGGCATGATGACGACCCGCTTACTGTACCGGCCCGTACGCGCTGCTCACGGTGGGTGTGAGCGGCCTCGCACCGGCCCGCGGAAACGGACGGGCCGTCACGTCCGGCCCTGTGCGAAACTCCTGCGACCGCCGCCGGACGATCACCGTCCGGTGGCGATCGACAGGGGTGGGGGACAAGGGGTGGGGAAGAGGATGCGCAAGGGGACGGCGGTCCGGGCGGCCGTGGTCATGGCCGTGGTGCTCGGCGCCGCGGGCTGCGGCACGGGCGACGGCGGGACGGACGGCGGGGGGAAGCGGGGCGGGGCGTCCGCCGCCCCCTCGGCGACGCCCCGGGCCGAGGACACCGGTCCGGTCACGAAGGCCTCGGCCCAGGCGGACATCGAGGCGGCGGCCGCGGACGCGGGGGCCCCGGCCGACGATCCGGACTGGGCGAAGATGACCGCGGCCCGGTGCGGGGCCGGTTACCACGGTTACGGGACGGAGGACGAGAAGGTCGACTTCGGCCGGTACGAGGCGGTGGTCGGCGAGCTGCGCGAACGCGGCTGGCAGCCGTCGGGGGAGGCGCCCGAGCGCAAGGACGAGAACGGGACGGTCCGGATCGCCCAGAAGATCTTCACGAAGCGGGGCTGGACCCTGACGGCGGAGTTCCGGGGCTTCGACACGGGACAGATCAGCGTGTCGGCCGCCGACAAGGCCTGCGTCGACGAGATCCGCTCCCGCGTCCGGATCCCCGAGGGTGGGACCGACGGGCAGTAGCCGAAGCCGGATCAGACCAGGGTCCCGATCAGGCCGAACCCCCGATCAGCCGGCACACCGTCTCGATGTCGACCTTCACCTGGGCGATCGAGGACCGCCCCGACAGCCAGGTGATCAGGGCCGAGTGCCAGGTGTGCTCGATCACCCGGACCGCCGACAGCCGCTCCGGCGTCGGCTGTCCGGTCCCCATCGCGTCCAGGATGATCGCGGTCGTCAGCCGGGAGACCTCGTCCACCTCGGCGCTCGCCCCCCGGTCCGCGAAGATCAGCGCCCGCACCATCGCGTCGGCCAGCTGCGGTTCCCGCTGGAGCGCCCGGAAGGCCCGCATCAGGGTCTCCGCGACCCGCTCCGCCGGGTCCGCGCCCGCCGGGGGCCGCTTCCGCAGCGTGGTGTGCAGGTGCCGGAGCTGGTCCTGCATCACCGCGACGAGCAGGTGGATCTTGGACGGGAAGTAGCGGTACAGCGTGCCCAGGGCCACGCCCGCCTCCTCGGCCACCTCCCGCATCTGCACGGCGTCGAACCCGCCCCGCGAGGCGAGCCGCGTGCTGGCGTCCAGGATGCGCCGCCGCCGCGCCTCCTGGCGCTCCGTGAGGGGTACGGCGGTGCCGTGGCCGAGGGCGTGGCCTGTGCCGTGCTCCGCTCTGTTCTCTGCGGTCATGGGGTCCCGTTCCGTGCGGTGGGGAGCGACAGTATGGCGGCGCCGCCGCCGTGGCGCGAATCACCCGCTCCGGATCTCACCGCGGCGCTACCTGCCGGTAGATTCTGTCCTTCCCGGACGGCCGGACGACGGCCCGGCAAGGATCGGACGACGGCCCGGCAAGGGTCGGGCGGCGGCCGGGAACGGCCGGTCGACGGGCGAGTCTGTAACTTGTTCTAGATTAACGCCAGCGGTTACGCTCCGGCGAAACGCACGCTCGAAGGGGGCCGCGCATGACCGCCGAGGCCGTAGAGGCAGGCCCCCGACAGGGCGTCACCGACCCCGGTGACATCCCCCGAGTTCTCGACCGTGCTCGAACAGGGGGGACCCCCACGTTGCGGATCGCTCTCCTCACGTACAAGGGGAACCCCTTCTGCGGAGGCCAGGGCGTCTACGTCCGGCACCTCTCCCGCGAACTGGCCCGCCTCGGCCACACCGTCGAGGTCATCGGCTCCCAGCCGTACCCGACCCTCGACGAGGGCGTGCCGCTCACCGAGATCGCCAGCCTCGACCTCTACCGGTCCCCGGACCCCTTCCGGACCCCGAAGCGCGACGAGTACCGCGACTGGATCGACGCCCTCGAAGTCGCCACCATGTGGACCGGCGGCTTCCCCGAGCCGCTCACCTTCTCCCTGCGGGCCCGCCGCATGCTCGCCGCCCGCCGCGGCGACTTCGACGTCGTCCACGACAACCAGACCCTCGGGTACGGACTCCTCGGCGGCCCCCGCGCGCTCGGCGCCCCCCTGGTCACCACGATCCACCACCCCATCACCGTCGACCGCGGCCTCGAACTCGCCGCCGCCGACGGCTGGAAGCGCCGCCTCTCGGTCCGCCGCTGGTACGCCTTCACCACCATGCAGAAGCGGGTCGCCCGCCGCCTGCCGTCCGTGCTCACCGTCTCCGGCACCTCCCGCCAGGAGATCGTCGAGCACCTCGGCGTACGCGAGGACCGCATCCGGGTCGTCCACATCGGCGCCGACACCGACCTCTGGTCCCCGGACCCCTCGGTCGCCGAGGTCCCCGGCCGGATCGTCACCACCTCCAGCGCCGACGTCCCCCTCAAGGGCCTGGTCCACCTGATCGAGGCGCTCGCCAAGCTCCGCACCGAGAACCCCGACGCGCACCTCGTCGTCGTCGGCAAGCGGGCCGAGGACGGCCCGGTCGCCCGGGCCATCGAGCGGTACGGCCTCGAAGGCGCCGTCGAGTTCGTGAAGGGCATCACCGACGCCGAGCTCGTCGACCTCGTCCGCTCCGCCCAGGTCTCCTGCGTGCCCTCGCTGTACGAGGGGTTCTCGCTGCCCGCCGCCGAGGCCATGGCCACCGGCACCCCGCTCGTCGCCACCACCGGCGGCGCGATCCCCGAGGTCGCGGGCCCGGACGGCGAGACCTGCCTCGCGGTGCCGCCCGGCGACGCGGGCGCCCTCGCCGCCGCCCTCGGCCGGGTCCTCGGCGACCCCGAGCTGCGCGCCCGGCTCGGCGCCGCCGGACGCGCCCGGGTCCTCGACCGCTTCACCTGGGCCCGCGCGGCCCAGGGCACGGCCGAGCTGTACCGCGAGGCGATCGCCCGCCGGGGCGCCGCCTCGCCAGGCCCCCGCCGGTGACCGGGACCGCGCACCCGCACGACCCGGGGAACCCCCGCCCGCACCACCCGAACGACCCCCACCCGCACCGCCCCCGTCCCGACCGCGAAGGCAGGCCCTCGTGCTGACCGTCGACTTCACCCGCTTCCCGCTCGCCCCCGGCGACCGCGTGCTCGATCTGGGCTGCGGTGCGGGCCGGCACGCCTTCGAGTGCTACCGGCGCGGCGCCCGGGTCGTGGCCCTCGACCGGAACGCCGAGGAGATCCGCGAGGTCGCCAAGTGGTTCGCGGCCATGGAGGAGGCCGGGGAGGCCCCCGCCGGCGCGACCGCCACCGCGATGGAGGGCGACGCCCTCAACCTGCCCTTTCCCGACGAGTCCTTCGACGTCGTCATCATCTCCGAGGTCATGGAGCACATCCCGGACGACAAGGGCGTCCTCGCCGAGATGGTCCGCGTCCTCAAGCCGGGCGGCCGGATCGCCGTCACCGTCCCCCGCTACGGCCCCGAGAAGGTCTGCTGGGCGCTCTCCGACGCGTACCACGAGGTCGAGGGCGGCCACATCCGCATCTACAGGGCCGACGAACTCCTCGGCAAGATCCGGCAGGCCGGCCTCAAGCCGTACGGCACCCACCACGCGCACGCGCTGCACTCGCCGTACTGGTGGCTCAAGTGCGCCTTCGGCGTCGACAACGACAAGGCGCTGCCGGTCCGGGCGTACCACAAGCTCCTGGTCTGGGACATCATGAAGAAGCCCGCCCTGACCCGGGTCGCCGAGCAGCTGCTCAACCCGGTCGTCGGCAAGAGCTTCGTGGCGTACGCGACCAAGCCGCACCTCCCGAAGGCCGATGCCGCGTGACGAGCCCCGAGCGGATCGCGGAACACCTGGTCCTGCCCGGCGTCCTCACCGCCGAGCAGGCCGCCGAGACCGTCGCCGGGATACTCGCCGTCCAGCGCGAGGACGGCGCCATCCCCTGGTTCCGCGGCCACCACCTCGACCCCTGGGACCACGTCGAGGCCGCCATGGCCCTGGACGCGGCCGGCGAGCACGCCGCCGCCGCCCGCGCCTACGAGTGGCTCGCCCGGCACCAGAACGGCGACGGCTCCTGGTACGCGGCCTACCACGACGGCGACCCGGAGCGGGTCACCGACCGGGGCCGGGAGACCAACTTCACCGCGTACGTCGCCGTCGGCGTCTGGCACCACCACCTCGCCACCGGCGACGACGCCTTCCTCGACCGGATGTGGCCCGTCGTCTACGCCGCCGTCGAGTTCGTCCTCGGGCTCCAGCAGCCCGGCGGCCAGATCGGCTGGAAGCGCGAGCCGTCCGGCGAGCCCGTCGCCGACGCCCTCCTCACCGGCAGCTCCTCGATCCACCAGGCCCTGCGCTGCGCCCTCGCGATCGCCGAGGCCCGCGAGGAGCCGCAGCCGGACTGGGAGCTGGCGGCCGGGGCCCTCGGCCACGCGATCCGCCGCCACCCCGAGCGCTTCCTCGACAAGTCCCGCTACTCGATGGACTGGTACTACCCGGTCCTCGGCGGCGCGGTCACCGGCGAGGAGGCGAAGGCCCGGATCGACGCGTCCTGGGACGCGTTCGTCGTGCCCGGCCTCGGCGTGCGCTGCGTGGTCCCCAACCCGTGGGTCACCGGCGGCGAGAGCTGCGAACTCGCCCTCGCCCTCTGGGCGGTGGGCGAGTCCGACCGGGCCCTCACCATCCTCCAGGACATCCAGCACCTGCGGGCCGCGAACGGCATGTACTGGACGGGGTACGTCTTCGAGGGCGCCACCGAGGCCGACAAGGCGATGTGGCCCGAGGAGCAGACGAGCTGGACCGCCGGGTCCCTGCTGCTCGCGGTGGCCGCGCTCGGCGGCGAGGAGGCCACGGTCGCCGTCTTCGGCGGCGAACGCCTCCCGTCCGGCCTCGAACCGGACTGCTGCGGGGCCTGAGCACGAGGCGGGGGTACCCGTACGGAGTCGCCCCGGTGGCGCCCGTGCGGCCCCGGGGCGAGGCTGGCGCCACAGCCCCCAGGAGGTCCCGCCGTGCCCGGAACCCTTACGCCCCGAACCCGCTCGCGCAGAGCCCTCGCGCGGGGAGCCGTGGCGCTGCCGCTGTGCTGCGCCCTGCTCCTGACCACCGCCGCCTGCGGAGGCGACGACGGCGCGGGCGCGAACGCCTCCGCGAACCCGTCGGCGTCCCCGGCCCCGTCGGGCAGCGCCGAGCGGCAGAAGCTGGCCAAGACCCGGTTCGTGGCCAACGCCGGTCTGGCCGCGGGCGCCACGTACCAGTGGATCGTGAAGCCGTACCGCGCGGGCACGTTCAAGAAGGGCGCGGACGGGCGCACCTTCGCGCTGGTGAAGGCCGGTCTCGCGGGCGCGTTCGCCTACAACCGGCTCAAGGCGGCGGCGGAGAACGCCAAGGGCGACCCGCTCCTCTCGAAGGCGGTCGCGCCGCTCACCGCCGGGATCGACTCGCTCAAGGACCTCGGCACCAAGTTCCGCAGGGGCGAGGTGGGCGAGGGGGACGTCGGCGCCTTCGAGAGCGTGATCAACAGCGTCAAGGAGGCGGGCAGGAGCGCGGGCGCGGAGGTCAAGGACCAGGTGCCCAGCACGTCCCAGCTCGGAGGATGACCGCCGGGGAACGGTGACGGCCCCCGTCCGGACCGGAGTCCGGACGGGGGCCGCGTGCGGGGACGTACGGAACCGTCAGCCGCGCTGGATGCCCGTGGTGTCCTGGAGGACGCCGCGGCGCCCGTCCTGCGTCTGGGCCACCAGGGCCTGGCCGCGCTGCTCGACCGCCAGGTACCAGGTGCCGGGCGCCAGCTCCGCGATCGGGGCCTGTCCGCCGTCCTCCGCGTACAGCGGACGGGCGACCGGGACCGCGAACCAGAACGGGGCGAAGTCCGAGGCCGGCTGCGCCGGGGCCTGCTGCGGCTCGGGCTGCTGGGCGGCGGCCTGCGGCTGGGGCTGCGGGGCGGCGGCCTGCGCGCCGAACGGGTGGCCGGCGCCGTGCGAGGCGTCGTGCGCGCCCCCGTACGGCTGCTGCTGCGCGCCCGGGTAGCCGTAGCCGCCGGGGACGCCCTGCGGGCCGGGCTGGCCCGGCTGCATGCCGTACGGCTGCGGGGCCTGCGGACGCGGCGCGCCGACCAGCGGGGCCTTGAGGGCCGGGACCAGCGGGCCGGCGATCGCGGCGGCGGCGAGGACCAGGGAGGCGATCAGGCCGAGGATCAGACCGGCACCGGCGCTGGTGGCCTCGAAGATCCACATGAGCAGGGTCCACGCGGAGGCGATGGTGAACGCGGTGCCGACCTGGCCGAGCTCCAGACCGGCGACCTTGCGCTGCTGCGGCAGGGCGCGGGAGGCGACGACGAGACCGGCGCCGACGATGCCGAGGAAGAAGGAGCCCCAGCCCAGCGGCGACGCCTCCCACGAGTTCGGGCTCTCGAACTGGTCGCAGAACGAGGCCGGGCCTTCGCAGCCGGAGATGCCGAGGAACGAGGCGATGAACAGCACCACCGCTGCACCGATCAGCACGCCATCGCCTCGGGTGAGGGAGCGGATATTCACGTGAGAAGTCCTTCGTCGGTCGTCGTCGCGCCGGTCGTCGGCGCGTCGGAGTGGCGCTCGGGTCATGGCAGGGGGCGGCCCCATCGTACGGAGAATCTATCGCCCGCCGGTTCTACCCCTGGAGGTAGGTGGCGATGCCGTCCGCGATCCCCTGCGCCGCCTTCTGCCGCCACTCCGCCGACGCGAGCAGCCGCGCGTCCTTCGGATCACGCATATTGCCGCATTCGACGAACACCTTGGGGACGGTTGAGAGATTGAGTCCGCCGAGATCGTCCCGTACGTCCAACCCGGTTCCTCCGCCGAGGTAGTTGGCGGGCGCGGTGCCGGTGGCGCGGGCGAACCGGTCCGCGATCCGTTCGCCCAGTTCGCGGGAGGGGCCGACGATCTTCGCGGTGTCGGCGGCGCCCTCCCGGACGGGTGCGGGGAGGATCACGTGGAATCCGCGGTTGCCGACGGCCGAACCGTCCGCGTGGACGGAGACGACGGCGTCGGCGCGGGCCTCGTTCCCGATCCGGGCCCGCTCGTCGATGCACGGGCCCCAGGGGCGGTCGGCGTCGTGGGTGAACACCACCTTCGCCCCGCGCGCGGTGAGCAGGTCCCGCAGCCGGTGGGAGACGTCGAGGGTGAAGGAGGCCTCGGCGTACCCGTCGTCCGTCGCCGTGCCCGTGGTGTCGCACTCCTTGCGGTGCGTCCCGATGTTCACCTTCCGGTCGATCTCCTCGGAGTGCCGGAAGTTGCCGGGGTTGTGGCCGGGGTCCACGACGACGGTCCGCCCGGCGAGGGGACGGTCTCCCGGGGCGGTCGGGGAAGGGGAAGGGGTACGGCTCGGTCGCGGGGCGCTCCCGGTCGCCGACTGCTCCGGGCCCTTCCCGGACGGCGGGGCGGCCGGGTCCGGAGCGGCCCCGCACCCGGCGAGCACGGCGCAGCAGCCCGTGGCGGCGAGGACGAGGGCGAGGGGGCGGCGGGCGGTCTTCCGGTGGTCGTTCGGCACCCCGCGACTTTAGGCCTTGCGAAAGGCGAAATCCCGCAGGGGTACGTCCCGGATCGGTCACCGCGGGGGGAGAACGGTGGACGCGTGTGCGGGGACGGTGAAGGGTATCCATAGGACGCGACGGTGGGATGCCATCGCGCATGGACCCACGAGGGGGACCGTGGTGGGGGAAGAACCGAACGACGCACGTCCCGAACCGGCCGACAGGATTCCGGACGGGCACGCACCGGACCAGAACCAGAACCGGGACCGGAGCCCGGCGGCCCCGGACCCGCGCGTGGCCCCGGCGCCGGAGGCGCCGCCCTGGGCCCCCGTGCCCCCGGCGGACCGGGCCGCCCCGGAGACCTCGGGGTCTCCGGGAACCTCGGGGTCTCCGGGGGCCTCGGCGGCTCCGCCCCCGCCGGCGCAGCCGCCCGCCACGCCCACGCTCGCCTTCGGCCCACCGCCGCAGGCGTCCGGGCAGACCTCCGGCCACCAGCCGGGACACGCCTCCGGCCAGCCGTTCGGGCAGGCGTCCGGGCACGCCCCCGGGCAGCCGCCCGGCGACCCCTCCGGCGCCGTGCCCGTAGGGGCGGGCGCCGCCGCCGCGCCCGGGTACGGCTTCCCGCAGCCCGGACCCGCGACCGCGCCCGGCTACGGTCCGCCGCCGGGGTACGGACCGCCGGGTTACGGGCCTCCCGGGTACGGCCCGCCGCCCGGGTACGGGGACCGGCCGCCCGCGCAGCCGCCCGGCCCGGCGAACCCGGTCCAGGCCGCCGCGATCGGCCTGCTCAACCTCTCCGGCCTCGGCCTGGGATACGTGCTCCTGCGCCACTGGATCGGTGCCGCGCTCTGCTGGCTCGCCACCGCGGCCCTGCTCGTGGTCGCGCTGCCCGCCGACGTCGACGGCGTGCCCGTCGGCGTCCTCGTCGGGTACGGCGTCCTGCTGCTCGCCGCCGCGGCCGACGGCTTCCGCCGCGGCCTGCGCGCGACCCTCGGGACCGGGACCGCCGTCCGGCGCCTGGCGCTGCCGCTCGCCCTGGTGCTGCTCGCCGTGCCCGCCGGGGGCTCCCTCGCGTACGGGGCGGCCCGCGAGGAGGCGAGGGAGGAGGCCCTGCTCGCGCGCCTCACCGTCGCCGACGAGCGGGTGAAGTCCGGCCAGGGACTCCTCTTCGACCGGGCCGAGCCCCTTTACCGCCTGGCGCTCGCCACCTACCAGGAGCTCGGCACGGAGCACGCGGGCTCGCGGGCCGGGAAGCTGGTCCCCGCGCGCCTCGACGCGTACTACGCGCAGCTCTCCGCCCCGTACGCCCAGAAGGACTACTGCAAGGCGGTCGCGCCGCTCAAGCACCTGCGGGGTCTGCCGGGGACGGTCGACAAGGACCTCCTCGGCACCCGTCCGGCGAAGACGGACGAGCCGCTGGCCGAGTCGCTCTACGCGTGCGGGACGGCCGCGCTCGGCGTGCGGACCGCCGAACCGCCCGCCGAGAAGAGCCTGAACGAACTCCTCGACACCTTCCCGCAGTCACCCCAGGCGACCCGCGTCGAACCGGCCGTCCGCGAGGCGATCAGGAAGCGGTCCGCGTCCGGCGGCGGCGCCGTCCCCTGCGCCACCGTCGTGGAGCTGCGCGCGATCGGCAGCTCCGTGGACGCCCTGCCGGACGCCACCTTCGCACAGGCCTCGCGGGAGACCGCGGCGGCCGTCGAGAAGGGCGACTTCGCCTGCGGGACCTCGCAGTTCAGGAGCAAGGATTTCGACGACGCGGCCACGACGATGGCCCAGTTCGCCAAGGACTACCCGAACAGCCCGAAGGCCGCGCACGCGCGCTCGATCGCCATCGCCGCCGAGATCGCGGACGAGGAGCCCGAGGCCGGCAAGAGCCTGCCCCCGGCGAAGGCCCCCGGCGGCGCCCGGATGGTCATGGTGGTGAGCAACGACGGCCCCGGCTCGGTCGAACTGCTCTACACGGGCCCGACGACGGGCAAGGTCACGCTGAACGCGTGCGCGACCTGCACCAAGTACCCCAGCTCGCTCTTCCTGGACCCGAAGAAGGTCAAGGCGTGCACCGGCCCGGCCTCGAAGTACCCGAAGGCGACCCTGCTGCTGCCCGCCGGCACCTACCACTTCCTCCAGAAGCGGGCCGGCACGGGCACGTCGACGGTCGGGGACACGAAGATCAGCAAGACGAAGATCGAACCGAACTACAGCTACACGAACTGCCTGTACGTGACGTCGGGGTTCTGACGCGAGCCCCCGGCCGGTGGCCGCTCTCCTCGAACGGGGGGCGGCCACCGCCCGTTGCCGCCTCAGCGGCGGCGCAGCACCCGCAGCGAGTCGGTCACCGAGACCTCCTCGAAGTCCCCCGACTCCAGGGCGCGGAGGTAGATCCGGTACGGGGCCTGACCGCCGTCCTCCGGGTTCGGGAAGACGTCGTGGATCACGAGCAGACCGCCGGGCGCGACCTTGGGGGCCCAGCCCTCGTAGTCGTTCACGGCGTGCTCGTCGGTGTGCCCGCCGTCGACGAACACGAACCCGAGCTGCCCGGCCCACACCTTCGCCACCTGCGGCGACCGCCCGACGACCGCGATGACGTGCTCCTCCAGGCCCGCCTTGCGCAGGGTCCGCCGGAAGGTCGGCAGCGTGTCCATGAGCCCCACCTCGGGGTCCACCACGGTCGGGTCGTGGTACTCCCACCCGGGCTGCTGCTCCTCGCTGCCCCGGTGGTGGTCCACGGTGACCGCGACCGTCCCCGCCCGCCGGGCCGCGTCCGCGAGCAGGATGGTGGACCGCCCGCAGTACGTCCCGACCTCCAGGAGCGGAAGCCCCAGCTTCGCGGCCTCGGCGGCCGCCCCGTACAGCGCCAGCCCCTCCCCGACGGGCATGAAGCCCTTCGCGGCCTCGAAGGCGGCAAGGATCTCGGGGCTGGGCTCGGACATGGTGGCTCCTACTGACGAGTACGGCGGTACGGGCGCCCATCGTGCCCTACGCGTCGCACTCGAACCACACCGTCTTCCCGCCGGCCCGCTCCTCGACCCCCCACCGGTCCGTCACGGCCTCCACCAGCACGAGCCCCCGCCCGCCCTCGTCCAGCTCCCCGCCCGCCTTCGCGGCCGCGGTCCCGGGCACCCCGTCCGCCACCTCCACCCGCAGCCCGTGCGGCTCCCGCAGGATCAGCACGGCACACCGGCGCCCCGGGACGTGCCGGACGACGTTCGCGACCAGCTCGGTGAGCGCGAGGGTCGCGGAGTCGGACAATCGGACGAGTTCCCACCGCGTCAGGAACATGTGCAGGATGCGACGCATGTGACCGGCGGAGTGCTCACCCACGGTGAAGCCCATGCGGTAACTCGACGCAAGTTCCGCAGGATAGAGGTCTGTTGCCTGATTCATGTCCCCAGAGTGGACGCTTTTCGTTACGCTCGGCTACGGCCCGAACACAACGCCTCGTCGCGTCGATCTGGGGGTGACCTCGCCGTGGTCAACATCCGCAACCTCGATCCCAGCGCCTCGCCGCTGGACTACTACGGAGCGGAATTACGCCGTCTGAGGGAGGCGGCCGGACTGAACCAGTCGCAACTCGGTGCGGTGGTCTACTGCACGGGTTCGCTCGTCGGCCAGATAGAGACGGCGAAGAAGGTCCCGACGAGGCGTTTCTCGGAACAACTCGACGCCGCGTTGATGACGGGCGGGACGTTCTCGCGGTTGGTGGGGCTTGTGCTGAAGAGCCAGCTGCCGACGTGGTTCCAGCCGTACGCGGACATGGAGGCGCGGGCGACGTATCTCTGCACCTTCCAGGACCAGGTGGTGTACGGCCTGCTCCAGACGGACGCGTACGCCCGCGCGGTCTTGAGTGCCAGGACCGAGGACGGCCTCGACGCCAAAGGCGCGGCCCGCATCGACCGCCAGCGGATCCTGGACCGCGAGATCCCACCCCTGCTCTGGGTCATCCTGAGCGAGGCAGTGCTGCATCAGGAGATCGGCGGGCGCGAGATCATGCGAGAGCAACTCGCCCACCTGTTGCGCATCCAGGAGCGGGAGTGGGTGAAGATCCAGATCCTCCCGTTCGCGGCCGGGGCGCACGCGGGCCTGATGGGCTCGTTCACCCTGCTGCGCTTCGAGGACGACCCGGACCTTGTCTACACCGAGGACTTCGTCCAGGGTCATATGACCGCCGATTCAGCCGCGTTCAGGGAAGGATCGCTCCGTTACGATCACCTACGAGCCGCTGCTCTCTCGGTGGAGAAGTCGGCCGAACTGATCGCCCGCGTCATGGAGGAACGATATGGGGACCGACCAGAACCTGATGGGCGCCCGCTGGCGTAAGTCCTCGTACAGCGGCGACAACGGAGGCGAGTGCATCGAGGTCGCCGACCTCGCCGCCCACGTCGCCGTCCGGGACTCCAAGAACCCCGAAGGCCCCGCCTTCCTCGCGACCCCGGCCGCCTTCACGGCCTTCGTGACGGCCGCCGCCGAGGGGCGCATCGGCCACTGACGGTGGCGACCCTCGTGGGAATGATGATCCTCGCCCTGGTCCTGCCGACCTGGGCGGGGATCACGTATGTGGGCCTGGTCCGGGCCCGGCAGGGCGACAAGCCGCCCAAGCCCCTCCGTACACCCGCCAGGAAGGCGGCGTACCTCGCCGTGTTCGCCTGTCTCGCGGGCGGCGCGCTGCACCTGTACGGCCTCTCGTACATGCCGTTCCTCTTTCCCGAGGACGCCTGTTGGTTCAAGGCGGGGATGAAGGTCCACCCGGACCACAGCAGTGCGCTCCCCGTCAGTCTGGTGTGCCGGGGGACGGAGATCGTGCCGTGGTGGGTGAACCCGGGGCTGCTCGTCCTCGCGGTGGCCGCCGTCGGCGCGACCGTGGCGAGCGCGGTGCTCGCGGTCAGGCGCCGCCGCGCAGGGTGAGGGTCCAGGTGTCGACGGTGCGGCGGGTCGGTTCGGCGGCGTGCTGTTCCGCGACCACGGCCACGAGCCCGTCGAGGAGGAGGATCGTTCCGCCGGGGAGGACGACCGGCTTCGGGGGCTGGGGGTCGCTCAGGGGCGGGCCGGGGCGACGGTGCCGCCGGGGAGGAGCCGGACGACCCGGCCCCGGGTCGGCAGCCGGCGGTCGGCCTCGACCACGCGCAGCCCGGTGCCGACGACGTAGTGGCCGTACGAGGGCCAGTGGTCGGTCTCGGCGCCCTCGCGGTCGTACTCACGCGTCACGAACTCGCCGTAACCCTCCAGGCCGAGGACGAACCGGCCGCCGCCCCGCGCGGCGGCGCGCTCGCCGCGGAGTTCGGCGACGAGACGGCCGTCGGAGAGGTCGAGGAGGAGCGCGGGACCGAGGAGGCCCCACGGGGTGTACTCCAGGGAGTCGGTCGTGACGAGGACGCGGTCGCCGGAGAGGTGGGCGGCGTTCGGGCGCCCGGCGCAGGAGTGGGTCCAGCGGGTGCGCCCGGCGGCGCCGACGAGGGTGACCGAACCGGGGGAGCCGTGGACGGCGAGGTCGCCCCGGCGGGCGAGGGGTTCACCGGCGGGCCGGGCCCGCTCGTACGGAGGCGTGCCCTCCGTCCGCCGATGGTCCACCACGGACGCGCGCCACGGTCCGGCCCCTCGGATGCCCGCCATGCCGGGAGCGTGACGAACACCGGTCGACCGCCCGGTCGAAGGCGCGAGGCCGGGCGGGGACCGCGTACGTCCGGATCCATCCCTCCACCCGGCAGGCGTATTCGAGCCAATCTGTGTCCGAAAGTAGCCTCCTCGTGTGTCTCTTCTTCACAGGTCTCCCATAGGTGGCACCCGGTATGACCTCGGGAATTGCGTTCGGCGCGCCGCGAGACACCGGCAAGCGGTTTTCCGTTCCGCGTTCCGGACCCCCGGGGCGGACCTTGCCGAGCTTTGTTGACTCGGGGTTAAGTAACGCCGCGCGCCGGGGACCGACCACCCCCATCGTGACGCGCTCACACCATCACCGGCGGCCGGGGACAGCGCCGCCACGGGGGAGAACGGCACCGCCACGCCTCGGTGCCGGCTCACTGTGAACGTCGCCCGGGTCACTCCTGCCTGCCTTCGTTCCCCGTGAAGGAAGCCCCCCTTGCGATTCACACCGGGGTTGTTCAGCCCCCGATCACGCTCGTCCGGCACCCTCGCCGGCGCCCTCACCACAGCCGTCACATCCACCGCCGCCCTGGCCGTCCTCGCCGGTCTCGGCGTCCGGCCCGACCTGGCACCGCCGGACGCCGTACCGGCCGCCGCGACGGCCGACTCGTACGACGGCTACGACGCCGCGGCGGCCCAGCGGCTCCGCGAGGACCAGTGCGTGGGCATGGAAGCCCTGCGCACCGGCGGCCCGAACCTGTACGCCCTCGCGCAGAGCTCCCTGCTCCTGCCGCCCGACCAGATGCACAAGCAGTTCGAGCGGGACCTGTTCAACGACAAGACCCCGCTGCACGTGGCCCGCAACGCCGACGTCACCCTCACGGACCAGGCGCTGGAGAAGGTCCGGCAGCAGGGGTACGCGTGGTCGGGCGCCGCGAGCCTGGAGTCCTACCCCAACGAGCCGAAGGACCCGGAGGAGATCTTCGACCGGACCGGGCTCGGCCCGTGGCTCTCCCAGGGGTACTGGGCGTCGGTCGACGTGGTCAACCCGTGGTACGACTCCTCGCCCCTCGCCGACGACAGGACGAAGGCCGCCGCGCTCGCGGTCGGCAACCCGCTCTACACCGGCGCGGGCACGCCGAAGGAGCAGGAGGCGTGGGCGCTGTGGAAGAAGAACTCCGGGAAGGTCGAGGAGAACAACTTCTTCATCCCGCGGGTGTTCGCGGACGACGCCCGCATCTTCCTCGCCTCCGGCGGCTTCCCCCGTACGGCCCCCGAGCCGGACACCCCTGAGTTCCGGATCGCGGTCGAGGACCTGAAGGCCCGGTTCGCGGCCTGCGGCTGGCACGACCCGATCGACCCGAACCGGGTCCTCGGCAAGCAGGTGGCGCAGGCCGCGGCCGAGTGGCAGCAGGAGATCGCCGGCCAGACCACCCAGCGGCAGCAGATCCTCACCGCGGGCAAGGACGCCACGAAGGCGCTCCAGGACGGCACCCAGGCGCTCAGCATGCTCCTGGGCCAGTCCTGGCTCGCCGACTACTACACCCGCTGGCAGGACCACTGGACCCCCGGCGGCGTCGGCTGGATCGGCACCGGCTACACGGTCGTCGAGGTCCCGGGCGCGAAGGGCATGTGCCTGGACGTCCAGGGCGGCGGCAAGACCAACGGCACGCCGGTCCAGATCTACACCTGCAACGGCGGCGCCGCGCAGGAGTGGTCGCTGGAGGGCGGTGAGGAGGACCTCCACCTCCGCAACACCGGCTCCTTCAAGTGCCTGGACGTGGCCGGGAACGCCTCGGCCAACGGCACGAAGATCCAGATCACGGACTGCTACAGCACCAAGGGCCAGTCCTGGAAGGCCGACGTCCGCGCCCCCTCCGTCCTGAGGAGCCTGACCACGGGCAAGTGCCTGGACCTCAGCTCCTTCACCAAGAGCACGGACCTGCGGCTGTGGGACTGCAAGGACACCAGCGCGCAGAAGTACCTGATCAAGCCGAACGGCAAGAAGGGCCCCGGCAGCGCGCCCCAGCCCCCCAAGGCGGACTTCGACGCCGCGAAGAAGGGCCTCACCGACGCCCAGACCGCCGCGAAGACGCACCTCGCCGCGGTCAGGGCCCAGCTGGAGAAGGCCAAGAAGTCGGCAGCCGCCTCCGACACGGCCCTCCAGGCCGCCTACGGCATCGCGGACGCCGCGGGCGCCCCGCGCGGCCGTGGGCTCATGGTCGCCCAGCAGAAGGCGCAGATCACCAAGGGGGCCGTCGCCGCCCTGACGGCGATGGTGAAGGCCGGTGAGACCGCCGAGGCCGCGACCCGGGCCGCCGCGGCCGACAGCGCCACCATCACCCAGCGGGCCGTCGCCCAGACCGCCCAGGCCAACGCCGAGTTCCGCAAGGAGGCCGCGCGCACCGCCGAACTCCAGGCGAAGGCGGCGGCCGACGGTGCCAGGCTGCACCGCGACAACGCCAAGAAGGACAAGGAGACCGCCGAGGCCAAGCTCGCCGTCGCCCTGAAGGCCGAGGGCGACGCCAAGGCCGCCGCGGCAGACGCGCACGCCAAGCGGCTCGCGGCCGAGGCGGAGGAGGCCACGGCGAAGGCGGAGAAGGACACCGCCGCCGTCAAGCAGAACGAGGCCGCCCAGCACCGGAAGACCGCCGAGGCGGAGGCCGTGAAGGCCGAGGACGCCAGGAAGGCGGCCGAATCCTCCGAGGCGACCGCGGTCGCGCGGAAGAACGACGCGGTCAAGGCCCGCGACAAGGCCCGCGACCTCAACGCCGACGCCTGGGACGCCGCGCAGAAGGCGGACGCGGCCCGCGCCAAGGCCGACGCGAAGGAGGCGTACGCCCAGGCCCACGAGTCCGACGAGCAGGCCCAGGCGTCCAGGGCGGCGGCCGACGCGGCCTCCGCCCACGCGGACGACGCCGAGGCGGCCTCCGGCAGGGCACACGTCGCGGCTGCCGCGGCGAGCGAGGCGGCCGCCGAGGCGGACGCCGCCGCCACCCGGGCCGAGGCCGCGGCCAAGCGGTCCCGCGCGAACGCGGACGCCGCCCAGGCCGCCAAGCTGAGGGCCGACGCCGCGGTGTGGACCGCGACCAGCGCCGCCGCCGACGCCCTCAAGGCGTCCGACCACGCCGCCGCCGAGGCGCGCACGGCGGTCGCGCTGGCCGACGAGGCCCAGCGCAAGGCGAAGGAGGCCAAGTCCCACGCGGACGCGGCCTCGAAGGAGGCCGCGACCGCGCGGGCCGCGTCGGTGAAGGCCGCCGGGTTCGCCTACGTCACCGCCCGCGCGGCGGCGGAGGCCGGAGCGGCGGCCTCCCAGGTCGCCAAGCCCGCCAACGACGCGATCCAGCTCGGCTCCCCGTACGCCGAGACGGACACCGCGGCGAGCCTGGTGGTCCTCACGGGCCAGGCGTCGAAGACGATCGCCGAACAGCAGAAGGCCGTCGCCGACGCGCACGCCAAGAACGCGCAGGCCGAGGCCGTGGCCGCCAAGAGCCTCGCGGACCAGGCCACGGGCGACGCCAAGCAGGCGTACGTGCACGCGGCCGGCGCCGCCGGGCACGCGGCCGACGCGCGCGGCTACGCGAAGGAGGCCCTCGGCCACGCGGCCGAAGCCGCCACCGCCGCCGCGAAGGCCGCCCAGTCGCTGGCCCGCACCGTCGAGTACGACCGCCGGGCCGCCGAGGACGCCGCGGCCGCCGACCTGGCCGCCGGCCGCGCCGAGGGCCACGCCCGCTCGGCCCGCGAGTCCGCCGACCAGGCCGCCCTCGACGCCGACGCCGCCCACCAGGCCGCGTCCCGCGCCGAACAGTCCGCCAAGGACGCACGGGCGGCGGCCGAACGCGCCGACACCGCCGCGACCGAGGCGGAACAGGCCGCCAAGGACGCCCTGAAGTACGCCCAGGAGGCACAGAAGGCCGTCGAGGAGGCGACCCGCAATGCCGCGAACAAGCAGGTCTCGTCGGGAGCCGGGACCGGGATCGGCGGCACGTGGTACGTCGTCGACGAGAAGAGCGTCGCGGTCACCAAGGCCGACCAGATGAACGACTGCGTCATCGAGCCGGGCTTCACGGGCTGCACCGTCACCTTCAAGGTGACGTTCGACGTGGACGTCGACTTCTTCCTCTGCCTCGACCCCGAGGTCCCGGCCACCGCCACCGGCTGCCCGTCGTCGGACACGCTGCTGCTGACCACCGAGCGATTCAAGGGCATGACGAAGGAGGTCACCCACTACTTCAGCAAGTGGGACCTGATCCAGCAGACCGTCACCTACCAGATCCTCAAGGCGGTTCTGCTCCAGGACTTCGTCGACTGCTGGCACGGCAGCGCCGGCGGCTGCGCGTGGGCCGCGAGCAACTTCATCCCCGGCAAGGCGTTCGCCAAGGTCGCCGAGGCCGTCCGGGCCCTGGACGCCGCGCTGAACACCGGCACCGGGGTCCTCGACGCCTACAACGCGCTGCGGAAGCTGGACGTGGACCCGGCGACCCTCGCCCGGATCGAGAACACGGTCAACCTCTACGAGGACATGGTCACGTCCTGCAAGCTCAACAGCTTCCCGGGCACCACCCGGGTGCTGATGGCGGACGGCAGCCGCAAGGCGATCAGCGAGGTGCGGCGCGGCGACCGGGTCCTGGCCGAGGACCCGGACAGCGGCGATCGTGGCCCGCAGACGGTCACGTCGACCTACACGCACGACACCGACCGCCTGGTGGACGTCTCGTTCGCGGACGGGCAGCGGCTGACCAGCACCGCCGGACACCGCGTCCACGTCGCCGAACGCGGGTGGACCCTCGTGTCGGAGCTGCGCGCCGGGGACCGGCTGCGCTCCCCGGACGGTTCGCTGCACGCCGTCGGCGCGCTGCGCACCCGCGGCGGCCTCGTCGGCCAGAGGGTGTACGACCTCACGGTCGACGGCCCGCACACGTTCTACGTGCGGTCCGAGGGAGCACGGGCGAGCGACCTGTTGGTGCACAACTGCGCGAACCTCGCCGACGAGCTGCTCTTCCCCGACAGCGAAGCGCACACCCTGAGCCGGCACGTCAACCCGACACCGCGGCAGGCCGTCGACTTCGCCCAGGAGAACGGGCGGAAGGGCCTGGCACCGATCAGCACGGTGTGGACCGACGGGGACATCGCGCAGCAGGCCGTCGAACGCGTCCTCGCGGAGTACTTCTTCCCGAACGGCAAGAAGCGCGAGGCCAGTTCCAAGGCACTGGACAACTTCCTCAACAAGCGCGGCCAGTGGCGCAACAAGGACACGTTCCCGATCGAGGGTTCCTGGAGCAAGTACGATTCGCTCGGCACGGTGTACCACGCGTCCGGGCCCCCGACGGCGGCGGGCAACAAGGTCCGCGTGGTCCTCAAGAGGCTGCCGGGCAAGAGCGGGCACCAGGGTTACATCGTCTACACGGCGTACCCGTTGCCATAACCCGACCGGCCGTCTCGGTCCTGCCCCGGCGGCCCGTCCGTGAACGGAAGCACCGTCCGTGAACGGAAGCACTCCGTCACACCCCTGGTGGGCCCGCCCGTCCTCACGACGGGCGGGCCCACCCTCTCCGCGTCACCCCGATGGACCAAGGAGCCGAGACCGGCCATGGCACGACACGACGAGAGCCATCGCCCCCTGTTCGAGGGCGATTTCGGCCTGTCCGCGCTCACCTCGTGGTTCCCCTGGGACGGGCCGGGAACCACCGCCCAGGACTGCCTGCGCGGGGCGGTGGCCGCCGACGACGCGGCCCGGACTCCCGGGTCCGCGGCGGCCGTCCTGCTCGTGGACGTCCTCCGCCTCCTGGAGTCGCCGCTGTCCGACGAGACGATCGCCGCCCTGTGGCGCGGGGCCACCGGAGGGCGCCACGACATCGCGTACCTCCGCCTCGGCCCCCGGGAATGGCTCCGGACGATCGCCGACGCGTGCCGCGCACGCCTGGTCGAGGTCGCTCCCGATCACCGGCCCGCCGCACCGCCGGCCGACACCGCACGGCAGGACGCGGTACTGCGCGAAGTACGGGACGCGGACGCACTGCTCACCGGCGCGCCGGACGCCCCGGCCACGCTGACGGCGGTGGAGGAGGTGGTCTCCCGGGTCGACCCCGACCTCGGCTACCGGCTGCTCCTGCGCCTGCTGGGCACGCGGCGCGTCCACCTCACCGAGGAGCGCTACGCACGCCACCTGGCCCTGTGCGAGCACTTCGGCTACGGCACGGAGCACGTCTCCGAGGGGGTCGAGCTGCTCCGGCACCACTGAGCCGATCTTCCGGCCCGGCACGGAGGAGCACGACGGGCCGCCTCCGCGCGGTCGGAAGGCGTCCCGGCCGGCCCTCACGCCCCCGCCAGCACCGCCCGCAACCCCCGCACCCCCGCCTTCCACTCCTCCCCGTCCGACTCCTCCCACAGTTCGAGCAGTTCGGAGGGCTCGGTGAGGACGCGGTCCAGGGCCGCCACGGCCTCCGGGCGGAGGTCGGCCGGGAGCGCGGGCAGCGGGTCCTTCGGGGCGTACGAGGTGGTGACCGGCTCCCCGCCCGGGCACTGCGCCGCGAGCAGGGCCGCCGAGGCGATCGCCTCCACCGACAGGTCCGCGTCCAGGTACTCACCACCGGTGCCGGTCACCTCCCGGAAGGCCCCGCGCAGCACCTCCGCCTTCTCCTCCGCCGGGGCCCCGTCCACCCGGTAGGAGAAGTCGGCGGCGGTGTCGTTGTCGAAGGGGCCGATGTCCCAGGTGCCCATGGCGTGCTCGCTCTCTGCCGTCGTCCGTGTCTCCGAGTTCCCGGTGATCGTGGCAGGCGGCACTGACAACGGGCGGCCCGCTCAGTCCTCGACGCCCAGGTCGGCGCGCATCGCCTTCTTCATCGCCCCCACGTAGGGCCAGACGTCCTGGTGGAGTTCGGCCTCCATCGTCCCCAGTTCGGCCGCGTGGGCGGCGGGGTCGGCCGCGTACTTCCTGAGCTTTCCGTAGGCCGCGTTCAAGCGCGTCTTGGCCGCGCTGGAGGGGCGCGAGACGACGTCGGGGACGATCATCTGGGACTCCGCGTAGCTCTCCCGGTAGGCCACCCTGGCCGCCTCCAGGTTCTCCAGGGACGCGGCGACGTCCTCGCCGCGCGCCAGCGCGTGGAGGTGGTTGGTCATCTCCGTCAGGTACTGGCGCGCGGCGGTGTTCAGCGCGATGTAGCAGGCGCGCCGGCGCTCCAGGCTCTCGCGCTGCCCCTGCAGGGCCCGCTCCGCCCGGAGCAGTTCCTCGGCGTGGTCGCGTTCCTCGCGCCGCTGGTCGGCGGCGGCCCGCAGCTCCATGCGCTTGGTGCGGTCCGCGCGGACCTGCGTCAGGAGCGCGGCTCCCAGCGTTCCCGCCACGCCGACCACCGCGATCAAGAGTGCCGACCAGCTCGCGCCCATGTTCCCTCCCCCGTACGGCCCGGTCCCCGCGACGATGCTGCCACAAGTGGGGGGCCGGGCGCCCGGGGCGCGAGACGTGTGCACAGAGGCGTATGTACGGGGTCGAGGGCGTCTGCGACCATGACCGGCATGCCGCAGGCCGACTCCGTCACCACCACGTCCCCCACCCCTCCCGCCCCCGCGCCCCGGTCCTGGGCGGTCGTGCTCGTCGCCTGCGCCGGGCAGTTCCTCGTCGTGCTCGACGTCTCCGTCGTGAACGTGGCGCTGCCGTCGCTGCGGGCCGACCTCGGGCTCTCGGCGCTCGGCCTGCAGTGGGTCCTCAACGCGTACTCGATCGCCTTCGCCGGGTTCATGCTGCTCGGCGGGCGGGCCGCCGACCTCTACGGGCGCAAGGCGATGTTCCTGCTCGGGCTCGCCGTGTTCACCGCCGGGTCCGTCGCGGGCGGCCTCGCGCAGGAGGACTGGCAGCTCGTCGCCGGGCGGGCCGCGCAGGGGCTCGGCGCCGCCGTCCTGTCGCCCGCCACCCTGACCCTGGTCACCGGCGCGGTCGCCCCCGGGCCCGCCAGGACCCGGGCCATCGGCACCTGGACGGCGGTCGGCGCCGCCGGCGGCGCGGCGGGCGGCTTCGTCGGCGGGCTCCTCGTCGAACTGCTGTCCTGGCGCTGGGTCCTCCTCATCAACGTCCCCGTCGGCGTCCTCGTCCTCGCCGGCGCGCTCCTCTGGCTCCGCGAGAGCCGCCCCGGCACCGGCCGCCGCCTCGACCTGCCGGGCGCGATCCTCGTCACCGGCGGGCTCGCCACCCTCGCGTACGGCATCGTCCAGACCGAGGAGGCGGGCTGGGGCGACCCGAAGACCCTGCTCACGCTCCTCGGCGCGCTCGTCCTGCTCGCCGCGTTCGTCGCCGTCGAGGCCCGTACGGCGGCCCCGCTGATGCCCCTGAAGATCTTCCGCACGCGGACGGTGGCGGCGGCCAACACCGCGATCCTGCTGTTCGGTTCGAGCTCCTTCGGCATGTGGTTCTTCATGACGGTGTACGCCCAGAACGTCCTCGGCCACACCCCGCTCCAGGCCGGCCTCGCGCTCGTCCCCAGCTCCCTCGCCGTCGTCCTGGGCTCCACGCTCGCGCCCCGCCTGATGCCCGCCCTCGGCGCCCGCACGGTCGCCGTCACCGGCGCGCTCGTCGCCGCCTCCGGGTTCGCCTGGCAGTCCACGATGGGCGTCGACGGCACCTTCCTGACGACGATCCTGGGCCCCGGCGTCCTCATGATGGGCGGCATCGGCCTGGCCACCACCCCGCTGGCCACCCTCGCCACCTCCAGCGCCGCCCCCGGCGAAGCGGGACTCGTCTCCGGCCTCGTCAACACCTCCCGCACGATGGGCGGCGCCCTCGGCCTCGCGACCCTCTCCACCGTCGCCGCCGCCGTCACCGGCCCGGTCCACGGCACCCCCGACCCGGCGGCCCTGACCGAGGGCTACGCGGCGGCCTTCCGCGTCTCGGCGGCGATCCTCCTCGCCGCGACCGTCCTGATGCTGCTGTGGCTGCCGAGGTCCGGACGCCGGGACGCCCAGCATCCCTAGGGGGCGCCTCGTCGATCAGGCGCGGCCCGCCGGGCGCCGGGCGGGCGACGAGGCCGGCCAGGCGAGGTCGTCGATCGCGAGCCACGGCGCGGCGGCCACCGCCGAGGGCGTGAGGCCGGTGAACTCCCGTACCTCGCGGTGGAGGTGGGACTGGTCGGCGTAACCGCTCCCGGCGGCGACCTCGGCGGCGGCGTGCCCCGCCGCGAGGAGACGGGCCGCGCTGTCGAACCGCACCAGCCGGGCGGCCCGCTTGGGCGTCACCCCGAGCTGGGCGCCGAAGCGGGCCGACAGGCGCTTGCGGCTCCAGCCGACCTCGTCCGCGAGGCCGTCGACCCGCACCCGCCCCCGGCGGCCGAACGTCCGCCGCCAGGCGTGGGCGACCTCCGGATCGACCCGGGGACCGGCGCCGAGCCTCCGGCCGAGGACGTCCGCCGCCAGCGCGAACCGTTCGTCCCACGAGCCGGCGGCCCGCAGCCCCTCCTCGAACCGCTCGGCGTCCCGGCCCCAGACATCGGCGAGGGACACCACCGCCCCGTCCGCTCCGGCCGCCGCCCCGAACACCGAAGCCGCCACGACCGGTTCCAGCCGGATCTGGAGGCACTCGCCGGCCCGGCCGCCCGCCCGGAAGTCACCGGGGAGGAGACCGACGACGACGCTGCCGCGCCCGTGCCGGTCCCCCGCGCGGTGGACAAGACCGCCCTCCCCGCTCAGGTCGACGAGCAGGGTGACGGCGGGGTGCGCGACCATCGCGATGTCCACCGGCGCGGAGACGCCCTGCCGGAAGCCGGCCATGCCGATCCCCGACGTCCGGAGCGGGGCGCGCGGGACCACGACGTCCACGCGTGTCCAGTCGAGCGGTGCTTCCGTCGGCCGCATGGGACCAGCCTAGGGCCGTACGGACGGGACGTCGCCGCCCGGCGCCGTGAAGCCCAGCAGCAGCGCGGCGGTCGCGGCGGGCTCTTCGAGCAGGGCCAGGTGCCCGACGCCGGGCAGCGTCTCGATCCGCGCGCCCGGCACCGCCCCGTACCGGTGCGCCGACGACGGCTCCCAGCGGGGGTCGGCGCCGCCGAAGACCACCAGCAGCGGCACTCCGAGGGCGGCGAGGCGCTCGGGCACGCTCCGTTCGGCGATGTAGGCGGTGCTGCACCGCAGCACCTCCCTGGTCGTGCGGTACGTGCCGCCCCGCAGGTCGGCGACCATGTCGTCCGGGACCTCCACCGGGCGGGCGGCCGTCGCGCCGATCCCCTTGCGGATCACCGCGTCCGAACGCAACGCCCACAGGAGCGGGCCGAAGGGCGGGGCCAGCAGGACCCGGAGGACGAGCGGCTGCGGGAGCAGCGCGTCGGGGGCCGGACCGGAGCTGATCAGCGCGAGCGACCTCACCAGGTCGGGGCGCCGCTCGGCGAGCGCGGTGGCGACGTAACCGCCGCTGGAGTGCCCGGCCACGGCGACGGAGCGCAGCCCGAGGCCGTCGAGGACCGCCGCCACCCGGCCCGCCTGCGCGGGCACGTCGTACGACGGCACGGGCGGGGACTGGCCGCAGCCCGGGAGGTCGACCCGGACGACGTGGTGGTGGCGGGCGAGCGCGGGGACCATCGGCCCCACGTGGCGCCCGAGGCCCCCGAACCGTGGATCAGCAGCAGTGGGGGCGCCTGTCGGGGACCGTCGTGCACCACGTGCAGTCCGTGGGCGCGCCCGGTGTCGTGTTCACCCGTGAGTTCGCTCATGGAGGGAGGATGCGGGGGCCGCCGACGGTCGGTCTTGTACGTATGTCCGCGCGGAGCCGCCGAACGCCGGTCCTGCGTATATGTCCGCGCGGCGCCGAGTCGCCGGTCCTGTGCGCGCCCCTCGCGGCTCAGAGCCAGCCCTGCCGGCGGGCCGCCCGCACCGCCTCCGTGCGGTCGCGGGTGCCCGTCTTGCCGATCGCGGACGACAGGTAGTTGCGGACCGTGGACTCCGAGAGGTGCAGGGCCGCCGCGATGTCCGCGACCGTCGCGCCGTCCACCGAGGCCGCAAGCGCGTCCCGCTCGCGGGCCGTCAGGGGGCTCGGGCCCGCGCCGAGGGCCGCCGCCGCGAGCGCCGGGTCGACGACCGTCTCGCCCCGCAGGGCCTTCCGGACCGCCTCGGCCAGCTCCTCCACGGGCCCGTCCTTCACCAGGAACCCGGCCGCCCCCGCCTCCATCGCCCGCCGCAGGTACCCCGGCCGGCCGAACGTCGTCAGGATGAGCACCCGGCAGTCCGGCACCTCGTCCCGCAGATCCGCCGCCGCGTCCAGGCCCGAACGCCCCGGCAGCTCGATGTCGAGCAGCGCCACGTCCGGCCGCGCCACGAGCGCCGCGTCCACGATCTCGTCCCCGCGCCCGACCTGCGCGACCACCTCGATGTCCGGCTCCATGCCGAGCAGTAGGGCCAGTGCCCCGCGCATCATCCCCTGGTCCTCGGCGAGCAGGACTCTCACGGACTTTCCCGGGCGGTGGTCCCGCGGCATCTCGGTCACGGGGACCAGGGTAGGGCGCGCGGAGGCCGGGTCATGGTGGGCGCGCCCCGAGGGGACGGGGCCGCGATCCGCGGAACGCACGCGTACGGGGCGGGGAAACGCCGAAGCACCGGCTGTCCGGAAAAGGCCGCCGCATCGCCCTGGCGGCGACCGGCGTCACCGTCGTCGCCGGAGCCGGGATCGCGGCCCGGACCTCGATGGCCGCTCCCGCGCGACCCGCGCAGAAGACCTGCACCGGCCAGGCGTCCGACGCCCGCACGGCGCCCCCGGTCGCCATCATCGGCCGACCGGCCCGCCGGCACCGGTCGGCCCGTACTCCTCCGGGGTCGGCCCCGTAAGGCCTCTGACGTGCCGTCAGCGAGGGTTCCCAAGCCCCGTCGCCTCGGCTATACATGAGGGCCACCGAACTGGAACACGTTCCAGAGCGACCGCGCTCCGGGGCGACCGTGCCCCGGAGTGACCGCGCTCGGGGCCACCGTGCTCCGGGGCGATCGTGCCCTGGGGCCATCGCGTGAGGAGCCGCAGCCCGATGCCCATCGACGCAGCCAAGGCCGTCGCCGCCGAACCCCGCAGCACCGAGATCGCCTGGGACCACAAGGACGTCTAGCTCTACCACCTCGGCCTCGGCGCGGGCGCGCCCGCCACCGACCCCGGCGAACTCCGCTACACCCTGGAATCCCGGCTCCACGTCCTGCCCAGCTTCGCCACCGTCGCGGGCGGCGGCATGGGGATCGTCGACGGGCTCTCCGCCCCCGGCGTCGACGTCGACCTCATGAGCGTCCTGCACGGCGCCCAGTCGATCACCCTCCACCGCCCCCTCCCCACCGGCGGGCGCGCCGTCTCCACCTCCCGCGTCGCCGCCGTCCACGACAAGGGCAAGGCCGCCGTCCTCGTCCTGCGCTCCGAGACCGCCGACGCCGACGGCCCGCTGTGGACGAGCGACGCCCGGATCTTCGTGCGCGGCGAGGGCGGCTGGGGCGGCGACCGCGGCCCCTCCGACCGGCTCGCCCTGCCCGACCGCGCGCCCGACCGGACCGTGGAGCGGCCCGTGCGCGAGGAGCAGGCCCTGCTCTACCGCCTCTCCGGCGACTGGAACCCGCTGCACGCCGACCCGGAGTTCGCGGCCCTCGCCGGCTTCGACCGGCCCATCCTGCACGGCCTCTGCACCTACGGGATGACCCTCAAGGCCGTCGTGGACATCCTGCTCGACGGGGACGTCGCCCGCGTCCGCGCCTACCGCGCCCGCTTCGCCGGGATCGTCTTCCCCGGCGAGACCCTGCGCATCCGGATGTGGGCCGTGGAGGGCGGCACCCAGGTGACGGTCGCGGCGGCGGAGCGCGACGACGCCCCCGTACTCGCCGACACCTTCGTGGAACACGCGTAGGACGGCGGAAGGCGCGGCGGAGGGCACGGCGCAGGGCACGGCCGGGAACGCGGCGGGAACGCCGGAGGGCCCGGGGTCTCCCCCGGGCCCTCCGGATCACACCGTGCGCCCGGTCACTGCGCGTCGGGCTCGCGGCGGTGGCGGCCGTGCGGCGAGGACGAGGAGTCCTCCGCCGGCGAGGCCTCACCACGATGCCGCCCGGAGCCGTGCGGCTCCGTACCCTCCGTGCTTGCTTCCGACATGCTGCAACTCACCCCGTGTAGATCGTTCCTGCCGTGCGGCCCGAGAGTCTAGCCAGCCGGCCGGCGGTCCGTGAGGGGAGCCTGCTGGAGCGGTACGGGACGGCACGCCCGGGGCTCCTCGGGGACCGCCACCGGCTCCGGCTCCGGCACGGGGTCCGGCTCGGGCGGCGGCTCCAGGGCCGCGAGCCCGCACGGCGTCCCCGGCGTCGCGTACGGCAGCCGCAGGACGCCCCCGGGCGTCCACAGGCCCGCGCCCGCCAGCCAGCCCTGCGGGACCGCCAGCTGGTCCATCCGGCGGGACGAGGGCCGCCAGGTCCCCACCCAGCTCCCGGCCGCCGCGTCGATCCGCAGCGCCACCGCGCAGCTCTCCGGCATGAGCACCTGCCCCGGCTGCACGGCGAAGGGCGTCACCGCCGCGTCGTCAAGGCGCAGGCAGTCGGGGAAGCGCACCGGGAGCAGGCTCCCGAGGACGCCCCAGCCGAGCCGGTCGTGGCCCGGCGACGGCGCGTCGGAGCGGATCAGGAGCAGCCCGCTGTCCGGGTCCGCGAGCAGCAGCCGGTCGTCGCTCTCCTCGGTGATCTGGAGCAGCGGCGTGACCTCCCCGCCCCGCTCCAGGTCGACCGCGACCGCCTTCACGGGGCCGTCGCCGAGCCGCCGGTCCAGGGCGAGCATCCGGCCCGTGCGGTCCAGCCACACCCCGCCCGAGCAGTGCCCCTCGACCTCCGCGACCCGCTCGGGGCCGAAGGCCCCGCCCGCCACCAGCCACAGCGTCGTGGAGTCGGGGCCGACGCACATCGCGTACGCGCAGATGCCGTCCGGCGAGGGCGGGAGCAGCACGAGCCCCTCGGAGCCGGGCGCGTCCACCGAGCCGAGCCGCAGCTCCCCGGTGGCCGGGCCGGTCGGGTAGAGCAGGGAGAAGGAGCGCCGCCGCCCGTCCACGCGGCGGCAGACGAGGACCCGGCCGTCCGCGAGGGGCAGGAGCTGGGTGTGCGGCTCCTCCGGCTGGCCGAGGGGGAGCGGCACGGCGTACGGCTCCGGGCCGTCGAGGGTCCACCTCTCCACGTACAGGGCGTCGCCGACGCCCGCGAGCCTGGCCGCGTACGCGCCGTTCGCCGTGGTCGTGAACCCCGTCGGCCGGCCGCCGCTCCCGCCCTGCTTCCCTTCGCGGTCGTCGTCCTCGGCCGTCGTCTCGATGGCACACGCTGTCATCGACTCGTCACCTCCGGCGACGAAGCTAGTTTTCGCACTTCCAGCCGAACAACACGAGCCCGCTCACTTCACACATAAGGGTGGCCGTCCGGCGGTTCTGCTGAGCGGGGGAGGGCGGGTGTGCTGGAGTGACCGGCGGTGGTCCCGGGTAAGGGGAGCCTAAGTGGAGTCGGTGGCTCCGGTGGCGGGGGTGCGGCCGGAGGGCGGGGTCGTCCGCGGGGGCCGGGGCCCGGACGGGGTCGTCCACAGGCCAGGGCGGTGGAGTACGCGGGACAGGTAGCCTTTCCCCCGTGCCCCGTCTGTCTGAAGTCATCGCCGAACTCGACGCCCTCTGGCCGCCCGACCGGGCCGAGCAGTGGGACGCCGTCGGTACCGTCTGCGGCGACCCCGACGCCCGGGTCGGCCGCGTCCTCTTCGCCGTCGACCCCGTCCAGGAGATCGTCGACGAGGCCGTCTCCCTCGGCGCCGACCTGATCGTCGCCCACCACCCGCTCTACCTGCGCGGTACGACGACGGTCGCGGCCGGCCACTTCAAGGGCCGCGTCGTGCACGACCTCATCAAGAACGACATCGCCCTCCACGTCGCGCACACCAACGCCGACACCGCCGACCCCGGCGTCTCCGACGCCCTCGCCGGCGCCCTCGGCCTGCGCGTCACCGGCCCGCTCGTCCCCGAGAACGGCCTCGGCCGGATCTGCGAGCTGGACCGCCCCGAGACCCTCGCCGAGTTCGCCGCCCGCGCCGCCGCGCGGCTGCCCGCCACCGCGCAGGGCATCCGGGTCGCCGGCGACCCCGGCACGCCCGTGCGCCGCGTCGCCGTCAGCGGCGGCTCCGGCGACAGCCTCTTCGACGCCGTGCGCGCCGCCGGCGTGGACGCCTTCCTCACCTCCGACCTGCGCCACCACCCCGTCTCCGAGGCCACCCAGCGGACCCCGCTGGGCCTGGTCGACGCCGCCCACTGGGCCACCGAGTGGCCCTGGTGCGAGCAGGCGGCCGCGCAGCTCGAAGCGATCTCCGACCGTCACGGCTGGGACCTCCGCGTCCACGTCTCGAAGACGGTCACCGACCCCTGGTCCTCCCACCACACCTCTTCTCCTGGAGCCCCCAACTGAACGCCGCGCCCGCCGACCAGATCCGCCTCCTCGACGTCCAGGCCCTGGACACCCGCCTCCAGCAGCTCGCCCACAAGCGCCGCTCGCTGCCCGAGCACGCCGAGATCGAGGCGCTCACCAAGGACCTCAACCAGCTGCGCGACCTGCTCGTCGCCGCGCAGACCGAGGAGAGCGACTGCGGCCGCGAGCAGACCAAGGCCGAGCAGGACGTCGACCAGGTCCGCCAGCGCGCCGCGCGCGACCAGCAGCGCCTCGACTCCGGCGCCGTCTCCTCCCCGAAGGACCTGGAGAACCTCCAGCGCGAGATCGTCTCCCTCGCCAAGCGCCAGGGCGACCTGGAGGAGATCGTCCTGGAGGTCATGGAGCGCCGCGAGTCGATCCAGGACCGCCTCGCCGAGCTGACCGAGCGCGTCTCCGCCGTCCAGGCCAAGACCGACGACGCCACCGCCCGCCGCGACGCCGCCCAGGCCGAGCTGGACGCCGAGACCGCCTCCGTCGCCAAGGAGCGCGAGCTGGTCGCGGGCTCCGTCCCGGCCGACCTGCTCAAGCTGTACGAGAAGCTGCGCGAGCAGCAGGGCGGCGTGGGCGCGGCCCGCCTCTACCAGCGCAAGTGCGAGGGCTGCCACATCGAGCTCAACATCACCGAGCTCAACGAGGTCCGCGCCGCCGCCAAGGACGCGGTCGTCCGGTGCGAGAACTGCCGCCGGATCCTCGTCCGCACCTCGGAGTCCGGCCTGTAATGACCTCCGCGCGCGAGCTCGTCGTCGAGGCGGACGGAGGCTCCCGGGGCAACCCGGGGCCCGCCGGTTACGGGGCGGTGGTCCTGGACGCGGCGACGGGCGAGACGCTCGCCGAGGCCGCCGAGTACATCGGTGTGGCGACGAACAACGTCGCCGAGTACAAGGGCCTGGTCGCGGGCCTCAAGGCGGCCCGGGAGCTCTTCCCGGACGCCACCGTCCACGTCCGCATGGACTCCAAGCTGGTCGTCGAGCAGATGTCCGGCCGCTGGAAGATCAAGCACCCGGACATGAAGCCGCTCGCGGCCGAGGCCGGCCGGGTCTTCCCGGCGGGCCGCGTCCGCTACGAGTGGATCCCGCGCGAGCGGAACAAGCACGCGGACCGGCTGGCGAACGAGGCGATGGACGCGGGGCGGCTCGGGCGCCGGTGGGAGCCCTCCGGCTCCACGGCGTCCCTCGACGCCTCCGCCGCCCGCAACGCCTCGGCCCCGCCGCCGTCGGGCCCGCCGGGCGACGCGCGGGCGGGGGCGGCCCGGGCGAGGGCGGCGCTGTCGACGACCGCCGCCGGTACGAGTACGTCCACGCGCACGAGTGCGCCCACGGGCGCGGGCGCGGGCGCCCGGCCGGCCGCGGGCGACGGCCTGTTCGCCGCCGAAGAGGCCACGGCGGCCTCGTCCACCCCGACCGCCTCGGGGGACTTCGAGGCCGAGGCGGGCGCTCCGGCGCCGACCGGGCAGGCGGCGCGCACCCGTACGGACCCGGGCCCCGCGCCCACCGGCGCGGAGCCGGACCGGGCGGCCGCCACCGGCACCGGAGCCACGCGCTCCGACGCCCCCGCGCCCGTCTCCGTACAGCCGCGGGGCGCCTCCCCGCAGGGCTGGGCCGCGCCCGACACGGGGGCGCCCGCGACCTTCGTGCTGCTGCGGCACGGGGAGACCGCGCTCACGCCCGAGAAGCGGTTCTCCGGGAGCGGCGGGACCGACCCCGAGCTGTCGGCGGCCGGGCTGCGGCAGGCCGAGGCCGTGGCCGCCGCGCTCGCCGCCCGGGGCACGATCCAGGAGATCGTCAGCTCGCCCCTGACCCGCTGCCGCCAGACCGCCGCCGCCGTCGCCGCCCGCCTCGGGCTCGACGTGCGGATCGAACAGGGCCTGCGGGAGACCGACTTCGGTGCCTGGGAGGGGCTGACCTTCGGCGAGGTCCGCGAGCGGTACCCCGAGGACCTGGACGCCTGGCTCGCCTCCCCGAAGGCCGCGCCGACCGGCGGTGGCGAGAGCTTCGCGACCGTCGCCCGGCGCGTCGCGGCGACCCGGGACCGGCTGACCGCCGCCCACGCGGGCCGCACCGTCCTCCTCGTCACCCACGTCACGCCGATCAAGACCCTGGTCCGGCTGGCCCTCGGCGCCCCGCCGGAGTCCCTGTTCCGCATGGAGCTGTCGGCCGCCTCGATCTCGGCCGTCGCCTACTACGCGGACGGCAACGCCTCCGTACGCCTCCTCAACGACACCTCGCACCTGCGGTAGGGCGAGGGGAAACGGGTGGCGCGGGGATCCGCCCCCGTACCACCATCACCGTCCATGACATGGCACTTCACCGACGACCCGGCCGCCTTCCGCGCGGCCGCCGGCGCCCTGCTGTCCGCCGAACCCGCCCGCAACACCGGCGTGCTCACGCTCGTGGACACCGCCGGGCGGCTCGGCTGGTGGGCCGAGCCGGACGGGCGGGTCACCGGGGTGCTCGTGGTGGCCGCGCCGGGGGAGCCGACCTTCGGGACGGTGGCGCCGGAGGCGGCCCGCGCGCTCGCCTCCCTGCCGGGCCCCTTCGGGGACGCGGGGGTGACCGTCCTGCGAGGCGAGACCGCGGCCGTCGAGGCGTTCGCGGAGGCCACCGGACGCCCCTGGACCGCCACCTTCCGGATGCGGCTCTTCCGGCTCGGGACGCTCACCCCGCCGGACCCGGCCCCCGCAGGCCGCGCCCGCGTCGCCACCGCCGCCGACGTGCCCCTCGCCGCCGCCTGGGCACGGGAGTTCGTCCGGGACATCGGCGAGGAGCCGGGGGAGGACTACAGCGGACCCGTCGCGGAACGGATCTCCGGCGGCCGGCTGCTCCTCTGGGAGGGGGCCGACGGGCGGCCCGTCTCCATGGCCTGCTTCTCGCCCGTGGCCGAGGGCCAGTCCCGCGTCCACTTGGTCTACACCCCGCCCGCCGCCCGCGGACGCGGGTACGCCGCCGGTGTCACCACCGCCGCGAGCCGCGCCGCCTTGGACGCCGGGGCCGTGCAGGTCCTGCTCTTCACGGACCTGGCCAACCCCACCAGCAACGCCCTGTACCAACGACTCGGTTACCGTCCGGTGACCGACCACCTGACCGCCGGGTTCACCGGCCGCTGACCGGCGCCCGCAGCGCCGCCGCCCCGCGCGCCAGGGACTCGACCCGGGCCCAGTCGCGGGCCGCGAGGGCGTCGGGCGGCAGCATCCACGTACCGCCGACGCAGCCGACGTTCGGCAGGGCGAGGTAGGCGGGGGCGGAGGAGAGCGAGACGCCGCCGGTCGGGCAGAAGCGGGCCTGCGGGAGCGGGCCCGCGAGGGACTTCAGGTACGGAACGCCGCCCGCCGCCTCCGCCGGGAAGAACTTCATCGCGTCCACGCCCTGTTCGAGCAGCGCCACGACCTCCGAGACCGTCGAGACCCCCGGCAGGAACGGCACGCCCGACTCCCGCATCGCGCCGAGGAGCCGCCCGGTCCAGCCGGGGCTGACCAGGAACCGGGCCCCGGCGCCGACCGCGTCCGCGACCCCGGCCGCCGAGACGACGGTCCCGGCGCCGACGACCGCCTCCGGCACCCCGTCCGCGATCGCCCGCAGGGCGTCGAGCGCGGCCGGGGTCCGCAGCGTGACCTCGATCAGCGGCAGCCCGCCGGCCACCAGGGCGCGGGCCAGGGGGACCGCGTCGGCGGCGTCCTCGATCACCACCACGGGGACGACGGGGGCTTCCGGGGCAAGGTCGAACACGCTCGTCATGGCCTCATCCTGACGAGGTCGAGCGCCACCCGCAACGAGTGTTGCGCAGAGCGCAACGGCTTCTCAGTGGATCTCGTCCACCAGAACGTCCAGCGCCCCCGGCTTCCCGCCCTCCTCCACCACGTACCGCAGGTCCCGCAGCGCCTCCACCAGCTCCGCCGGGGTGCCGGGCTCCGCGCCCGCCTCCAGGAGGCTCCGTACGATCCGGCCCTTCGTCGCCTTGTTGAAGTGGCTGACCACCTTCCGGGTCGGCGCGTGCAGCACCCGCACCGTCGCCGTCCGCGCCGCGACCTCCCCCTTCGGCCGCCACGCCGTCGCGTACGCCGACGAGCGCAGGTCCAGGACGAGCCCGTCCCCGGCCGCCCCGGGAAGCACGGACGCCATCGGGCCCCGCCAGTGCGCGCCGAGCGCGCCGAGGCCCGGCAGCTTGACCCCCATCGAGCAGCGGTACGACGGGATGCGGTCGGTCACCTTCACGGCGCCCCACAGGCCGGAGAAGACCAGGAGCGCGTCCCCGGCCCGCTCCCGGGCCGCCGCGTCCAGGGTCGCCAGACCGAGCGCGTCGTACAGGACGCCGGTGTAGACCTCCCCGGCCGGGCGCGCGCCGGCCGTCCGCAGCTCGGCGTTCTTCGCGACCTCGCCGCGCAGCCCCTCGCTCAGGCCGAGCACCCCGCGGGCCTTCTCCTCGTCGGCGGCACACAGCTCGACCAGCTCGTCCAGGACCGCCGCCCGCGCCTCCGCGAGCCCCGGCAGGGACAGCGACTCCGGCTTCAGGGGCGCCCCGCTCCCCGACGGAGCCTTGCCTTCGGAGGGCGGCAGCAGCACGAGCACGGTGGTTCTCCTTCGTACGGACGGGGGTGGGGGTGCGGCCCCGGCCGCCCAGCCTACAAAGCGGCGCCGGAACCCCTCGCGGAGAAGGCGCCGACCTCCTCGTGGAGAAGGTGCCGAACCCCTCGCGGAGAAGGCGCCGACCTCCTCGTGGAGAAGGTGCCGAACCCCTCGCGGAGAAGACGCCGACCTCCTCGCGGAGAAGACGCCCGAACCCCTCGCGGAGAAGGCGCCGACATGACGCGCCCGCCCCCACCCCCTACGCTCGGTCCATGCCCCGCCGCCCCCTACACGTGACCGGCGCAGCCGAGGCTCCCCTGCGGGCCGCCCTGCGCGCCCTCCGTACCGAACTCGCGGTCCCCGGCGCCTTCCCGCCCGCCGTCCTCGCCGAGGCCGAGACCGCCGCGAAGGCGCCCCGGCTCCCCGCGCACGACGCCACCGACCTGCCCTTCTTCACCGTCGACCCGCCCACCTCCACCGACCTCGACCAGGCCGTGCACCTGGCCCGCAGGGCCGACGGCGGCTACCGCGTCCACTACGCCATCGCCGACGTCGCCGCCTTCGTCGCCCCCGGCTCCGCGCTCGACGCCGAGGCCCACCGGCGGGTCCTCACCCTCTACTTCCCCGACGGCAAGGTCCCCCTCCACCCCGCCGTCCTCTCCGAGGGCGCCGCCAGTCTCCTCCCCGGCGAGGTCCGGCCCGCCGTGCTGTGGCGGATCGACCTCGACGCCGAGGGGCGCAGGGTCGCCACCGACGTGCGCCGCGCCCTCGTCCGCAGCCGGGCCAAGCTCGACTACGCGGGCGTGCAGCGGCGGCTCGACTCCGGCACCGCCGAGGAGCCCGTCGCCCTGCTGCGCGAGATCGGGCGCCTGCGCGAGGCCGTCGAGATCGAGCGCGGCGGGATCTCCCTCGACGTCCCCGAACAGGAGATCGTCGAGAAGGACGACGGCTACGACCTGGTCTACCGGGCCCCGTTCCCCTCCGAGAGCTGGAACGCGCAGATCTCGCTGCTCACCGGCATGGCCGCCGCCGACCTGATGACCGCCGCCGGCACCGGCATCCTGCGCACCCTCCCCACCGCGCCCGACGGCGCCGTGGCCCGGCTGCGCCGCTCCGCGCAGGCCCTCGGCGTCGACTGGCCGCACCACGTCCCGTACGCCGACGTCGTCCGCTCCGCCGACCCCTCGAACCCGCGCCACGCCGCCTTCCTCCAGGAGTGCACGACCCTCCTGCGCGGCGCCGGGTACACCGTCTTCACCGACGGCCACGTCCCCGACCCGGCCGTGCACGCCGCCGTCGCCGACGAGTACACCCACTGCACCGCCCCGCTGCGCCGCCTCGTCGACCGGTACGCGAGCGAGCTGTGCGTGGCGGCGGTCGCCGGGGACGAGCCGCCCGAGTGGGTGCGGGCCGCGCTGCCCTCGCTCCCCGACGAGATGGCCGCGGGCTCGCGCCGCGCCGGCTCCGTCGAGCGCGAGAGCGTCGACGTCGTCGAGGCGGCGCTCCTGAAGGACCGGATCGGGGAGCTCTTCGACGCGTACGTGATCGACGTCAAGGAGCGCGAGCCGTCCACCGGCACCGTCCACCTGGAGGACCCGGCGGTGGTCGCCCGGATCGCGGGCGGCGAATCCCCGCTGCCGCTGGGGGAGTGGCTGCGGGTCAGACTCGCGGAGGCGGACCCGGGGCGGGCGAAGGTGCTGTTCGCGCCCGCGTGAGTGCTCCGTACAGGGCTTGCGGGTCGTCGGCGTGGACCCTGACGACCCGTACGGGCCGGGGCGCGCCGAGCAGCCGGGGCGCGTCCACCGGCTCGGTCAGCTCGACGGTGACGGAGGTCTGCGCGCCGACGGCGAGGTTCAGCTCGCCTTCCGCCTTCTCGTGGGAGAACAGCGTCTCCCGCCGTACGGACGCGATCCGGTCGAGCGGGATCCGCAGGTCGACGTGGGCGGCCTGCCGCAGCCGCAGGACGCCTCCGGCGAGGACGTGCGGGCGGGTCGCGGAGGCGGCGTGCAGACCGAGGACGAAGAGCACGGTGTAGACGTCCAGGACCAGGACGATCCCGTGGACGAGAGGCCAGCGGGCGAGCAGGAACGACAGGCCGACCGTCTCGACCACGCACACGAACGCGAAGCCGTACATCAGCGCGGCCTGGTCGCGGGCGTACGGGAACACCCCGTCCGCGCCGGCGGTCCCGTGCGGCCGGCGCGCGACCCACCGCCCCAGGCTCGCGAGCAGCCGCAGCTCGTGCCCGAGGAGCCGCAGCACGGGCCCGGGCACCAGCTCCGCCACGGCGTCCCGCCGCGAGAGCCCGCGCCGCCGCAACCGCAGGTAGGCGAGGCCTTCGGCGAGGAGGAGGCCCGCCACGAGGACTTCGGCGAGGACGAGGACGGGGGCGGGTGTCCGTACGCCCCCGACGAGGCGGACGACGAGGACGGCTTCGAGGGGGAGGACGGCACAGGCGAGGACCCGGAGGGGGCGTGCGGTCGTCACGGGGTCCCCTCCCGCCGGTCCTGTACCCGTTCCCGTACTCGGTCCCGTACGAGACGCATCGCGAGGCGCAGGGCCGCCTCCTGGGCGGGGGAGAGGTCCGCGAAGACGGCGTCGGCGAGGAGGGACCCGGAGCCGCGCCCGTCCGCCGCGCCCTCCGGCAGCTCGGCCCCGGGGAGGTCCGGCAGGGAGTCCGCGAGCACCCGGGCGGCCCCGTCCACGCGGGGATCGTCCGGCGCGGCGTCCTCCAGGGCGTCGAACAGCGCGTACACCTCGTACGCGGACGGGGCCATCCCGCGCAGGGACTCCATCAGGCGCGCCCGGTCCTCCTCCGGCACGACGGCGTCGAGCAGGGCGAGGACCTGCCGGTCCTTCACGGCCATGGGGGAGGCGGGCGGCTCGCCCAGGCCCGCCAGGAGCGCGGCGAACTCCGGCGAGACGGGCCCGTCGGCGGGCAGTCGCCCGGCGCGGGCGTCGTCCAGGAGAGCGGCGAGCCGCTTCCGCCGCTCCCGCAGCACGGCCTCCTGCCGGGCGAGGTCGTCGGCCAGCTCCTCCAGGACCTCCACGAGCCCGCGCCCCTCGTCGTCCGCGAGCACGTCCCGCACCTCGTCGAGGCCGAGCCCCAGTGCGGTGAGGCGCCGGATGCGAGCGAGCAGGACGGCGTCCCGGACGCCGTACTCCCGGTACCCGTTGGCCCGCCGCGCGGGCTCGGGCAGCAGCCCGGACTGGTGGTAGTGCCGCACGGCCCGGGGGGTGACCCCGACCAGGGCGGCGATCTCGCCGATGCGCATGGGGCCAGTAGAAACCCTGACGCTGCGGCAGGGTCAAGGGCGGGCCGGTGCGGCGGGTAGCATGGTCGGCACGGCAGACGAGCCGGGCGGGCGGCCGCGTGGGGATCTCCGGATCTCCCCGAGGAACGTCCGGGCTCCACAGAGCAGGGTGGTGGCTAACGGCCACCCGGGGTGACCCGCGGGACAGTGCCACAGAAAACAGACCGCCGGGACCGTATCCGTACGGACCTCGGTAAGGGTGAAACGGTGGTGTAAGAGACCACCAGCGCCTGAGGTGACTCAGGCGGCTAGGTAAACCCCACTCGGAGCAAGGTCAAGAGGGGACACCCCGGTGTCCCTGCGCGGATGTTCGAGGGCTGCTCGCCCGAGTCCGCGGGTAGACCGCAGGAGGCCGGCGGCAACGCCGGTCCTAGATGGATGGCCGTCACCCCGACGACCGCGAGGTCCCGGGGCACAGAACCCGGCGTACAGCCCGACTCGTCTGCCCCTCAAGGCCTCTGACCAGCGATACCGCAGGTCAGAGGCCTTCCCTGTGAAAACAGGGGCGTCGCCCCACCCTGTTCCGTACCGGTTCGAAGGTAGCCATGAAGGCAGCCACGCCGGGCGGCTTGAACGGGTGCCGGCCGAGCCGGGAATCGGGCCGGGACGCCGGCGGAGTCATCAGGGCGTCGGAGGCTTCCGATGTCTGCCGGTCCCGGGACCGAGCTTCGGCGGCGCCTCGGGAGTGGCGGCGGTCTCGGCACGGGGGAACAGGAGGCGCCGTGCTTCCGCGAGGTTCGCCGCGAAGCCGTGCGCCTCCCACAGATGCCCGTTCCACCGCTGGATCGCGCGGGGAGCGTCGGGGTTCAGGTGCGATGCCCGCGGGCCGTCGCCGGTCACGAGGGGTACGGCACGGAGCTGCCCGATCCTCGCGTCCCGGCGCTCGGCCCACTCCGCGAGCGGTTCGTCGTCCATGGCCGGAGCGTAGTGGCTCAGGTGATCCGCTGCTCCCGGCGCAGGGAGGAGGCCCGGTCGATCCAGCGCCGTCTGCGACGAACTCGGACGACTCCTTCTCCGGATCGAACAGGGACCTCAAGGGTGCGCCGCTCACCGCCCGTGTACGCGGTCCGGGCGGAGAGATCGAGGCGGGACATCGACCAGGTCGTGCACTACGCGGAGCAGGCACTCGGACTGGCCGACCGGTCGGATTCGGGGTTCATCGGCAAGAAGCTGGACGGGCTTCGGGGGCGTCTTGCCCCGCTCGTGTCCGATGACCGAGTCTCGACTCTTGATCACCGAATCGCGGCGCTTCCGCGCACCGCATGACGAGAGGGACACGCGCATGAACGACGGCCGGATCTTCCGCGAGGCGTGGATCGACGGTGTGCACAAGCACTGTCCCGGCGAGCCGAAGCCCGGCTACGTCACGCCGTGGGACGAGACGCCCGCGTGGGAGCGCGAAGCCGCCGCCGCCGTGTACGGGCAGGTGCGCGACTTCATCGAGGTCAGCGGCGGGCATGCGGCCCGGCTCACCCGCGAGCAGAAGGGGCGATTCGTCGCGATCTGCTGGACCGCCCAGATGTTCAGGCACTTCGAGGACCCCAAGCCCGGATACGTCGCCGACTGGGCCGACCTGCCGGCCTGGCAGCGGGAGACGGACGCGGACATCTTCGAACGCGTCGAGCAGACTGTCTGACCTCAGGAGCGACGACGTCCCCGTCCGGGACCGATCCGGACGGGGACGTCTTGTTGCGTAGCCACCAAAGTGGCCACGGGAGGCCGTCCCTACACGTTTGTGCAGGTCATGGCGTTGCGCCGACAGTCCTCGGCGTACAGCCCGACTCGTCTGCCGCCACCTGGGGCTTTTCCTCGGATAGGGCCTCTGACCTGCGTCGGAGGCCCTTTCCGGTCTTTCGGGGGCTTGCCCGCGTTACTGGGGTGGAACCCGTGGTGTCGTAGGGGCTGGCGGCTGGTCGTCTGCTGCGGTATCGCCGGAGGCGTGCGGTATCCACAAGGGGGCGGGCCGACCGTCGAACGCCAGCGGCTCGGCGGCCCGATCGTGCTCGCTTGGGACAACCTCAGCGTTCACAAGGCCGCCCCGCGGCCCGGGATTGGCTGACCGTCTCCTACCTGCCGTCCTACGCACCCGAGCTCAACCTCGTCGAAGGGAGCGGGTCGCTCCTGCGACGCGGCTGGCTCTCCAACGCCGCCTTCAGCACCCCCGGACACCTCGTCCAGCGCACCCGACGGGGCCTGCGGCACGTCGAGTACCGCAGCCGGACGGCGGAACGCCCTGTCGGGTATAGCCGACAGGCCTGACCGGCCGCGCCTTGTCGATGTGAAAGAGCCGGCCCGCGACTGGCTGACCGATCTCGGAGACGGAGCCGCCGGTGGACGACAGTCAGGCGGGTCTTACCAGAGCGTCGAGCATCTTCTCCAGTAGGTCGTTGTTCGCGTTGAAGCTGGCCACCGATGCGGCGATGTTCTCCTCTTGGTCCATGTCCTGCCAGGAGACGGTGTAGCCGGCTTCGCGGGCGAGTTGGGCGAGGAAGGCGCGCTGGGTGCGGCCGTTGCCTTCCCGGAAGGGGTGGATGGCGTTCACGTCGCCGTACAGGTCGGCCAGGGCTCGGACGAACTCCGGGCGGGCCAAGCCTTGTAGGTGGTCGTTGTCGGCGAGCTTGCGGAACACGTCCTCCGCGTAGGAGGCGATGTGGATCGACGGACAGAACGATGTGCCCTTGGAGATCTCAATGGTGCGCAGCTCCCCGGCCCACGGGTACACGCTGCCGAAGATTTGCCGGTGGAAGGCTTGCAGGTGTGCGAGGTCGTAGCTGCCGAGCAGCGGCTCGGCGTCCAGAACGGCGAGTTCCACCGCGGCGATGTCCGATTCGGCTTCGGAAAGCTCGTCTGCGTCGGTGATGCCGAGACTGTTTCGGAGGACGCCGTTGGGCTCGCTGTAGGGATCGGTCACTCAGCGGCCTTACGGGTGTAGCGGGCGAGGGTGCGGGCGCGCAAGGCTGCGGCGTCGAGTTCTCCGCGTGCGTAGGCGTCGAGGTCGGCGGTGGTGTCCGCGGTGATGCTCAGCCCCTCGGCCTCGGTGGAGCCGATGGCGGAGGCGACCGCGGCTTGGCGGCGTCGGGCTTGCTCGTTCTGTTCGCGGCGCCGGTAGCCCTCCAGGGATGCGACGTCCACACGGCGGTGGGTGCCGACCATGCGGAACTCGATCAAGCCCTTGTCGAGCAGCTTGACCAGGTGCGGCCGGGAGACGCCGAGGGCCTTCGCTGCCTGGATGGTGGACAGCTCCGTACTCTTGGCGATCACCTCGACCGCGCGGCCGGAGTTGATGAGCGCCATGGTCTCCACGAGGACCGCCAGGGCTTCACGTGGCACCTCCATGGTGACCTCGCCCGCCTCGGCGAGGGTGATGTGGAACGTCTCGGCGCTGCTGGTGAGGGCGTCACGCAGGCGTGGCACGGCCTCCTCGACGCTGCGTTTGCGCTGCTCCTTCCGCGTCCGCTGCGCCTGGGTCCCGCGCAGGGACGACGGGTTCTCGGTGGGGCGCTTGCGCAGTGCCTTCTTCCGAGTGCGGGAGGTCTCGGTCTCGGAGCCGAAGGTCGTCGTACTGTCGCCGGTGGGGCGCTTCCTCTGCTTGGCCGGTTTCTGGTCCTGGTGGGTCACGGGCATAGGTGCGTCCCCAACTTCGAGTGGCTACTACCACCCTCAACCATATGAAATAGGTGAACCAAGTGCAATATGTGTAACTGCTTGGAGAGGTGGTGCTGCCCCTTGTGGTGCCGGAGGGCAGCGGTCCGCGCCTTTGCCTGCAGGCGTACGGCCCCAGTGCCATGGACTGTCCATGCCCGGGTACGGCTCCGGGGGCTTTGTCCCGGCCTCGCGCGTCCGCTCGGGGCCCTTGATGCCCTTGACCGCCAAACCGCAGGTCAGGACCCTTCTTCGTGAGGGTCGAGGGGTGCGCGGATGCGGCTGGGGCAGTGAAGGGGGACCCTTGGAGGTGCCCGCTGACGAACAGACTTCGAGGAGTACCACGATGTCGGTCATGGACAAGCTCAAGGGGATGCTCAAGGGCCACGAGGACCAGGCCGGAAAGGGCGTCGACAAGGCAGGCGACTTCGCCGACGAGAAGACCCAGGGCAAGTACAGCGGCCAGGTCGACTCCGCCCAGGACAAGCTCAAGCAGCAGCTGGGCCGCGACCAGGGCACGCCGCCCCAGTGACGGAGGGGTACGGCGACCTGCCGGCCGGTTGACCGGTCGGCCACGGCCCGGCGGCGCCAGCCGCCGGGCCGGGTCGTTTTCCGCTCGTCCAGGTGGCCCAGCCCGGTCGCTGACACGCCGGGGCGAGCGGCCCGGTTCCGGGGGGCGGGCGGGGTGGGCGGTGTACGGGTAGGGCATGACCATTCCCGTGGAGCAGCTCTCCGACCCGGCCGTGCGCGCCTTCGTCGCGGCCCTCAACGCCAACGACCAGGAGGCCTTCCGGGCGGCCCTCACGCCCGGCGCCACCATGTCCGACGACGGCACCGACCGGAACCTCGACGAGTGGACCGAGAAGGAGGTCTTCTCCTCGCGCGGCCACATGGAGATCGAGTCCCAGAAGGCCGACGGGCGCGACCTCGTCGCCCGGTACCGCAACGACACCTGGGGCGAGATGCGGACCCGCTGGCGGTTCACCGTCGAGGACGGGAGGATCGCCCGGTTCGAGACCGGGCAGGCGTAGGGGTGACGGAGGGGCCGGTGGGCCGGCGGGGTTCCCGCCGGCCCACCGGCCCCTCCCCGTGCCTCAGCCCCGGCCGATGTACGGCATCGCCGTCGCCATCACCGTCGCGAACTGCACGTTCGCCTCCAGCGGCAGCCCCGCCATGTGCACCACCGTCGCCGCCACGTCCGCCGCGTCCATCACCGGCTCCGGAGCCAGGCGGCCGTCCGCCTGGAGGATGCCGGCCTGCATGCGGGCCGTCATGTCGGTCGCCGCGTTGCCGATGTCGAGCTGGCCGCAGGCGATCCGGTACGGACGCCCGTCCAGGGACAGGGACTTCGTCAGGCCCGTCATCGCGTGCTTCGTCGCCGTGTACGCGATCGAGTGCGGGCGCGGCACGTGCGCCGAGATCGAGCCGTTGTTGATGATCCGGCCGCCCTGCGGCTCCTGCTCCCTCATGGCCCGGAAGGCCGCCTGCGCGCACAGGAACGCGCCCGTCAGGTTGACGTCCACGACCGCCCGCCAGGTCGCCGGGTCCAGGTCCTCGACCGGGGTCCCGCCGCCCGCGAACGTACCGGCGTTGTTGAAGAGCAGGTCCACGCGCCCGTAGCGGTCCCGTACCGAGGAGAAGAGGGCCGCGACCTGTGCCTCCGACGTCACGTCCGTCGGGGCGCACAGGAAGTCCCCGTCCGGGGCCAGCGCCGCCGTCTCCTCCAGGGGCTCCGCCCGGCGGCCCGCGAGCGCCACCGACCAGCCCGCCGCCGCGAGCGCGAGGGCCACGCTCCGGCCGATGCCCGAACCCGCTCCCGTCACCACTGCGATGCTCATGGGCGCGCAGCGTACGCGAGACGCGTGCACCGTGAACTCATCCGTCCGACACGTGGATGTCCTGTACCCGACAACGCGTGGTCGTCCCGGCCCCCTCGAATGACGAGCGAACAGCATTCGTCAGGGGAGGGGCACATGAGTCGGACGCATGAGCATCACCAGGAACTCCGGGAAGCCGCACGGCACTTCGGGCGGCGGCGGTTCCTCACCGTCACCGGCGCCGCCGCCGCGCTCGCCTTCGCCACCCAGCTGCCCGCGGCCGGCTCCGCGGCCGCCGCCGAACTCGACGCCCGGCGCGTCACCGAGGACCCGTTCACTCTGGGCGTCGCCTCCGGCGACCCCCTGCCCGGCTCCGTCCTGCTCTGGACCCGGCTCGCGCCCCGCCCCTTCGAGCCCGACGGCGGACTGCCCGACCGGCGCGTCACCGTCCACTGGGAGCTGGCCCGCGACGAGCGCTTCCGGCGGACCGTGCGGCGCGGGACCGCCACCGCCCACGCCGAGTTCCGGCACACCGTCCACGTCGAGGTCGAACACCTCGAACCCGGCCGGGAGTACTTCTACCGCTTCCGCGTCGGCGCCTGGACCAGCCCGGCCGGCCGCACCCGTACGGCCCCCGCCCCCGGCGCGCACAACGCCTCGCTCTCGCTCGCCGCCGTCTCCTGCCAGGCGTACCACGACGGCCACTTCACCGCCCACCGCCACCTCGCCGAGGAGGACGTGGACGTCGTCTTCCACCTCGGCGACTACCTGTACGAGTACGCGGTCGACTCCGCCGGCGGCGCCCGCGCCTACACCGACCGCGTCCTCCCGGCCGTCTTCGACCGCGAGACGCTGACCCTGGAGGACTACCGGCTGCGCTACGCCCTCTACAAGACCGACCCCGACCTGCGGGCCGCCCACGCCGCCCACCCCTTCGTGGTCACCTGGGACGACCACGAGACCGAGAACAACTACGCGGGCGACACCCCCGAGAACACCGTCCCGCCCGAGGAGTTCCTGCTCCGCCGCGCCGCCGCCTACCGCGCCTACTGGGAGCACCAGCCGCTGCGCCGCCCCCAGCTCCCCGAGGGCCCCGACATGCGGCTGTACCGGCGCCTCGGCTTCGGGCGGCTCGCGCAGTTCGACATCCTCGACACCCGCCAGTACCGCTCCGACCAGGCGTACGGCGACGGCTGGCAGGTCCCGGGGCCCGAGTCCGAGGACCCGTCGCGCACCCTGACCGGTGCCACCCAGGAGCGCTGGCTGCTCGACGGCTGGCGCCGCTCCCGGGCCCGCTGGAACGTCCTGCCCCAGCAGGTCGTGTTCGCCGAGCGCCGCGACCGCCCCACCGCCGACTTCAAGCTCTCCATGGACTCCTGGGACGGCTACCCGGCCTCCCGGCAGCGCGTCCTGGCGGGCGCGGAGGCCGCCGGCGTCGAGAACCTGATGGTGCTCACCGGCGACGTCCACGTCTCCTACGGCCTCGACCTCAAGGCCGACTTCCGCGACCCGTCCTCCCGCACCGTCGGCACCGAGATCGTCACCACCTCGATCACCAGCGGCAAGGACGGCGCCGACCGCCCCTCGAACTACGACAGGCTCACGCGGGCCAACCCCCACCTGCGCTTCTTCAACGGGCGGCGGGGGTACGTGAAGGTCTCGCTCGGCCGCGAGAGCGCCCGCGCCGACTTCCGCACGGTCCCGTACGTGACGACGCCGGGCGCCCCCGTCACCACCGCCGCCTCCTTCGTCACCGAGGCGGGGAACCCGGGGCTCGTACCCGCGTGACCGTTCGTGCGGAAGTCACTCCCCGGGATAGCGGACGCCGATGCGGTCCCGTACCGCGTCGAGCGTCCGCATCACCGCGAGCGAACCGTCCAGCGGCACCAGCGGGGACTCCTTCTCGCCCGCCCGCAGGCAGCGCACCACCTCGGCGGCCTCGTGCCGGAAGGAGTGCGGGTCGGCCTCCGCGACGAACTCCTCCGGCTCGGCGCCGTTCCGGTGCAGGGTGAAGCGCTCGGGGAAGAAGAAGCCGCGCGGCACGTCGATCCGGCCGAGCGAACCCGTCACCGAGGCCGTCAGCGGGGTGTCCGCGGCGATCGAGCAGGACAGCAGGGCCGAGGCCCCCGTGCCGGACCAGCCGAGCAGCATCCCCGTGTTCAGGTCGACGCCCTCCGGCGAGAGCAGCGCGTGCGCCTGGACCGAGTCCGGCTCGCCGAGCAGCAGCTGCGCGAACGACACCGGGTACACCCCGAGGTCGAGCAGCGCCCCGCCGCCGGTCTTCGGGTCCCGCAGCCGGTGGTCGGCCCCGAACGGGCCCGCGAGCCCGAAGTCCGCCTGGACCGTGCGGACCTCGCCGACGGCCCCGTCGCGCACCAGCTCCGCGATCCGCCGGACCAGCGGGTTGCAGTACATCCACATGGCCTCCATCAGGAAGAGGCCCCGGTCCCGGGCGAGGGCGACCAGCTCGGCCGCCTCCCGGGCGTTGAGCGTGAGGGCCTTCTCGCAGAGCACCGCCTTGCCCGCCTCCAGGGCGAGGCCGGCCGCCGCCCGGTGCGCGTGGTGCGGGGTCGCCACGTACACCACGTCCACGTCCGCGTCGGCGAAGAGCCCGGCCCACTCCCCGTACGCCCTCGGTATCCCGAACCGCTCCGCGAAGGCCTTCGCGGGCGCCTCGCTGCGGGACGCCACCGCCACCACCTCGGCGCCGTCGAGCGTCAGCAGGTCGGTGGTGAACCGCTCCGCGATGCCGCCCGTCGCCAGGATCCCCCAGCGCACCTTCTCGCCCACGTGCCCCACCGTCCCCATGTCCCCACCCGTCTCGCAGAGGTCTCGACCATGCCGGTCGAGCTGAGAGCATAGGCAAGGATTCAACGAAACGGAGCTGTCGATGCCGGAGAGCGGCCAGAAAACAACACAAGGGAACATAAGTGAAGCCGTCTCCGGTGTGACGGGCACGCCCGGCGGGCCCGCCGCCCCCGGCCTCGCCGCCGCCCGCCGGGCCGGGCTGCTCGTCACCCTCGTCCTGGGCGGCCTCACCGCCCTCCCCCCGCTCTCCATGGACATGTACCTCCCGGCCCTGCCGGAGGTCACCGGCGCGCTGCACGCGCCCGCCGCCACCGTCCAGCTCACCCTCACCGCCTGCCTCGCCGGCATGGCCCTCGGCCAGCTCGTCGTCGGCCCCATGAGCGACAAGTGGGGGCGCCGCCGCCCGCTGCTCGCCGGCATGGTCGTGTACGTCCTCGCCACCGCCGCCTGCGCCCTCGCGCCCACCGCCGAGACCCTCATCGGCTTCCGGCTGCTCCAGGGCCTCGCGGGCGCCGCCGGCATCGTCATCGCCCGCGCCGTCGTCCGCGACCTCTACGACGGCGTCGAGATGGCCCGCTTCTTCTCCACCCTGATGCTGATCTCCGGCGTCGCCCCGATCGTCGCCCCCCTCATCGGCGGACAGATCCTGCGCGTCACCGACTGGCGGGGCGTCTTCCACGTCCTCACCGGCGTCGGCGTCCTGCTCACCCTCGTCGTGTGGCGCTTCCTCGCCGAGACGCTGCCGCCCGAACGGCGCCACGAGGGCGGGGTCGGGCAGGCCCTGCGCACCATGCGGGGGCTCCTCGCGGACCGGGTCTTCACCGGCTACACGCTGACCGGCGGCCTCGCCTTCGCCGTCCTCTTCGCCTACATATCGGCGTCGCCGTTCGTGGTGCAGGAGATCTACGGCGCCTCGCCGCAGACCTTCAGCCTGCTCTTCGGCCTCAACTCCATCGGCCTCGTCGCCGTCGGCCAGGTCAACGGCAAGCTCCTCGTCGGCCGCGTCAGCCTCGACAAGGTGCTCGGCTGGGGCCTCGCGGTCATCCTCCTCGCCGCGATCGCCCTGCTCCTCATGACCAGCGGCGTCTTCGGGAAGGTCGGGCTCGCGCCCGTGGCCGCCGGGCTCTTCGTCCTGATGTCCGCGATGGGCCTCGCGATGCCGAACACCAACGCCCAGGCCCTGATGCGCACCCCGCACGCCGCCGGGTCCGCCTCCGCGCTCCTCGGCACCACCTCCTTCCTCGTCGGCGCCGTCGCCTCCCCGCTCGTCGGCATCGCGGGCGAGCACACGGCCGTCCCGATGGCCGTCGTCCAGCTCACCTGCGCCGCCCTCGCCCTGGCCTGCTTCCTGGGCCTGTGCCGCCCGTGGCGGACCGCGCCGGAAGCGGGTACGGCTCAGACCGGGAAGGCACCGGACCCGGCCGCGCAGTCCGGGAAGGCACCGGATCCGGCCGCGCAGTCCGGGAAGGCACCGGACCCGGCCGCCTAGACTGTCTCGGTGAACGCCTCCGCCCCCTCCGCCGACTCCCTGCGCGCCGCCCTCGCCGGGCTCCTCGACGGCCTCCCGCCCCAGCGGGCCGCCCAGGCCGTCGACCGGCTGATCGCCACCTACCGGGGCACCACCCCGACGGACGCCCCCGTGCTCCGCGACCGCTCCGACGTCGCCGCCTACGCCGCCTACCGGATGCCGGCGACCTTCGAGGCGGTACGGGGCGCCCTGGGCGCCCTGCGGGAGGCCGCGCCCGACTGGGCGCCGCGCACCCACACGGACGTCGGCGGCGGCACGGGCGCGGCGACCTGGGCCGTCGCGGAGGCCTGGGACGGGCGGCCGCCCCGCACCACGGTCCTCGACTGGGCCGAGCCCGCCCTCGCGCTCGGCCGCGAGCTGGCCGGCGGCGTGCTCGACGCGGAGTGGCGGCGCGAGCGGATCGGCGGCGCGCTGCGCCTCGCCGACACGGACCTGGTCACCGTCTCGTACGTCCTCAAGGAGCTGACGGAGGCCGACCGCGCCTCGCTCGTCGCCGAGGCGGCCCGCGCCGCGCAGGCCGTCGTGGTGGTCGAGCCGGGCACCCCGGACGGCTACGAGCGGATCATCGCGGCCCGCGCCCTGCTCGTCGGGGCCGGGTTCACCGTCGCCGCGCCCTGCCCGCACAGCGGGGCCTGCCCGATCGCGCCCGGCACGGACTGGTGCCACTTCTCGGCCCGGGTCAGCCGCTCCTCGCTGCACCGGAAGGTGAAGGGCGGCTCGCTGGCGTACGAGGACGAGAAGTACGCGTACGTGGCCGCCGTCCGTTTCCCGGCGGACCCCGCCGCCGCCCGGATCGTCCGCAGGCCGCAGATCCGCAAGGGCCTGGTCCAGCTGGAGCTCTGCGGTCCCGAGGGCCTCTCCCGCGACACCGTCACCAAGCGTCACGGGCCCCTGTACAAGCAGGCCCGTGACGCGGAGTGGGGCGACCCGTGGCCGCCGGAGGCGGACGCGTTCTAGGCGCGTCCGTCCGGTTACCGCCGGCTCCGGCGCAGGAGGAGGGCCGGGGCGAGGGCGGCGACGAGGACGGCGGCCGCGTTGACGAGGACCGCGCGGGCGATGCCGTCGGGGAGCGTGGCGGCGGTGACGACCACGGCGCTCATGACCGGGGTGCCCAGGGTGATGCCGACCTGCTGGGTCATGGTGGCGATGCCGGTGGCCATGCCCTGCTCGGCGTCGGGCAGGCCGGAGGTGGCCGTCACCATGAAGCCGACGATGGCGAGCATGTTGCCGATCCCGCCCGCGAAGGTGGCGGCGAGCAGCAGCCCGTACGTGCCCGGCCCGTCGCCGAGTCCGACGAGGGAGAGGGTCGCGACGGCCTGGAGGACCCCGCCGGCGACCAGGGCGGTACGGGGCGAGAACCGGCCGATGAAGCGGGGGGCGAACAGTCCGCCGAGGACCGTGCCCGCGCCCAGGACGCCGAAGGAGAGGCCGGCGGCGAGCGGGGAGAAGCCCAGGACGTCCTGGAGGTGCAGGGTCATCAGGAAGACCAGCGAGGTCTCGGTGGCGAAGGCGAGCAGCCCGGCCAGGTTGCCCCAGACGACGGTGCGGCGCTTCAGGACCCGGATCGGGACGAGGGGCGCGGCGGAGCGCCGCTCGACGAACGGGAAGGCGGTGAGCAGGGCGACGGCCGCGGCCAGGGCGACGAGGACGCCGGGGTCGGTCCAGCCGTGCTCGCCGGCGGCGGTGAGCCCGTAGACGAGGGCGAGGAGCCCGCCCGTGACGGTGATCGCGCCGGGGACGTCGAGGCGGGGCCGCTCGACCGGACGGCTCTCCTCGATGACGGCGGGGGCGACGAGCAGGACGGCGAGGGCGACCGGCACGTTGACGAAGAACGCCCACCGCCAGGAGAGCAGGTCGGTGAGGACGCCGCCGAGGACGGCCCCGGTGGTGAAGCCGGCCGACATCAGGGCGCCGTTGAGGCCGAGGGCCTTGTCGCGCAACGGTCCCTCGGGGAAGGCGGAGGTCAGCAGCGAGAGCCCGGCGGGGGTGACGGCGGCGGTGGCGAGGCCCTGGGCGACGCGGGCGGCCATGAGCAGCTCGGGCGTGGTGGCGAGGCCTCCGGCGAGGGAGGCGGCGCCGAGGACGGCCATGCCGCCGAGGAAGACCCGGCGGCGGCCGAGGAGGTCGGCGACGCGCCCGAAGAGGAGGGTGAACCCGGCGGCGGCGAGGGCGAAGGCGGTGGCGATCCACTGGAGGCCGCAGAGGGAGAAGCCGAGTCCCTTCCCGATGACGGGCAGGGCGACGTTCAGGATCGAGAAGTCGACGGCCAGCATGAACTGGGCGACGAGGAGGACGACGAGGACGAGCCGCATCCGCCCGTCCATGCGGGGGGCGGCGGTGGCCTTGGACGCGGCCGGGACGGGCGGTGTGTCGAGGGCAGTCATGAGCGGGACCCCTTAAAGGGACGTGAGTTCCGTTAAGATGCGGCAGACGGTAGCAGACTGAGGAGTATTAATGGAACAAGATTCCCGTTTGGGTGGAGGTTCGTCGGCCGAGGGCGGGAGTCCGCCCGCCGCGTCCGGCGCCCGGCGGCCCGGCGGCCGTACCGCCAAGGTCCGCCGCGCCGTCCTCGACGCCACCCAGGAGGCCCTGGCGGCCTCCGGCTTCCACACGCTGAACATGGACCGGATCGCCGCGAGCGCGGGCGTGGGCAAGACCACCGTCTACCGGCGCTGGGGCTCCCCGGTCGGCCTGGTCGCCGACCTCCTGGACGACATGGCCGAGCAGTCCCTGCCCGCCGCCGACACCGGCGGCCTCGCGGGCGACCTGCGGGCCAACGCCGCGCTCGTCCTGGGGACCCTCACCGACCCCCGGATGGGCCCCGTCTTCCGGGCCGTCATCGCCGCGGCCGCCTGCGACGAGGAGTGCGCCCGCGCCCTGGCCGGTTTCTACCGCACCCGCCTGGCCGAATGGGCCCCGGTGGGGGAGCGGGCCGTGGCCCGGGGCGAACTCCCGGCCGGCACCGACCCGCTCGAACTGCTCCGCGCGGTCTCGGCCCCGCTCTACTACCGGTTCGCCGTCACCCACGAGCAGCCGACCCCCGCCGACGCCGAGCGGGCCGTCACGGCGGCCCTGGTCGCGGCGGCGGCCGGCGCCTTCGCGCCGGGCGGCGCGGACGCGTCCTAGGGCGTGTGCCGAGAGTCCCGCCCGCCCCCCCCGGGCGGACGGCGCTGCTTTCGACGCACGCCCCGGAGGGGGTGGTCGCACCGCCGCCCCCGTACCACGGCGCGGTACGGGGGCGGCGGCTTCACGAGGGGACTAGGGGCGCAGCTCCTGGGTGCAGCACTTCACGCTGCCGCCGCCCTTGAGGAGTTCGCTCAGGTCCATGCCGACGGGCTCGAAGCCCCGGTCGCGCAGCGGCTCGAAGAGGCCCACGGCCGCCTGCGGCAGCAGGACGTTCCGCCCGTCGCTCACCGCGTTGAGCCCGAAGGCGGCCGCGTCCTCCTCCGTCGCGATCAGGGCGTCCGGGAAGAGCCGGGCCAGTACCGCCCGGCTGCCGGGCGAGAAGGCGGCCGGGTAGTACATGATCTCGTCCCCGGCGTCGTCCAGGACGCACAGCGCCGTGTCCAGGTGGTAGTAGCGCGGGTCCACCAGGTCCAGGCCGATCACCGGGCGCCCGAAGAACTCCTGTGCCTCGCCGTGCGAGAGCGGACTGGCGCGGAAGCCGCGCCCGGCGAGGATCCAGGAGGCGGTGACGGCGAAGTCCCCCTCGCCCTCGTTCACGTGCTGCGGGACCCACAGGTCCTCCTCCGCCCAGCCGTTGCGGCGGAACCAGTCCAGGTGCGCGTCGGCCTCGGCCGCGCGCTCCGGGTACGCGAACCGCGCGCCGAGGACCCGGCCCCCGACGACGGTCGCGCCGTTCGCCGCGAACACCATGTCCGGCAGCGCCGGGTCCGGCTCCAGGACCTCCACGGTGTGGCCGAGCGCGCGGTAGCGGTCCCGCAGGTCCTCCCACTGGGCGAGGGCGAGCGGCGGGTCGACCGGTTTCGTGGGGTCCATCCAGGGGTTGATGGAGTACGTCACCGTGAAGTGCGCGGGTGGGCACATCAGGTAACGGCGGGGCGAGGGCGAGCGCGGAGTGGTGCGCAAGAAGGGCTCCTCACGGGCGGACGGGCGGAAGCACCGCGGTGCGGTGGACCCCATGGTCCGCCCTCGGGGCCCTCCGCGCAGTGGACCGTTCGGGTGGTTCGCGCGTCACCCGTCACGGCGAGACGTATCGTCTCGCCAGGAGCTAGATTGGCCCCATGCCCACATCCGGTTCCATGCCCACATCCGGTTCCACGCCCGCATCCGGTTCCACGCCTGTCCCTGGCTCCAAGTCCACCCCTGGCTCCAAGTCCGCCCCCGGCTCCAAGTCCACCCCCGACGCCTCCCGTCGCAGCGAGCGCTCCCGGCGCGCCATCTTCGACGCCGCCCTCGCCCTCGTCTCCGAGAACGGCTACGCCAGGACCACCGTCGAGGGCATCGCCGCCCGCGCCGGCGTCGGCAAGCAGACCATCTACCGCTGGTGGCCCTCCAAGGCCGCCGTCCTCCTCGACGCCTTCCTCGACCTCCAGGACCGGGCCGTCGAGGCCATGGGCGGCGACGCCGGAAGTGAGATCCCCGACACCGGCGACCTCGCCGCCGACCTCAAGCAGGTCCTGCGCGCCACCGTCGACGAGATGAACGACCCCGCCTTCGAGCTCCCCACCCGTGCCCTCGCCGCCGAGGGGATCACCGACCCCGACCTCGGCGCCCGCTTCACCGAGGCGCTGCTCGAACCCCAGCTCCAGCACTACGTGCGCCGCATCGAGGCCGCCCGGGAGGCCGGTCAGGTCGACCCCGGCGCCGACCCCCGCCTCGCCGTCGAACTCCTGGTCGGCCCCCTCCACCACCGGTGGATCCACCGCACCCTGCCCCTCACCCACGCCTACGCGGACGCCCTGGTCGACCACGTCCTGCGCGGCCTCGCCCCGAGGGGCTGAGGGACCGGGGAGCACCCCGGTTCCGCACTCCGGTCACCCGGGGCGCAGGATGGTGGGACCATGGGCAGAGCCGAACGGGCGAGCACGAGGTTGTGAGGGGATAGATGGGCGACGGCATCGGCCGCTACCGCGGCACGGAGAGCAGGCTCGCACAGTGGCTGCGCAGGCGCCCCAAACGCACCGCGGCCGACGACGGGGACGACCGCGAGAAGCTGCTCCTGGCCGTCGCCGCAGCCGGACTGCCCCTGGCCCCCGCCGCGTACCCCGTCGGCTACAGCTGCTCCTGCGAGCGGATCGGCTGTCCCACCCCCGCCCGGCACCCCGTCTCCTTCGCCTGGCAGACCCAGTCGACCACCGACCGCGGCCAGGTCGAGCGCTGGTCCCGCAACGAGCCCCGGGCCAACTTCGTCACCGCCACCGGCATGGTCCACGACGTCCTCGACGTGCCGCTGGCCGCCGGTCGTGCCGCCCTGGACCGCCTCCTCGCCGAGGGCGTCGAGGTCGGCCCCGTCGCCGAGTCCCCGGCCGAGGGCCCCGACGGCGGCCGGATGCTCTTCTTCACCGCCACCCGCGGCACCCCCGAGGACGAGGACGAGTGGTGGCCCTGTGAGCTCGACTGCCACCCCGAGACCATGGACGAGCACCCGGGGCTCCGCTGGCACTGCCGCGGCAGCTACGTCCTCGTCCCCCCGGCCCGGCTCCCCGGCGACGAGGACGCCCACCCGGTCGTCTCCTGGCTCCGCGGCCCCGAGCATCCGCTGCCCGATCCGCTGAACCTCCTGGAGACCCTTCAGGACGCCTGCGCCCGCCACGCGGCCGAGCGCGGGGCGGACGGCGACGGCGGGCACACGTCCCACGAGATCGCCTGGCCGCTGACCCGCTGACCCGCTGACCCGCTGAGCCGCTGAGCCAATGGGCCGCTGACCCGCTGAGCCGATGGGCCGGTGACCCGCTGACCCCTACGTCCCGGAGCGGTCCGAAAAGAACCCGGAGCGGTCCGGAGGAGAACCGGTGCGTTACGAGCCCACCGCGCCCACCACGCCCTGGAGCCGGCCCGTGACCGTGACCCCGTCCCGGGCCGTGCCCGCCGGCTTCACCAGGACCGACTGGCTGGACACCCACTCCCGGGTGACCGTGCTCTTCACCTCGCCGGTCATCAGCGCCTTCACGTCCTTCGGGACCTTGGGCCGGTAGCCCGGCGCCGCCGTCTGCCGCTCGAAGTACCGGGTCGCGAAGAAGACCAGCGCGCCCCCGTCCCGGGTCCGCAGCCCCAGCGGCGCGAAGGACCCCCGGTCGGTGACCCGGTCCACGTACTGGGTGGCGAGCCCCGGCCGCGCGGCGGCCTTCTCCCGCTGCTCCCGCCACACGCTGGTGTGCGGACCGGCCGCGAACGGCCCCGGCTTCCCGTCTTTCAGGTACGCGACGTACTCCGTGCCCAGCTTCCCGGGCGCGACCGCCAGCGCGTCGGTGTCCGCGGCGACCGGCACCGCGTACCCCCCCTCCTCGGCGAACTCCGGGACCTCGGACACGCCGAGGACGTTGAGGTAGGCGGCCTTCCACCGCTCCTGGGGGCCGTTGCGCACGAAGACGAGCAGCCAGCGCTGGTCCTCGTCCCCCCGGTCGACGTCCCGGTTGGAGTCGGTGTCCGCGACGAACCAGCGCGGCCAGCCCGCCTTGCGGGGCAGCAGGAAGCGCGCGTCCGTCAGCTCCAGCGGCCTGTGCTTCGGATTGCCGCCCGGGCTGGTGACCGCGCGGGCGCGCAGCCCCGCCTGGTTGATCGCCCCGAGCGGCCCGGTGACCCGGTCCGCGTCGAGCGCCGGGTCGTGTGCCTTGTCGGCGCGGTTGAACGCGTCCGTGAAGTCCGCCAGGGCCTTCGCCGCCTCGGCCTCCGTCGCCGCAGGTACGAGGGCCAGCTCGCCGTGCACCGTCACGCAGCCGCTCGCCGTCAGCGCCAGGGCGGTCACGGCCGCCGTCGCCGCGAGCAGCCGCACCGGCCGTGCCGGCCACCGCTCACGAGGTCGTCCCGGCGCTCGCCCCACCCTCAGCCGTCTCATCGGTCGCCTTCTGCTTCTTCACCCGCGCGGACGGACCCGACCCTATCGGGGCCAGGAGGAGCGCGAGCGCCGGGACCGGATACAGCGCCCACACCGTGACCTGAAGGACCGTCGGGTCCGGCCGGAGGCCGAGGGAGCCTTCGAGGAGCGCCCCGTACCAGCTCTCCGGCGGGACCGCCGCCGAGACGTCGAAGGCCGCCTCCGCCGGGCCGCCGAGCAGCCCCGCCTCCTGGAGGCCGCGCACGCCGTCCGCGAGGACGCCCGCCCCCGCCACGACCAGCAGCCCGCCGGCCCAGGGGAAGAACCTCGCGGGGCCGGCCCGCAGCGCGGCCCGGTGGAGCAGCAGGCAGAGGAGGGCCGCCGTGAGCAGGCCGAGGAGGACCCAGACCAGGGGCTGGAACGAGCTGCCGGGGCCGCTCGGCACGGCCGCCCGCACCGCCTCCCCCACGAAGAGCGACGCCTCGGGGCCCTCGCGGCCCACCACCAGGAAGGCGGCGGCGGCGAGCACGCCCGTCCCGGCACCGACCGCCCCCGGACCCGGGCGCCGCAGCCGGAGGACCGCCCACGTCACCAGGCCCGCCGCGGCGATCGACAGCGAGCCGCCGACCAGCGCCCGCGCCTCCGGGGTCAGCTCCCGGGAGCCGGACTCCAGGGCGGCGCCGAGGGCGAGGGAGAGGCCGGCGGCCGCGCCGGCGCCGGTCAGGACCGGTGCCAGGGCCTCTCGGCGCCCGGCCCTCACCACGTACGCGGCGAGGAGGCAGACGACCAGGCCGGCCGCCAGGCCCTCGCGCAGGCCGAACAGATAGGTGCCGTACACGGCTCTCCCCTCCCGCTGTCACGCGCGCGGGGCCCGGCCCCGCCGCCGGCCGCCCCGTACCGCCGTCGGACGAGTATCCCCGGCCAGGGCCCGCACCGCCGGGCCGGGGCCACCGCCCACCGGGGTGATTCCCCGTCAAAAAGCCTTGGCGGAAGGCGAACCGCCCGCGTCCGCGTGCCGTAACGGTACGACGAGGGGGACCCCGGTCCGGGGGTGCGGCAGCACCTCCACCGGCTCCGGTGACGGCGCCACCGGCGGCACGTCCACCACGGGCGGTGGCACCGTCGGCGGCGGTGGCACGGTCGGCGGTGGCACGGTCGGCGGTGGCACCGCGGGCGGGGCCGGCACCGTCGGCGGCTCCGGCGCCCTCGCCGCCACCGGCTCGGACGTCCCGACCGGCCTCCTCGCCGGGGCCTCCGCCCTGACCGGCGCGGCCGGCGCGGCCGTCGTCGTCGCGGTCCGCCGCCGCGCCGCGGCCTCCTGATCCGCCACCCCCCACCGGGCAGGGCCGCACCCGGAATCCGGGTGCGGCCCTGCCCCCTTGCGGACGGATGGTTGAATTCCGCCATGAACACGACCGCCACTGACATCGACGTCCTGCGGGTCTTCTGTGCGGGCGACGGCCGGTACGGCAACCCCCTCGGGGTCGTACGGGACGCCCGTACCCACCCCGACGAGTCCTCGCGGCAGGCGCTCGCCAAGGAACTCGGCTTCAGCGAGACGGTGTTCGTGGACGACCCGGAGCGCGGGATCGTGGACATCTACACGCCCGGCCTGCGGCTGCCGTTCGCCGGGCACCCGCTCGTCGGCGCGGCCTGGCTCCTCGACCTGGAGGTCGTCCACCCGCCGGCCGGCGAGGTGTGGGTGCGCGGCGACGGGGAGTTCACCTGGATCGAGGCGCGCGCGGAGTGGGTCCCGCCCCGCACCCTGCGCCGGTACGCCTCCGCCGCCGAGGTGGAGGCGCTGGAGGTGCCCGAGCCGGGGGAGTGGGTCTACGCCTGGGCCTGGGAGGAGGAGGCGGCCGGGCGGATCAGGGCGCGGGCCTTCCCGGGGCGCGGCGACGGCATCGACGAGGACGAGGCCACCGGCGCGGCGGCGCTGCTGCTCACGGCGGAGCTGGGCCGGGCCCTGAACATCACGCAGGGCCGGGGTTCGCAGCTGCTCACCGCCCCCGGCCCCGACGGCATCGTGGAACTCGGCGGACGCGTCCGCCTGGAGGGCACGCTCACGCGCTGACCCTCCGCACCGTTCGGAAGGGCGTCACGCGCTCAGCGGGAACTCGCCCCCGAGCTGGTGGAAGACCGCGCTGTTGAAGTCGAAGGCGCGCTTGCACTCGTCGATGATCCGCTGCTTCTCCAGGTCGTCGGCGTTCACCCCGTCGAGCAGTTCCCGGTACGCGCGCTTGAACGCGGCCGGGTTGGAGATCTCCTCGAAGACGTAGAAGCGGACGCCGTCGCCCTTGCGGGCGAAGCCCCAGGTGCGCTCCGCCTTGTCGCGGATGATCTGGCCGCCCGACAGGTCGCCCAGGTAGCGCGTGTAGTGGTGCGCCACGTAACCCCCGGGCCACTCGCGGGCGCACTCGGCGACCCGCTCGGCGTACGCCGTGGTGGCCGGCAGCGGCGAGAGGCCGTCGCGCCAGTCCGGCCCCCGCAGATGGGCGAGGTCCCGCTCCAGGGCGGTCGTGCGGAACAGCTCGGGCTGTACGAACGGCCCGGCGACCGGGTCCTCGCGCAGGGCCTCCGCACCCTCCTCCAGGGCCCGGTAGACGAACCAGAGCTGCTCCGTGTAGCGCGCGTAGGCGTCGACGCCCAGGCGCCCGCCGAGGAGGTCACCCATGAAGGACGACGTCTCCGCTTCGGTGTGCTGCTCGTGCGACGCCGTGCGGATGAGCGTCGAGAAGGGCGTGTCCAAGGCGTGCCTCCGGGACCGATGGGACGGGAACCAGTGGCGATCCTGCCAACTTAGGCTTACCTAAGTCAACCGGTTCCCGACGACCTGTCGGTAAAAAAGCTACCCACTTCCCGGGGCGGGGCAACGTCAGGGCAGGGTCAGGATCTCCGCTCCGGTCTCCGTCACGACGAGGGTGTGCTCGAACTGGGCCGTCCGCTTGCGGTCCTTGGTCACCACGGTCCAGCCGTCGTCCCACATGTCGTAGTCGTGGGTGCCGAGCGTCAGCATCGGCTCGATGGTGAAGGTCATGCCCTTCTTGATCTCGGTGGTGTGGTGCGGGGAGTCGTAGTGCGGCACGATCAGGCCGGAGTGGAACGACGAGTTGATGCCGTGCCCGGTGAAGTCGCGCACGACCCCGTAGCCGAACCGCTTGGCGTACGACTCGATGACCCGCCCGATGATGTTGATCCGGCGCCCCGGGCGCACCGCCTTGATCGCCCGGTTCAGGGCCTCCCGGGTCCGCTCCACGAGCAGCCGCGACTCCTCGTCGACGTCGCCGCAGAGGTAGGTGGCGTTGTTGTCGCCGTGCACGCCGTTGACGTACGCCGTGACGTCGAGGTTCACGATGTCGCCGTCCCGCAGCACCGTGGAGTCCGGGATGCCGTGGCAGATGACCTCGTTGACCGAGGCGCACAGCGACTTCGGGAAGCCGCGGTAGCCGAGGGTGGAGGGGTAGGCGCCGTGGTCGCACATGAACTCGTGCGCGACCCGGTCGAGCTCGTCGGTGGTGACGCCGGGGGCGATGTGCTTGGCGGCCTCCTCCATCGCCTGCGCGGCGATGCGGCCGGCGATCCGCATCCGTTCGATCGTGTCGGAATCCTGCACCTCGGGCCCGGTGTACGGGGCCGGTGCGGGCTTCCCGACGTACTCGGGGCGGCGGATGGAACCCGGAACGGAGCGGTGGGGGGAGAGCTCCCCCGGTACGAGAAGCGACTGGCCAGACATGCCAGCGAGTGTAACGACCGGGTCTGGGGCACCATGATCCTCGGAGGAAGGAGCCGACGATGGCCCTGTTCAAGAAGCGCACCGCGGGCAAACCGGGCGAGTGGTACTACTGCCTGGAGCACAAGACGGTCGAGGAGGGCCCCGAATGCCCCTCGAAGAACCGTTTCGGCCCGTACACCACCCGTGAGGAGGCCTCCCACGCCATGGAGACCGCCCGCGAGCGGAACCTGGAGTGGGAGACGGACCCGCGCTGGCACGACGCCGGGGGGAAGAAGGACGAGAACCCCGAGTAGGCGGGCGCCGCGGAGCGGACACCCCCGGACGGGCGCATGCCGCCGGCGCCGCTCAGGCGGTGTCGGCGGCCTCCGTGCGGGCCTCCCCGGCCGCCTCCCGCTGCTGCGCCCGGCGCCGCAGCGAGTCCTCGTCGGTCTCGGAGTCGTACGCCAGGAGCTTCGGCAGCGCCAGGCAGAGCAGGCCCACCGAGGCCACGCAGGCCACGCCGCCCGTCCAGACCGCCGTACGGGTGCCGGTCCAGCCCGCCATCACGCCCGCCCGCACCTGGCCCAGCTGCGGGCCGACGCTGTACGAGAGCACCTCGATGCCCGCCAGCCGGCCGCGCAGCTCCTCCGGGATCGTCTGGTTCCAGATGGTCGAGCGGCCCAGACCGCTCAGCATGTCGCCCGCGCCCGCGAAGGCCAGGCAGAGCAGCACCAGCCACACGTTCCCGAACCAGCCGGCCGCCGCGATGGCCAGGCCCCAGGCGGCCGCGCCCCCGGCCACGAGCAGCCCGTGCCGCCGCACCTTCGAGGTCCAGCCGCTGGTCAGGCCGAGGACCAGCGAGCCCACCGAGCCCGCCGCGTACATCAGGCCGAGCGACCAGTCCGCGTCCAGCTCGTCCGCGAGGAACGGGAAGATCGCGTTCGGGAAGGCGAAGAACATCGCCGCCAGGTCGACCGCGTACGTGCCGAGCAGCACCGGCCGCGACCAGGCGTACCGCGCCCCCTCCGCGATGCCCCGCAGCGACGGCTTCTCCGCATCGTGCGCGGGCGGCGCGGGGGAGAGGCGCCGGCACATCAGGACCGAGACCGCGAAGCCGCAGGCCGTCACCGCGTACGCGGGCGCGTGCCCAGCGAAGGCCACGACCAGGCCCGCGATCGAGGGGCCCGCGATGGCACCCATCTGCCAGCGCAGCGAGTTCAGGGCGGCCGCCGCCGTCTGGTGCTCGTGCGGCACGATCCGGGCGAAGAGCGAGTCGAGCGCGGGGCGCTGGAGCCCCGCGAGCGCCGAGACGCCCGCCGCGACCACGTACAGCGGCCAGAGCATCGGCTCCGGCAGCACCGCGTTGACCAGCAGGACCAGGGCGAGCGTGCCGAGGCCCGCCTCGGTCCACAGGATCACCCGCCGCCGGTCGACCGCGTCCGCGAGCGCCCCGCCGTACAGGCCGAAGACCACGAGCGGCACCAGCTCGACCGCGCCCATCGCCCCGACCGCGAGCGGCGAGTTCGTCAGCTCCTTGATCTGGAGCGGCAGCGCGATCATCGCCATCGCGCTGCTGAAGAACGTCACGAGCCCCTGCACCCACAGGAGCCGGAAGTCGCGGGAGGCGCGCCAGGGCGCCAGATCGGGCAGGACGGCGGAGAGCTTGGAGAGCGCGGGGGACACGAGGGGACATGCTCCGTCCGGAAGGTGCTGAAGGCAACCTGATTATCGGTGACCCCCGTCGGCCGTCCGGAGGGCGGAGCCCGCCCCGCCCGGGCGGCCGGTACCGCCACCGGTCACCGGCGCCACCGGTCACCGCTGCCGGGGGCACGGCCCGCCACCGTCCCGCCGGGGGCACGGCCCGCGACCGTCCCGCCGGGGGCACGGCCCGCGACCGTCCCGCCGGGGGCACGGCCCGCCACCGTCCCGCCGGAGGCGCGGGGCCCCCTACCAGCGCTTCGGCGGCGGGGCCGTCAAGCGGTCCGCGAGGGCCGAGAGGCGGTCCCGGAAGCGGCGGCCCCCGCGCGGTGACGGCAGTCTGTTCTCCCCGGCCGCCGCGCTCACCAGGTGCTGCACCGTGTCCAGGTCCACCCCCGACCCCTCCGTCACCGCCAGCGTCTCGTGCGCGAGCCCCCGCACCTCCGGGTCACCCCCGTCGAGCGTCAGCACCGTCGCCCCCGCCCGCCGCGCGTCGTGCACCCGCTGGAGCAGCCCCGCCCCCGGCCGCTCCGGCGCCACCATCAGGAGCGTCGCCCCCCGCCCCGCCGCCTCCAGGCGGCCCAGGCCCACCGACAGGTGCGCCGGATCACCCGGCCGCACCCGGTGCCGCACCAGCGTCGGCGCCAGCTCCGGCAGCCCCGACCAGGCGGACTCGTCGACCAGGTGCGCCGCCAGGTGCCAGGGCTCGTACTCCGCCGTGCCGACCAGGAGCAGCCCGCCCCCGTGCGGGACCACCGAACCCCGCAGCGCCCCCGCGAACCGGCGGGCCTCCCCCGGCCACTCCGTCCCGGCGAGCACTTCCCGCAGCAACGCGACCCGTACGGCATCCATGCGGCCGCATCCTGTACGACGCCGGGCCCGCGCGTGGCCGAAAGCCGGGGGATCACCCGTACGGGAAGCCACCCGGTGGTCCGACCGGTCGGTAATGTCGGGGCCATGACTTCCTCCAGCGCATCCCAGGACCCCACCGCCCCCGCGGCCAGGACCCCCAAGGACCCGTGGGACCTCCCCGACGTCTCCGGGCTCGTCGTCGGCGTCCTCGGCGGCACCGGCGAGCAGGGCCGCGGCCTCGCGTACCGCTTCGCCCGGGCCGGACAGAAGGTGATCATCGGCTCCCGCTCCGCCGACCGCGCCCGGGACGCGGCCGCCGAGCTGGGCCAGGGCGTCGAGGGCGCCGACAACGCCGAGACCGCCCGCCGCAGTGACGTCGTGATCGTCGCCGTGCCGTGGGACGGCCACGCCAAGACGCTGGAGTCGCTGCGCGAGGAGCTGGCCGGCAAGCTCGTCGTGGACTGCGTCAACCCGCTCGGCTTCGACAAGAAGGGCGCCTACGCTCTCAAGCCCGAGGAGGGCTCCGCCGCCGAGCAGGCCGCCGCGCTCCTGCCGGACTCCCGGGTGACCGCCGCCTTCCACCACCTGTCCGCCGTCCTCCTCCAGGACGCCTCCCTGGACGAGATCGACACCGACGTGATGGTCCTCGGCGAGGAGCGCGCCGACGTGGAGACCGTCCAGGCCCTCGCCGGCCGCATCCCCGGCATGCGCGGCGTCTTCGCCGGCAGGCTGCGCAACGCCCATCAGGTCGAGTCGCTGGTCGCCAACCTGATCTCGGTCAACCGCCGCTACAAGGCCCACGCGGGCCTCCGGGTCACCGACGTCTGAGCCGGCGGACCCCGGAGACCTCGGAGGGCCGGAGAACGGGCGCTTCCGGGCATGGGGGACACTGGACGGGCACCGAGACCCATCCGTACCGGACAGGAGCCGACCCCCATGCCCCGCCTCGCCCTCTACGCCCTCGTGGTCTGCGCCCTGGCCGTCGCCGCGGCCGTCGTCTCCTTCGTCCAGGGCAGCTTCCTCGGCATCGTCTGGGTCCTCCTGGCCGGCCTCTCCTCCAACATGGCCTGGTACTACCTCCGCCGCGCCAAGGCCGAGAAGGAAGCCGCCGCCCGGGTCTGAGCCGGGACGGAACCCCTAGACCTCGCAGAACTCCGGGGTCCCCTCCCAGAACCGGAAGAGCTGCGAACCGCAGTACCGGGTCGCCTCCGGCACCCCCAGGGCCCGCATGAGCGCGTCGATCGCGTCGAAGAAGGCGCCGTTGACCGCCGGGACGAACAGCAGCGCGATCACGACGAAGAAGCCGTACGGCGCGTACGGCTCGATCCGCCGCTTCACCCCGTACGACAGCCAGGGCTCCACCACCCCGTACCCGTCGAGCCCCGGCACCGGCAGCATGTTCAGGAGCGCCGCCGTCACCTGGAGGAACGCCAGGAACGCGAGCGCGTACCGGAAGGCCGGCGGCACGCCGTCCAGCGCGCCCAGCCAGAACGGGGCCGTGCACACGAGCGCGAAGAGCACGTTCGTCAGCGGACCCGCCGCCGAGATCAGGCTGTGCTTCCAGCGGCCCTTGATCCGCCCCTGCTCGATGAAGACCGCGCCGCCCGGCAGACCGATCCCGCCCATGATCACGAAGAGCACCGGGAGCACGATGCTCAGCACCGCGTGCGTGTACTTCAGCGGGTTCAGGGTCAGATAGCCCTTCGCGCCCACCGTGATGTCCCCGCCGTGCAGGGCCGTCCGGGCGTGCGCGTACTCGTGCAGGCAGAGCGACACCACCCACGCCGAGGTCACGAAGAGGAAGACCGCCAGACCGGGCAGGGCGGCGAAGTCCGTCCACACCGCCCAGCCGGTGACGGCCATGACGGCGAGGATCGCCAGGAAGACGGGGCTGATCCGCCGTTCGTGGCTCCGGGTGGTGGCCGTGGTCATCGCGGGGGCTCCCAGGGGACGGGGAAGGCTGGTGTGCGGGAAACGTACCGGGACCGGGCGCGGTTCCGGGCCCTGCTCCCGGCTTCCGGCCCCGGTCCCCGCCTCCGGTTCCGGGCGGAGAAGCGGGAGGTCCCGGCCCGGACGGCTCCCCGCCGGGAGCGGGCTCCGCGCGCTCACGGAGAATGGGCCCGTGCGCTACTCCGTCCTCGGCCCCGCCCTCGCCCACGCGCCCGACGGCACCGACGTGGCCGTCGGCGGCCCCCGGGTCCGCGCGCTGCTCACCGTCCTCGCCCTGCGGGCCGGCCGCCCCGTGCCCGTACGGGACCTCGTGGACGAGGTCTGGTACGGCGACGAGCCGCCCGCCGACGCGGTCGCCGCGCTCCAGGCCCTGGTCGGGCGGCTGCGCAGGGCCCTCGGCCGGGACCGGGTGGTCTCCACCGACGGCGGCTACCGGCTCGACGCCCGGCCCGGGGACGTGGACGCCCACCGCTTCGAACGCCTCGCCGCCGAGGGCGCGGCCGCGCTCGCCGCCGGGGACGCGGGGCGGGCGGCCGTTCTGCTCGACGAGGCCCTGGGGCTCTGGCACGGCCCCGCCCTGGCCGACCTGCCGGACCGGGCCGCCGAGGCCGCCCGTCTGGAGGCCCGCCGCCTCGACGCCCGCCGCGCCCGGTTCGGCGCCGCCCTGGCCCTCGGTGACGCGCCCGCCGTCCTGCCCGAGCTCACCGCCCTCTGCGAGGCCCACCCGCTGGACGAACTTCTCCAGGCGCTGCGGATCAGGGCCCTGCGCGACACGGGCCGGGCCGCCGAAGCACTCGTCGCGTACGAGGCGGTCCGCCGCTCCCTCGCCGACCGCCTCGGCACGGACCCGTCCCCGGCCCTGCGCGCCCTCCACGCGGAACTGCTCGCCGGGGAGCCGGCCGCGGCGGCACCCCGGCCCGCCCCCGCCCCGGGGAGCGCCCCCGCCCCGGGCAACCTGCGCGCGCGGCTCACCAGCTTCGTCGGCCGCGACGAGGAGATCGCCGCCCTCCGGGAGGACCTGCGGGCGGCCCGGCTCGTCACCCTGCTCGGACCCGGCGGCGCCGGGAAGACCCGTCTCTCGCAGGAGGCCGCCGAACGCGGCGCCGGGGCCTGGCCCGACGGCGTCTGGATCGCCGAACTCGCCCCCGTCACCGCCCCGGAGGCCGTGCCCGAGGCCGTCCTCGCCGCCGTCGGCGCCCGCGAGACCGTCCTGCGCGGCGCCGGCGCCGAGGAGCTGCGGACCGGGAACGACCCCCTCGCCCGGCTCGTGGAGCACTGCGCCGGACGCCGGATGCTGCTGCTCCTCGACAACTGCGAGCACGTCGTCGGCGCCGCCGCCGAGCTGGCCGAGGCCCTGCTCGCCCGCTGTCCGGAGCTGCGGATCCTCGCGACGAGTCGGGAGCCGTTGGGGGTGCCGGGGGAGGTGGTGCGGCCGTTGGGTCCGTTGCCGGTGGAGGTGGCGTTGCGGTTGTTGGGGGAGCGGGGGGCTGCGGCGCGGCCGGGGTTCGTGGTGGGGGAGGACCGGGCGGCGGCGGAGGAGGTGTGCCGTCGGCT
>NZ_JNXJ01000009.1:0-210954 GCF_000716625.1 Streptomyces bikiniensis | reverse complement strand
CAGCGGCCGGACGAACTCCCACTCGGCGTCCGACAGTTCATGGCGACGTATCACAACACCATGATCCACCAGCGGTGATCATTTGAAGACACTGCCTAGGGCCTGTCCGGCCCTGATCCGCCGGTCAGGCCCCAGGAGGAGCCTCCTCCGCGAGCGACCGCAGGTACGCGGCCGTCTCCGGGTCGGCCGGGATCAGCGTCTCGATGGCCAGCTCGGCGACCGTCACGTCCATCGGGGTGTTGAACGTCGAGATCGACGACACGAACGACAGCACCCGCCCGTCGTGCTCGATCCGCAGCGGCAGCGCGAAGTACGGATACGGCTCCGCCTCCTCCGGTTCGCCCTCCGCGCCGGCGGGCAGCGGGTACGCCGCCACCTCCTCGTACAGCTCCCGCAGCGACTCCGAGCGTGCCAGGGCGATCTGACGCTCCATCTGGGCCAGAAGATGGCCCCGCCATTCCCGCAGGTTCCGGATGCGGGGCGCCAGGCCCTCCGGGTGCAGGGCGATCCGCATCGTGTTCAGCGGCGGGGTCAGCAGGTGCTCGGGCAGCCCGTCGAGCAGCAGCCCGATGCCCCGGTTGGCCGCCACCACCGTGTACGAGCCGTCCACCACGAGCGCCGGGTACGGCTCGTACCCCCGCAGCAGCCGCTCGACGCCCTCCCGGAGCGCCTCCAGGCGCGGGGCGTCGAGCGGTGTCTCCGCGTACCGGGGGGCGTAACCGGCCGCGAGCAGCAGCGCGTTGCGCTCCCGCACCGGCACCTCCAGGTGCTCGGCGAGCCGCAGGACCATCTCCTCGCTCGGCCGGGAGCGGCCCGTCTCCACGAACGAGACGTGCCGCGCCGAGGAGCCCGCGCGCAGCGCCAGCTCCAACTGGCTCAACCGGCGCCGCTCCCGCCACCCGCGCAGCAGCGGCCCCACTCCCGTGTCGCTCACGACAGTCGTCATGGCCAGACGGTATCCCAGAGGGGGAGCCCGGGTACCTTTCCCGGGAACCCCGCGCACCCGCACCGCCCGCCACCCGCGCCACCCCACCGGAGGGAGCACCGCCGTGCCCACGGAACCGCTGTCCCAGAAGGAGATCGAGGACCGGCTGAGGGAACTCCCCGGCTGGTCCGTCGAGGACGACCGCCTCACCCGCGCCTACCGGCTCGGCGACCACTTCGCGGCGACCGCCCTCGTCGTCCACGTGGCCCAGATCCAGCAGGAGCTGAACCACCACTCCGACCTGACCCTCGGCTACGACTCCGTCGCCCTCTCCGTGCACACCCACTCCGCGGGCGGCGCCCTCACGGAGAAGGACTTCGAACTCGCCGAGCGCGTCCAGCGGATCGCCCCCGGCCACGGCGCCCGCTGACCCTCCGCCGGTCCGGCGGGATCCGTAGGATCGCCGCCGTGGCGGAGACCGTGCTCGACTACGAGGCCGAGGCAGCGCACTACGACCGGACCCGGGGAGGTGTGCCCCGGGCCGAGGCGGCGGCCGAGGCCGTCCTGCGGCTCGTGCCGCCCGGCGCCCGCACCCTGCTCGACCTGGCCTGCGGCACCGGCCTCGTCACCAAACGGCTCGTCCGCCCCGGCCTGCGCGCGTACGGAGCCGACGCCGCGCACGCGATGCTGCGGGTCGCCGCCGGACGGGTGCCGGGACGGGCCGTGCGCGCCGACGCCCGGCGCCTTCCGCTGCCCGACGCCTCCCTCGACGCGGTCTGCGCCGTCTGGCTGCTCCACCTCGTCCCCTTCGCCGCGGACGTCGTGGCGGAGGCCGCCCGCGTTCTGCGGCCCGGCGGGGTCCTGATCGCCACCGTCGACAAGGACGCCGCCCACGACGTCGGCAGCGACGTCGACGCGCTCCTGCGCCCCCACCGCCGGGCCGGGGCGGCCTCCGACCGTTCCGACCTGATCACCCGGTACGCCGCCGCCCACGGCCTCGTTCCCGCCGCCGACACCCGCTTCACCGGGCACGGCCAGGGCCGCACCCCGCGCGACACCGTACGGAAGCTGCGCGCGGGCTACTTCGCCTCCTGGTTCCACGGCGACCCGGCCACCGTCGACACGCTCGCCGCCGCCCTGGCCACCCTGCCGGACCAGGACCGGCGCCGCCCCGACCCCCGCTACCGACTGGCCTCCTTCGTCGGCCGGGGCTGACGCGCGCCCCCTCTCCTCAGGCCTCCCCCTTTCCTCAGGCCTCCCCGCCCCACGTCTCCGACGCGAACGCGGCGAAGGAGCGCGGCTCACGGCCCAGGACCCGCTTCACCCCGTCCGTGACCGAGGAGTTGTGGCCGTCGAGGAGCGTCGCGAACAGGGCCGCGAGCCAGGCCGCCTCGTCGGCCGGGAGCCCGAAGCCGGTGAGGAGTTCCGCGTACGCGGCCTCCGACACCGGCTCGTAGACCACCGGGCGGCCCGAGGCGCGGGCGATCTCCGCCGCCACCTCCGCGAAGCCCAGCGGGCGCGGCCCGGTCACCTCGTGCACCAGGCCCGCGTGGCCGTCCGCCGTCAGGGTCTCCACGACGACGTCCGCCAGGTCGTCCACGTCGATGAACGGCTCGGCCGTGTCCCCGGCCGGGAAGACGACCGCGCCCTCCGCGACCCCTTCCGCGAGCAGCCCCTCGGAGAAGTTCTGCGCGAAGAACGAGGCCCGTACGAGGGTGAGTTCGGCACCCGGCCCCTCCCCGGACCCGGCGGCCGCCGTCCGGAGGGCCTCCTCCGCCGCCAGGGCCATGGGCTCCCCGCGCCCCGAGAGCAGCGTGATCCGCCGCACCCCGTTCTCCGCGGCCAGCCGGCCGAACGCCTCCATCGCCCCGACCGCGCCGGGAGCGGCCAGGTCGGGGTAGTAGGCCACGTACGCGGCGTCCGCGCCCCGCAGCGCCGGGCCCCAGGTCGCCCGGTCCTCCCAGTCGAAGCGGGTCGTGCCGGTACGGGACCCGGCGCGGACCGTCACCCCGCGCGCCGCGAGCCGCTCGGCCACGCGCCGCCCGGTCTTGCCGGACGCGCTCGTCACCAGAACCGTCCGCGTCTTCCCTGCCGGTGCGTTCCCCGCCCGCGTGCTCTGCCTGTTCTGTGCCTGCGTGTTCTGCGTGTTCTGCGTGTTCTGCGTCTGCGTCGTCATGCCCCAAGGCTCCCGCCCGGCGGCCCCCGGGCCCATGCCGCGCAGTCTCACGTCCCTACGCGTGCGTCTCACGCGTCCGCGCGGGGCCCGATCCGTCGGACTCGCCCTAGGCTTGCGGACCATGGACGCACTCGCCGGACTCCTCGACGGGCCCCGCGCCAAGGGCGCCTTCCTGCTCCGCATGATCATGGAGCCGCCGTGGTCCGTGCGCGTCGAGGACGGCGCCCCGCTCTGCCTGATGTGCGTCACCGGCGGCGAGGCCTGGGTCGTCCCCGGGACCGGCGCGCCCGTCCTGCTGAAGCCCGGGGACATCGCCGTCGTCCGGGGGCCCGAGCCGTACACCGTCGCCGACGCCCCCGGCACCCCGCCCCACGCCCTGGCCGGGCCCGGGGGCGAGTGCACCAGCCTCGACGGGGAACCGCTCGACCAGAGCATGCGGCTCGGCGTCCGCACCTGGGGGAACGCCCCCGACGGCACCGCCACCGTGCTCGTCGGCACCTACCGGATGGACGGCGAGGTCGGCCGCCGGCTCCTCGACGCCCTGCCCGGCCTCCTCCACCTGCCCGCCGACACGTGGCACTGCCCCCTCATGCCCTTCCTCGAAGAGGAGGTCTCCCGCGACGAGCCGGGCCAGAGCGCCGTCCTCGACCGGGTGCTCGACCTGCTGCTCATCTCCGCCGTCCGCGCCTGGTTCTCCCGCCCCGGCGCCGAAGCCCCCGCCTGGTACCGGGCGATGGGCGACCCGGTGGTCGGCCGGGCGCTCCGGCTGCTCCAGAACGACCCCGCCCACCCCTGGACCGTCGCCTCGCTCGCCGCGAAGACGGGCGCGTCGCGGGCCGCGCTCGCCCGCCGGTTCACCGCCCTCGTCGGGGAGCCCCCGATGGCGTACCTCACCGGCTGGCGGCTCGCGCTCGCCGCCGATCTGCTGCGCGGGACGGACGCCACCGTCGAGTCCGTCGCCCGACAGGTCGGCTACAGCGGCGCGTTCGCCCTGAGCGCCGCCTTCAAGCGGGTACGGGGCCTCAGCCCGCAGGAGCACCGCGCCGGGGCGTGAAGCGCCGGGCACTCCGGGACCGCGCGGCTCAGGACACCGGCTCCAACCGCCACCACTGGAACGGGGAGTCGGTGTCCTCCCACTGCCGTACGTCCCCGCCGTCCTCCTCCGAGCCGTCCGCGACCTCCAGGAACAGGCCGCTGACGAAGCTCACCAGGGCCACGGTGCCCGGCGACTGGAGGTCCTGCTCGATGATCCACTCCTGCGCGCCGAAGTTGTTCGCCCGCCACTGCTGGATGCGCGCGCCGTTCTCCGTGGACGCGTTCGCGACGTCGAGCCGTTTGCCGCTGGCCGCGTTGACCAGGTGGTAGAGCCCGCCGCCGTTCGGCACGGGCGCGATGTGCCAGTGCTGCCCGGGAGTTCCGCTCTCGGTGCCCTGCTGCACCTTCGCCCCGGCGCGCGAGGACCCCTCGTACACCTCCAGGAGCAGCCCGCTGGCCACGTTCCGCACCCGGTAGACGCCCTCCTCCACGGGCCCCGGCGCACCGCTCACCGTACCGACTCCTCACGCTCCGCCCGACTGGCCCCACCGGCCGTCACCGACCCTATGCCCGGGGTACGACAACGGGCGCCGGAGCCGTCGGAACGGCTCCGGCGCCCGTCGGCGCCCCGCGCGGGGTCAGGCCCCGACGCTGAACTCCGCCGGGTCCGGGCCGAGGCGCCGGCCCTCGTCGAGGGCGGCGATCCCGGCCAGGTCCTCGTCGTCCAGCTCGAAGCCGAAGACGTCGATGTTCTCGGCGATCCGCGAGGGGGTGACCGACTTCGGGATCACCACGTTCCCCAGCTGGAGGTGCCAGCGCAGCACCACCTGGGCCGGGGTCCGGCCGTGCTTCTGCGCGATCGCGACGATCGCCGGGACCTCCAGGAGCCCCTTGCCCTGGCCGAGCGGCGACCACGCCTCGGTCGCGATGCCGTACCGGGCGTGCGCCTCGCGCGAGGCCTGCTGGGAGAGCTGCGGGTGCAGCTCGATCTGGTTGACGGCGGGCACGACCGACGTCTCGCCGATCAGCCGCTCCAGGTGCTCCGGGAGGAAGTTCGAGACGCCGATCGCCTTCGCGCGCCCGTCCGCGAGGATCTTCTCGAACGCCCGGTACGTGTCGACGTACGCGTCCTTCGCCGGGACCGGCCAGTGGATCAGGTACAGGTCGACGTGATCGAGGCCCAGCTTGTCGAGGGAGGCGTCGAAGGCGCGCAGCGTCGTGTCGTAGCCCTGCTCGCTGTTCCACAGCTTGGTGGTGACAAACAGGTCCTCGCGGGCGATCCCGGACGCGGCGACGGCACGCCCCGTGCCCTTCTCGTTCTCGTAGATCGCGGCGGTGTCGATCGAGCGGTAGCCGGCCTCCAGGGCGGTCGCCACGGCCTTCTCCGCCTCGTCGTCCGGCACCTGCCAGACGCCGAAGCCGAGCTGCGGCATCTGCACGCCGTTGTTCAGGGTGACCTGGGGAACCTTGCTGTCCGTGCTCACGTGAGGGAGATCCTTACGTCGTGTGGTCGTACGGGGGTACTCCCAGCGTCAACGATCACGGGCCGCCCCGCATTCCACGACGGGCGTTCCGGTTCTCCGGCCCCGTGCCCCCGCGTCAGCCGTACAGCGCCGCGACCTCGGTCGCGTACGCCCGCTCGATCGCCCTCCGCTTCAGCTTCAGGGACGGGGTGAGCAGCCCGTGCTCCTCGCTGAAGGGGTGCGCCAGGATGCGGAAGGTGCGGATCGACTCGGCCTGCGAGACCAGCGTGTTCGCCGCGACCACGCCCCGCCGGATCTCCGTCTCCAGGGCCGGGTCGCGCACCAGCTCGGCCGGGGCGAGCGGCGGCCGCCCCTGGATCGCGAGCCAGTGCTCCACCGCCTCCTGGTCGAGCGTCACCAGGGCGGCGACGTACGGCCGGTCGTTGCCGACGACGATGCACTGGGCGATCAGCGGATGCGCCCGCACCCGCTCCTCCAGGGCCCCGGGGGAGACGCTCTTGCCGCCCGAGGTCACCAGGATCTCCTTCTTCCGCCCGGTGATCGTCAGATAGCCGTCCTCGTCGAGGCTGCCGATGTCCCCGGTGGCCAGCCAGCCGTCGCTGAGGACGGCGGCGGTCGCCTCGGGGTCGTTGAGGTAGCCGGAGAAGACCTGGCCGCCGTGCAGCCACACCTCCCCGTCCTCCGCGACGTGCACCGTCGTGCCCGGCACCGGCTGCCCGACCGTGCCGTACTTGATCCGCTCCGGCGGGTTCGCCGTGGCGGCCGCCGAGGACTCGGTGAGCCCGTACCCCTCGAAGACCGTGACCCCCGCCCCCGCGAAGAAGAGGCCCAGCCTGCGGTCCATCGCCGAACCGCCCGACATGGCGTGCCGGACCCGCCCGCCCAGGGCCCCGCGCACCTTCCCGTACACCGTCTTCTCGAAGAACTGGTGCTGCACCCGCAGCGCCGCCGACGGCCCCGGCCCGCGTCCGAACGCCTTCTGCTCCAGCGCCTCCGCGTACGCCACCGCCACCTCCACGGCCTTGTCGAAGGGGCCCGCCTTCCCCTCGGCCTCCGCCCGGCGCCGGGCCGCGTGGAAGACCTTCTCGAAGACGTACGGCACCGCCAGGACGAAGCTCGGCCGGAAGGCCGCCAGGTCGGGAAGCAGCTCGGCCGCCGCCATCACGGGCTGGTGCCCCAGCTTCACCCCGCCCCGGACCGCCGCCACCTCCACCATCCGCCCGAAGACGTGCGCCAGCGGCAGGAACAGCAGCGTCGAGGCCGGCTCCCCGGGGCGGGAGCGGAAGACCGGCTCCCAGCGGCCCGTCACCATGTCCGTCTCGAACATCAGGTGGGAGTGGGTGATCACACAGCCCTTGGGCCGTCCGGTCGTCCCCGACGTGTAGATGACCGTCGCCACCGTCTCGGGGGTCACCGCCCGCCGGTGCCGGTGCACGACCTCCTCGCCGATGCCTGCCCCCGCCGCCGTCACCTCCTCCACCGCGCCCGCGTCCAGCTGCCACAGGCGCCGCAGCAGGGGCAGCCGGTCGATCACCGAGCCGATCGTCATGGCGTGGTCCTCGTGCTCCACCACGCACGCCGTCACCTCGGCGTCGTGCAGCATCCAGAGGACCTGGTCGGCGGAGGAGGTCGGATAGACCGGCACGGGCTGCGCGCCCAGCGTCCACAGGGCGAAGTCGAAGAGCGTCCACTCGTACCGGGTGCGGGCCATGATCGCGACCCGGTCGCCGAACCGCACCCCCTCCGCGACCAGCCCCTTCGCGAGGCCCAGGACCTCGTCCCGGAACCGGGCGGCCGTCACGTCCCGCCACTTCCCGTCCGGGCCCTTGCGGCCGAAAGCGATCCGGTCCGGGTCGGCCAGGGCGTGCGCGAACACGGCGTCCGCCAGACCGCCGACCTGAGGCGCCGCCTCGACGGGCGGCACGGTGAACTCGCGCACTGACCTGCTCCTCGACGGCTCGATGGCTGGAAAAGCCCGTTGGTCGCTCTCCGTACGGCGCGGGTGACGGTACCCCACCCGACTGCCCGGCGGGAGGACCTTCACCAAGCCGGGACATTCACCGTTCGCACAGGTCAGAATGGGTGGGGGAGCCAAGTCGGGGGCGCGGCGGGGGGATTGCGTACCGAGCGGTACGTCCGCCGGGCGCGAATCTCCACGGAATCTGTACGGGCCGCTCACGGCGGACCCCGCACGCGGGCCCGCCCGTGCGGAACCGGCGGCTCCGTCGGCGGGGGCGCCGGTGCCGAGCCGCTCCGTCGGTCGGGATGCCGGGAGCCGGGGGCCGCTCCGTCAGCGCGGGCGGTGCAGCCGGTCGCCGCCCGCCAGGATCGCCTCCGCCAGCGCGTCGGCCGCCTCCTGCGCCTCCCCGCCCCGGCGCCCCCGCCGCAGCACGAAGCCCACCTCGCCCAGGTCCGGCAGTCCCGCCCGGGCCGGTACGGGCACGAGCCCCGGCGGCACCAGGCCCCGGGTGTGCGCCATCACCCCGAGCCCCGCGCGGGCCGCCGCCACGTTCGCACTCAGGCTGGAACTCGTACAGGCGATCCGCCACGCCCGCCCCTGCGCCTCCAACGCCTCCAGGGCCCGCGCCCGGGTGATCCCCGGCGGCGGGTACAGGATGAGCGGCACCGGCCTGTCCGGCTCGACCCGCAGCCCCGGCGCCCCGATCCAGATCAGGGAGTCCTCCCAGACGAGCCGGCCCCCGCTCTCGGTGCCCCGCCGCTTGGCCAGGATCAGATCGAGCCGACCCGCCGCGAGCCGGGCCTGGAGCGTCCCCGAGAGCTCGACCGTCAGCTCCAGGTCGACCTCGGGGTGCTCGCGCCGGAAGGACTCCAGGATCTCCGGCAGCCGGGTCGTCACGAAGTCCTCCGACGCCCCGAACCGCAGCCGCCCGCGCAGTCGCGTCCCGCCGAAGAACGCCGCCGCCCGCTCGTGCGCCTGGAGGATCGTCCGCGCGAAGCCGAGCATCGCCTCGCCGTCCTCGGTCAGCTCCACGCGGTGCGTGTCCCGGCTGAAGAGCGCCCGGCCGGTCGCCTCCTCCAGGCGCCGCACGTGCTGGCTGACGGTCGACTGGCGCAGCCCGAGCCGGTCCGCGGCCCGCGTGAAGCTCAGCGTCTGGGCCACGGCGAGGAAGGTGCGCAGCTGGGTCGGCTCGTACACGGCACGAGGTTATCGCGGTACGTGATGACAGTCAGAGCACTGTACGAGATTCCCGATCACCGGGCCGTGGAGCAGGATGGACCCGGACGCCCGCCCCCGGAAACGCCCTGACAGACCCGAAGGCGCCCGCACAGACCCCGGAAACGCCCGGACGGACCCGGAGGCGCCCGCACAGACCCCGGAAGCGCACGCACGGGCCCCCGCCCCCCCGGAACCGCACAGACAGTGGAGCCCATGACCCCCCGCACCACCGGCCGAACCCGCCGACTCCTCTCCCGGCTCCCGGTCGACGCGTACGTCCTGGCGCTGCTCGGCACGGTCGTCCTCGCCGCGCTCCTGCCCGCCTCCGGGACCGCCGCGACCGTCGTGGAAGGGACGTCGACCGGGGCCGTGGCCCTCCTCTTTTTCCTCTACGGGGCCCGGCTCTCCACCCGCGAGGCGCTCGACGGCCTGAGGCACTGGCGGCTCCACCTCACCGTCCTCGGCTGCACCTTCCTGCTCTTCCCGCTCCTCGGCCTCGCCGCGCGCGGACTCGTCCCCGCCGTGCTCACGCCCCAGCTCTACGGCGGGCTCCTCTTCCTCTGCCTGGTGCCCTCCACCATCCAGTCCTCCATCGCCTTCACCTCGATCGCCCGGGGCAACGTGCCCGCAGCGATCTGCGCCGGCTCGTTCTCCTCGCTCGCCGGCATCGTCCTGACCCCGCTGCTCGCGGCGCTGCTCCTCGGCGGCGGCGCGGGCGGCCTCTCCGCCGACGGCATCCTGCGGATCGTCCTCCAGCTCCTCGTGCCGTTCCTCGCGGGCCAGTTCCTGCGCCGCTGGGTCGGCGGCCTCCTGGTCCGCCACAAGAAGGTCCTGGGACATGTGGACCGGGGCTCGATCCTGCTCGTCGTCTACACCGCTTTCAGCCAGGGCATGGTCGCGGGCATCTGGCACCTGGTGACCCCCGCCCGGCTCGGCCTGCTGCTCGCCGTCGAGGCCGCCCTGCTCGCGGCGATGCTGACGGCGACCTGGTACGGGGCCGGGCGCCTCGGCTTCGACCGGGCCGACCGGATCGCGATCCAGTTCGCCGGCTCCAAGAAGAGCCTGGCGGCCGGGCTCCCGATGGCCAGCGTCCTCTTCGGTGCCCAGGCCTCCCTCGCCGTCCTCCCGCTGATGCTCTTCCACCAGATGCAGCTCATGGTCTGCGCGGTCATCGCGAAGCGCCGCGCCCACGACGGCGAACCGCCCGCCCCGGAACCCCACGCGCACCCCCTCCCGGCGGAGAAGGTGCCGTAGGCCGGATCACACCCCCGGCCACCCCTCGACGATCATCACGGCCGCTACGGTGCTCCCATGCCCGCACTCGATCCCGGCCGCACCGCCCTCGTCCTCGTCGACCTGATGGAACGCATCGTCGCCCTGCCCCTCGCCCCCCGCCCCGGCGCCGACGTCCTCGCCGCCTCCGCCCGGCTCGCCGACACCTTCCGGGACGCCGGAGCGCCCGTCGTCCACCTCCGCGTCGAGCGCCCGAACACCGCCACCCAGCCGCCCGGCAGCGAACTCGTCCCCGACCTCGTCCGGGACGGCGACCCGGTCGTCGTCAAGCGCACCATCGGCGGCTTCCAGGACACCGGCCTCCACGAGCTGCTCTCCGGCCTCGGCGCCGACACCCTCGTCCTCGGCGGCGTCGCCACCAACCTGGGCGTCGAGTCCACCGCCCGTGCCGCCTGCGACCTCGGCTACGGCCTCGTCTTCGCCGAGGACGCCATGTCCGCCCTCACCGCCGACGAGCACCGCGCCTCCGTCACCCTCGACTTCCCCCGCCTCGGCACGGTCGCCCCCGTCTCCGCGATCACCCTGGACGGCCCGGAGTGACCCCGCCACCGATACGGTACGGGGCCCGCCCCTGCTCCCTCGTCGTCTGCCGGGGCTGCTGCTGCGGCGACGCCCGCAAGAACCCGGGCACCGACCACGACGCCCAGCTCGCCCGGCTCCGCGCGGCCGCCGCGGCCTCCGGGGGCCGCCTGCTCGTCCGTACCAGCGACTGCCTCGGGCCCTGCGCCCAGGCCAACATCGTCGTGGTGCAGCCCTCCACCGAGGGCCGGCGGCGCGGCGGACGGGCCGCGTGGGTCGGGTTCACCCTGGACGACGACTGCCTCGACGACATCCTCGCCTGGACCGAGGCCGGCGGCCCCGGCATCGCCCCGCCCCCGGCGACCCTGGCCCTCCAGCTGGTCGACCCGCCGAAGAACTGAGCCCCGCACGGCCCGTGCGGAACCCGCGGGGCACGGACCCGGACGGCGCCCGTGCCCCCCACGGCCCTTGTCGCGGTCGGCCAAGCGGTACGGGTGAATGTTGGTGGTTTACGTCACTGGTTACCCATCAGTCGCTGGCGAGACTGGGTGGTCCTGCCGGACGAACGAACCACCTAGGGGGACCCTGAGCATGACGGGCACTCGCATTGCCGCGCTCGGGCACTACCAGCCCGCCAAGGTGCTGACCAACCACGACCTCGCCGCACTCGTCGACACCGACGACGCGTGGATCACCAGCCGGGTCGGCATCCGCACCCGGCACGTCGCCGGCCCCGACGAGCCCGTGGACGAGCTCGCCGCGCACGCCGCCGGCAAGGCCCTGGCCGCCGCCGGCCTCGTTCCCGACGACGTCGACATGGTCCTCGTCGCCACCTCCACCGCGATCGACCGCTCCCCGAACACGGCCGCCCGCGTCGCCGCCCGCCTCGGCATGACCTCGCCCGCCACCCTCGACCTCAACGTGGTCTGCGCCGGCTTCACCCACGCCCTGGCCACCGCCGACCACGCCGTCCGGGCCGGCGGGGCCCGCCGCGTCCTGGTGATCGGCGCCGACAAGATGACCGACGTGACCGACTGGACGGACCGCACCACCTGCGTCCTCGTCGGCGACGGCGCGGGCGCCGCCATCGTCGAGGCCGTCGAGGAGGGGGACGCCGAGGCCGGGGCCGCCGGGGGCATCGGCCCCGTCCTGTGGGGCTCGGTCCCCGAGATGGGCCACGCCGTTCGCATCGAGGGCACCCCGCCCCGCTTCGCCCAGGAGGGCCAGAGCGTCTACCGCTGGGCGACCCAGCAGCTCCCCGCTCTCGCCCGCCAGGCCTGCGAGCGCTCCGGCGTCACTCCCGAGGAGCTCGCGGGCGTGGTCCTCCACCAGGCCAACCTGCGCATCATCGAGCCGCTCGCCACGAAGATCGGCGCCGTCAACGCGGTCGTGGCCCGCGACGTCGTCGACTCCGGCAACACCTCCGCCGCCTCGATCCCGCTGGCCCTGGCCAAGCTGGTCGAGCGCGGCGAGCTGCCCTCCGGCGCCCCGGTCCTGCTCTTCGGCTTCGGCGGCAACCTCTCGTACGCCGGTCAGGTGATCCGGGTCCCGTAGGGGACCCTCCGGCCGGGGCGCACGGCACCGGCGCACGGCCGTGACGGCTGCCCCGGGGCTCTCGGGGCCCGTGCCCCGTTCGGCGGAGCCCGGTGGCGGCGCGCCGGGTGCGGACCTAGCTTCGAACGCGGTGAGGGTCGTCCCCTCCGGCGGCGGAACCGCTCCCCGCCCGGGCCCTCGCGCGATCGGAGGAACGCCATGCGTGCGATACGCGTCGCCGTCTCCGCCGCCCTGCTCGGCGCCGCCGCCGTGACGACGGCGGGCCCGGCGGCCCTCGCGGCCGAGGACGAGGGCGCCGTCACGTCGTTCGGCTTCTCCGCCACCCCGGCGACGGTCGCCCCTGGCGGCACCGTCACCCTCACGTCCGAGGGCTGCGAGGTGCCGTCCGTGACGGCGACCTCCGGTGTGTTCGACGCCGTGACCCTCGAAGAGGGCCGCCCCGGCACCGCGACCGTGGACCCCGACGCCGAGCCCGGCGCCCGGTACGAGATCACCTTCGACTGCGCGGGCGAACGCGGCACCACCAGCCTGACGGTCACCGAAGGCGGTGCCCGGGAGCACGAGGCCACCGGCGACCTCGGCGGCCTCGGGGAGACGGAGCACCCCGTCGGCCCCGGCGACGTCCCGGAGACGGAGCACTCCGCCGGCATCGGGGACACCGGAACCGGGGACACCGGAACCGGGGACACCGGGACCACCGGCGGCATCGGCGGCGAGCACGCCACCGGCACCCGGCCGGACACTCCCACCGGCGCCCAGAAGGGCGTGAAGGCGGGTTACGGAACCGCCGCCTCCGGCACGGAGGCCGACGGGCTCGGCACGGCCGAGGTGGTGACGGGCGTCCTGCTCATCGTCGGCGCCCTCGGCTCCGCCGTCGTCCTGACCCGCCGCCGCACCGCCGACGGCCGTCTCTGACGGCCGGGCCGGGGAGAACCCGAAACGGCCCCTCCGCCCCGGTGTGACGAGGACCGGGACGGAGGGGCGCCATACGAGCACGAGACCGCGCGGCCACCCGGTGGCCGTGGAGGAGAACGGACGTGGGGCGAGCGGACAGCACGGGACGGCACGGCGCCTGGGGCGCCGTCGCCGTCGTCCTCCTCGTGGGGGTGCACCTCGTGCGCGGCGGTACGGAGGAGCTGCGGGCGGCCGGACCGCCGCAGCCCCTCGCCGCGGCCGCCCCCGGCGCCGCCCGCGCCGACGCGGCCCTCCTCGCCCCCGGGTCCGCCCCCGCCCCGCTGCCCGCCTCGCCCCCGTCCCGGGTCCGCGTCCCGGCCGCCCGCGTCGACGCGCCCGTCACGCCGGTCGGACTCGACGCCGACGGCTGGATCGAGGCCCCGCCGCCGGAGGACGACCGGCTCGCGGGCTGGTTCACCGGTGCGGTCACCCCCGGCGAGCGCGGCACCGCCGTCGTCGTCGGCCACGTCGACACCCCGGCCGGCCCGGCAGTCTTCTACGGCCTCGGCGCCGTGCACCGGGGCAGCCGCGTCGAGATCGCGCGCCGCGACGGGCGGACCGCCGTCTTCACGGTGTACGGGGTCGAGGTCGTCCCCAAGGAGGGCTTCCCCGCCCGGCGGGTCTACGCCGACTCCGGCCGGCCCGAACTGCGCCTGATCACCTGCGGCGGCACGTACACGGAGGAGGGCGGCTACGAGGGCAACGTGGTGGTCTCGGCCCGCCTGACCGAGGTCCGCTGACCCCGCTCCTCCCCGTGTGCGCCCCCTCTTTGTCCTGTCTCGGGAAAAAGTCGGACGGATTCGCGCACGACTTCTTCCCACCCCACCGGGCCGCTGCTACGTTCCCCCGGAAGCCGACGGAGAACCCGGCGACACCGCGTGCGGAAGAGCACGGGGGAGAGGGGAGGAGCGCGTGAGACGCATGACGGCACGACCCGCCAACCGGCACCAGGCACGCCTCCTCCGGCTGCTGCGCGACGAAGGCCCCAGTTCCCGGGCCCAGTTGGGCGACCGGATCGACCTCTCGCGCTCCAGGCTCGCCGTCGAGGTCGACCGGCTCCTGGAGACCGGGCTCGTCGTCGCCGACGGACTCGCCGCTTCCCGCGGCGGCCGCCGGTCCCACAACGTCCGCCTCGCGCCCGGGCTCCGCTTCCTCGGCATCGACATCGGCGCCACCTCGATCGACGTCGCCGTCACCAACGCCGAGTTGGAGGTCCTGGGACACCTCAACCACCCCATGGACGTCCGCGAAGGGCCCGTCGCCGTCTTCGAACAGGCCCTGTCGATGGCGGCGAAGCTCCGCTCCACGGGCCTCGCGGAGGGCTTCGACGGTGCCGGCGTCGGCGTCCCCGGACCGGTCCGCTTCCCCGAGGGCGTCCCCGTCGCGCCGCCGATCATGCCCGGCTGGGACGGCTTCCCCGTACGGGAGGCGCTCAGCCAGGAACTCGGCTGTCCCGTCATGGTCGACAACGACGTGAACCTCATGGCCATGGGGGAGCGGCACGCCGGAGTCGCCCGCTCCGTCGACGACTTCCTCTGCGTCAAGATCGGCACCGGCATCGGCTGCGGCATCGTCGTCGGCGGCCGGGTCCACCGGGGGGCCACGGGCAGTGCCGGCGACATCGGGCACATCCGGGTCGAGCCGGACGGGCGCCCCTGCGCCTGCGGCAACCACGGCTGCCTGGAGGCCCACTTCGGCGGCGCCGCCCTCGCCCGCGACGCGGAGGACGCGGCGCGCGACGGCCGGTCCGAGGAACTGGCCGCCCGGCTCGCGGCGGCCGGGCGCCTCACCGCCGTCGACGTCGCGGCGGCCGCCGCCGCGGGCGACGCCACCTCGCTCGCCCTCATCCGCGAGGGCGGCCGGCGGGTCGGGCAGGTCATCGCCGGACTCGTCAGCTTCTTCAACCCCGGTCTGGTGGTGATCGGGGGCGGCGTCACCGGCCTCGGCCACAACCTCCTCGCTAGTGTCCGCACCCAGGTCTACCGGCAGTCCCTGCCCCTGGCCACCGGCAACCTCCCCATCGTCCTCGGCGAACTCGGCCAGACCGCCGGCGTGACCGGCGCGGCCCGCCTCATCAGCGACCACCTCTTCTCCCCGGCATAACACCAGGGCCCCGCGCCGCCACGACGCCGCAACGAAGGGCGCCCGCCCGCCCCACTCGTACGCCTGTACGTCTTTACGAACCGACCCGAACCGACCCGAACCGACCCGACTCGTCCTGCCTCCCGCACGGCCCCGCGCCGCGGCCCGCGTCCTGCCGTTCCGCCCGCCGGGGCCGCACCCGCCCGTACGCCCGCACCCACCCGTACGCCCACCCCGCTCACCCGCTCGCCCCGCGTCCGCCCGCATCCGCCGAGGGGAACTCCGCCATGGCCCCAGACCCCCGCCCGCCCCTGCTCACCATGTCCGGCATCACCAAGTCGTTCCCCGGCGTCCGCGCCCTCGACGGCGTCGACCTGGAGGTCGCGCCCGGCGAGGTCCACTGCCTCCTCGGCCAGAACGGCGCCGGGAAGTCCACCCTCATCAAGGTCCTCGCCGGCGCCCACCAGCCCGACGGCGGCCGCGTCGTCTGGAACGGCGAGCCCGTACGGCTCCGCTCCCCGAGCGGAGCCGTACGCCTCGGCATCGCCACCATCCACCAGGAGCTCGACCTGGTCGAAGGGCTCTCCGTCGCGGAGAACGCGTACCTCGGACACGAGCCCGCCACCGCCGGGTTCGTCCGCGCCCGGGCCGCGCGGACCGCCACCGCCGCCCTCCTGGAACGCCTCGGCCACCCCGAGATCGACCCCGCCCGGCGCGTCGGCGGACTCTCCGCCGCCCAGCGGCAGATCGTCTCCATGGCCCGCGCGCTCTCCCACGACGTCCGCCTCATCGTCATGGACGAGCCCTCCGCCGCCCTCGACCCCGACGAGGTCGACAACCTCTTCCGGATCGTCGCCGACCTCACCGCCGACGGGGTCGCCGTCCTCTACATATCCCACCGCCTGGAGGAGATCCGCCGGATCGGCGACCGCGTCACCGTCCTCAAGGACGGCCGGGCCGTCGCCCGCGGACTGCCCGCCGCCACCACCCCCACCCGCGAGGTCGTCGCCCTGATGACCGGCCGGGACGTCCCGTACGCCTTCCCGGACCGTCCCGACCCCCATGACCGCGCCTCCGGTGCCGAACCCGTCCCCGAGCCCGTCCTCACCGTCCGAGGCCTGGCCCGGCACGGCGAGTTCGAGGCGTTCGACCTCGCACTGCGCCCCGGCGAGATCGTCGGTCTCGCCGGACTCGTCGGCTCCGGCCGCTCCGAGATCCTGGAGACCGTCTACGGCGCGCGCAGGCCCACCGCCGGCCGGGTCCTCGTCGACGGGCGCCCCCTGCGCCCCGGCAGCGTCCCGGCCGCCGTCCGCGCCGGCATCGGCCTCGCCCCCGAGGAGCGCAAGGCCCAGGGCCTGCTCCTCCTCGAATCCGTCACCCGCAACGTCTCCGTCTCCTCCCTCGGCCGCTTCTCCCGCGCCGGCTGGATCGACCGCGCCGCCGAACGCGCCGCCGCCCGGACCGCCACCCGGGAGCTCTCCCTCCGCCCCGACCACCCCGAGGCCCCCGTCCGCACCCTCTCCGGCGGCAACCAGCAGAAGGCCGTCCTCGCCCGCTGGCTGCTCCGCGGCTGCCGCGTCCTCCTCCTCGACGAACCCACCCGGGGCGTCGACGTCGGCGCCCGCGCCGAGCTCTACGCCGTCGTCCGCCGCCTCGCCGACGAAGGCCTCGCCGTCCTCCTGGTCTCCAGCGAGGTGCCCGAGGTCCTCGGCCTCGCCGATCGCGTCCTGGTCCTGCGCGAGGGCCGGGTCGTCCACGAGGCGCCCGCCCGCGACCTCGACGAACACCGCGTACTCGATCTCGTGATGGAAGGGAGCCCGGCGGCATGACGCTCACCACCCCCGCCGACACGCCGCCCCGGGAAGGGCGCCGGCCGGCGCTCGGCCTCCGGCCCGACGTCCGCAACCTGTCCCTGCTCGGCGTGCTCGCCGCCCTGGTCCTCGTCGGCGGCCTCACCCGGCCCGCCGAGTTCCTGGCCGCCTCCAACCTGCAACTCGTCCTGACCCAGGCCTCCGTCATCGGCGTCGTCACCGTCGGCATGACCTTCGTCATCACCGGCGGCGGCATCGACCTCTCCGTCGGCGCGGTCGTCGCCCTCGCCTCCGTCTGGGCCACCACCCTCGCCACCCAGGAGTTCGGCTTCGCCGGCATCCTCTTCACGGCGGTGGTCGTCGGCCTCGGCTGCGGCCTGGTGAACGGCCTCCTCGTCGCGTACGGCGGGGTGGTCCCCTTCATCGCCACCCTCGCGATGCTCGCCTCCGCCCGCGGACTCGCCCTCCAGATCACCGAGGGCAGGACCCAGATCGTCACCGTCCCGTCCGTCCTCGACCTGGGCCTGCCCGACTCCTACGTCCTCGGCGTCCCGCCGCTCGTCCTCGTCTTCGCGGCCGTCACCGCCGCCGGCTGGCTGCTGCTCAACCGCACCACCTTCGGCCGCCGCACCGTCGCCGTCGGCGGCAATCCCGAGGCCGCCCGGCTCGCCGGCATCGACGTGCGCCGCCAGCGTCTGCTGCTCCACCTGCTCTCCGGACTGTGCTGCGGCATCGCCGCCTTCCTCCTGATCGTGCTCTCCGGCTCCGGCCAGAACACCAACGGCAACCTGTACGAGCTCGACGCCATCGCCGCCGCCATCATCGGCGGCACCCTCCTCAGCGGCGGCCGGGGCACCATTGCCGGCTCCGTCCTCGGCGTCCTCGTCTTCACCACGATCACCAACCTCTTCGCCCTCAACAACCTCCAGAGCGACGTCCAGCAGATCGCCAAGGGCGCGATCATCGTCGCCGCCGTCCTGGTCCAGCACCGCACCGCCCGCGACCCCCACTGAGAACCCCGTCCGGAGAACCGCACCCGAAGGGATCCACCGCCATGCCCGCGACCAGCCGCAGACACCTCCTCCTCGGCGGCGCCGCCGTCTCCGCCGGCGCCCTGCTCACCGCCTGCACCGGCAACGAACCCCAGGGCCAGGGCCAGGCCCCCGCCGGGAGCGCCGCCCCCGCCGGCGATGAGCCCGGCACCCCCGTGACCATCGGCTTCGCAGGCCCGCAGGCCGACCACGGCTGGCTCAACGCCATCAACGAGAACGCGAAGCGGCGCGCCGCGGCGTACTCCGACGTCACCCTGGAGATCACCGAGGGCTCCAACGACACCGCCGCCCAGATCGGCCAGGTCCAGACCCTCATCAACAAGAAGGTCGACGTCCTCGTCGTCCTCCCCGCCGACGGCAAGGCCCTCACCCAGGTCGGCCTCCAGGCCATGCGGGCCGGCATCCCCGTCGTCAACCTCGACCGGATCTTCGCCTCCCCGCAGGCCTACCGCTGCTGGATCGGCGGCGACAACTACGGCATGGGCCTCAACGCCGGCCGCTTCATCGGCGAGAGGCTCAAGGACAAGCCGGACGCCACCGTCGTCGAACTCGCCGGCATGGACAGCCTGGAACTCACCAAGCAGCGCACCCAGGGCTTCGACGACGCCCTGAGGAACTACCCCAACATCCGCAAGGTCGCCCGCCAGGCCGCCGACTTCACCGTCGAGTCCGGCCAGGCCAGGATGGCCCAACTGCTCCAGGCCCAGCAGAGGTTCGACGCCCTCTGGAACCACGACGACGACCAGGGCGTCGGCGCGCTCCGCGCCATCGCCCAGGCCGGCCGCAAGGACTTCCTCATGGTCGGCGGCGCCGGGGCCAGGTCCGCCATGGACGCCATCAAGGCCGACGACGGGGTCCTCAAGGCCACCGTCCTCTACCCGCCGACCATGGCCGCCTCCGCGGTCGACCTCGCCCGCGCCCTCGGCCGGAAGAAGGGGATCGGCGGCCTGTCCGAACTGGAGGTCCCCGCCTCGCTCACCCTCTACTCGGCCGTCGTCACCAAGGAGAACGTCGACGAGTACCTGCCCACCGGCTTCCACTGACCCCGCCGGTACCGGCCCGACCGGCACCGAAGCACCCGCAGCGCACACCACGAGAGGGAGGAACCGCATGGAACGGGTCACGGAGAGCGGGACCGCACCGCCGGCCCTCGGCATCGGCATGGTCGGGTACGCGTTCATGGGCGCCGCCCACTCCCAGGGCTGGCGCACCGCGGGCCGCGTCTTCGACCTGCCGCTGCGGCCCGTCCTCGCCGCCGTCGCCGGCCGCGACGCCGACGCCGTACGGACCGCCGCCCGCCGGCACGGCTGGGCCGCCGCCGAGACCGACTGGCGCGCCCTGATCGCCCGCGACGACGTCGACCTCGTCGACATCTGCACCCCGGGCGACAGCCACGCGGAGATCGCGATCGCCGCCCTGGAGGCCGGCAAGCACGTGCTGTGCGAGAAGCCGCTCGCCAACTCGGTGGCCGAGGCCGAGGCGATGACGGCCGCCGCCGAGGCCGCCGGAGCCCGGGGCCGGATCGCCATGGTCGGCTTCAACTACCGCCGGGTGCCGGCCCTCGCGTACGCCCGGGGGCTCGTCGCCGGGGGCCGACTCGGCGCCCTGCGGCACGTCCGCGTCACCTACCTCCAGGACTGGCTGGTCGACCCGGACTTCCCGCTGACCTGGCGCCTGGAGCGCGAGCACGCGGGATCGGGGGCGCTCGGGGACCTGGGGGCGCACGCCGTCGACCTCGCCCAGTACCTGGCGGGGGAGCCGCTGGTCGGGGTGTCGGCGCTCACCGAGACCTTCGTACGGGAGCGCCCGCTGCTCGCAGGGGCCGCCGCGGGCCTCTCCCCGGGGCCGGCCCGCGGTGCCCACGGGCGGGTCACGGTCGACGACGCGGCCCTGTTCACCGGGCGGCTCGCCTCCGGGGCGCTCGCCTCCTTCGAGGCGACCCGGATGGCCGCCGGCCGCAAGAACGCGCTGCGCCTGGAGATCAACGGGGAGCACGGCTCGCTCGCCTTCGACCTGGAACGGCTCAACGAACTGTCCTTCCACGACCACACCGAGCCCGCCGTCACGGCCGGCTTCCGCCGCATCCTCGTCACCGAGCCCGGCCACCCCTACCTGGAGGGCTGGTGGCCGCCCGGCCACGCGCTCGGCTACGAGCACACCTTCGCCCACCAGGCCCGCGACCTGGTCCACGCCGTCGCGACCGGCACCGCCCCCGCGCCCTCCTTCGCCGAAGGCCTCCAGGTCCAGCGGGTCCTGGCGGCGGTGGAGGAGAGCGCCCGCAACGCCGCCGTCTACACCCCCGTACTCCCCTCGCTCCCCGTATCCCCTGTGTCCCCCGCGTCCCGCTAGGAGGCCCGGACCGTGCCACGACCCTTCACCCTCTTCACCGGCCAGTGGGCCGACCTGCCCCTGGAGGAGGTCTGCCGGCTCGCCCGCGACTTCGGCTACGACGGCCTCGAACTCGCCTGCTGGGGCGACCACTTCGAGGTGGACCGGGCCCTCGCCGACCCGGCGTACGTCAGGGGCAGGCGGGAACTGCTCGACGCGTACGGCCTGAAGTGCTGGGCGGTCTCCAACCACCTGGTGGGCCAGGCCGTCTGCGACGACCCGATCGACGAGCGCCACCGGGCGATCGTGCCCGCCCGGATCTGGGGCGACGGCGACGCCGAGGGGGTGCGGCGGCGGGCGGCCCGCGAGCTCGCGGACACCGCGCGGGCCGCGGCGGCGCTCGGCGTCGACACCGTCGTCGGCTTCACCGGCTCCTCCGTCTGGCACCTGGTGGCGATGTTCCCGCCGGTCCCCGAGCGCATGGTCGAGCGCGGCTTCGAGGACTTCGCGGAGCGCTGGAACCCGATCCTGGACGTCTTCGACGCCGAGGGCGTCCGCTTCGCCCACGAGGTGCACCCCAGCGAGATCGCCTACGACTACTGGACCACCCAGCGGGCCCTGGAGGCGGTCGGCCGGCGCCCCGCCTTCGGCCTGAACTTCGACCCGAGCCACTTCGTGTGGCAGGACCTCGACCCGGTCGGCTTCCTGTGGGACTTCCGCGACCGGATCTACCACGTGGATTGCAAGGAGGCCCGCAAGCGGCTCGACGGGCGCAACGGACGGCTCGGCTCCCACCTCCCCTGGGGCGACCCCCGGCGCGGCTGGGACTTCGTCTCCGCGGGCCACGGCGACGTGCCCTGGGAGGACGTCTTCCGGATGCTCCGCTCGATCGGTTACGCCGGACCGGTCTCCGTGGAGTGGGAGGACGCGGGCATGGACCGGCTCACCGGCGCCCCCGAGGCCCTCGCCTTCCTCAAGCGGTACGACTTCGACCCGCCGGCCGCCTCCTTCGACGCCGCCTTCGGCACCGAACCCTGACCCGCCCCACCCCGACCTGACGGACTCCCCCCGGAACGTTGGCCCGGACCGCGCGCGGTCGCCAAGGTGGCTCCCACGGAGCCGGCGTCGGGGGGCGTCGGGCTCCCCCTCTCCCCGGGCCGCCGCCCGCCCCACTCTCCGTACGGCAAAAGCCACCCACCGCACACATGCCCGGACAATTCGGACCGGATCGAGCTCTTCACCCCCGCTCCACCCCACTGACCACGGAAAACGCTGGTGAAAGGCGCCTGAAACCCCTGGTAGAGTTATCTCTGTCGCCGCGGGGGAAACCCCGGAGCGACAACAACACCTGGTCCGGGTGGCGGAATGGCAGACGCGCTAGCTTGAGGTGCTAGTGCCCTTTATCGGGCGTGGGGGTTCAAGTCCCCCCTCGGACACAGAGGAGAAGTGCCGGTCGATCTCGCATCGACCGGCACTTCTCGTATGCGCCCGCACTTCCGCGACCAGGCCTTCCCGCGATCAGCCCTTCCGCGCCACCACCAGCCGGCACGCCGGGCTGCCGTCCTCCCGGCGGCCCAGGGGTTCCACCGGGCGGAGGGTGACGTCGAAGCCGGCCGTCTCCAGGCGGGTGCGGACGTCGGCGAGGCGGAAGGTGCGGTAGTACATGACGAAGGGCGGGCGCCGGAGCGCGTTCCTGACCCGCATCACCGTGTCGAAGCCCCACAGGGTCCAGTAGGCGCGCGAGCCGACGCGGGGCGGGGCCGGGAGGGGGAAGGCGAAGGTGCCGCCCGGTCGGAGCGAGGCGTGGACCCGGGCGAAGAGGGTGTGCTGCTCCTCCGGCAGGAAGTGGCCGAAGGCGCCGAAGCTGACCGCCAGGTCGAAGGCCGGGCCGAAGGGCAGGGCCAGGGCGTCGGCGCGGACCAGGTCGGCTCCGGGGTGGGCGCGGCGCGCTTCGGCCAGCATGCCCGTACTGAAGTCGACCCCCGCGATCCGGCCCGCGCAGACCGCGCGGAGGACGCCGAGCCCGGCGCCGGTGCCGCAGCAGACGTCGAGGCCCGAGTCGAAGGGCCCGAGGGGCTCCAGGGCGCGGGTCACCGCGTCCAGGAGGCGGTCGGAGGTGCGGAAGGGGGTCGCGTCGAACCTGGCCGCGAGCAGGTCGTAGCCGTGCTCGACCGAGGAGAGGGCCTGGACGGTCAGCTCGCGGAGGCTGGGACCCTGCGGAGAGAACATGGCCCCGACCCTATGCCGTGACGGTCGGTGCGCGTCAGAGCGCGCTGCGCACCGGGGGCACCGTCCAGGACGGCGCGATGCCCGTCAGCTGGCAGGTCAGCAGGTACAGGGGGATCGGCGGCGTGTAGGGCGAGGTGCCGTCGGGGTGGTGGATCAGCCGGGGCCGGCGGTCCGGGATCTCCGCGCCGGGCGCGTAGCAGGAGGGCAGCGGCCAGGTCAGGTCCAGGTCCGACCCGGCCGGGACGAGCCACCACCACCAGTCGGAGTCGGCGTAGACGCAGCCGTTGGCGGGGAGCCGGGAGAGGACCTTGAAGCCGAAGCGGGCGGGGAGGCCGACGGCGTCGCGGCCGAGGCCGGGGTGCAGGTCGGCGGGGACGGCGAGGCGGGTGACGGCGTCCGGGTGCCGCGAGCGGGCGGGGTCCGCCGGGCCGGGGCCCCCGTGGGAGGAGGCGTCCGGGGAGCGGCGGTCGTCCCGTTCGAGGCGGAGCGCCAGGGGGCGGTCGGCGGCCGGGACCAGGCCGAGTCCGGGGTGGCGGCGGGCCCGCGGCAGCATGCGGTCCGCCATCGACCTCAGCACGCTTCCCCCGTGCCGTGGGCCAGCTCGGCCCAGACGGTCTGCGACGTGCCGTGCCCGGTGCGCTCGGCGCCCCACGCGCTGCACAGCGCGTCGACGATGATCAGCCCGCGGCCGCGCTCGTCCTCGCCGCAGTCGCGTATCCGCGGCCCCGCCGGGCCGCCCTCGTCCCGCACCGCTATCCGCAGCTTCTCCTCGCCCTCGCGGAGCTCGCACACGAAACGGCCGCTCGCGGTGTGCACGACGGCGTTGGTGACCAGCTCCGAGACGATCAGGGAGACGGTGTCGCGTATCCCGGGACCGCAGCCCCAGATGATGAGCCGCTCCTCCGCGAGGCGCCGGGCCCGCGCGACCGAGGCGGTGAGGGCCGGAAGCTCGAAGGCGAAGCGCCGCACGGCGCCGGTATCGGTCTGGGGCTGCGGGCGCTGGGCCATGACGCGGGGACTCATGAGACCTGAAGGCTGCGCGTTGCCAGAAGCCACGACCGGTTCCTCACGACAGTGGGCAGGAGTTGCCGTACGGCGCCGCGCCGGGGCGCGGGGGCGCACGACGGCAGCGTGTACTGGTTCACCGGAACACTGTCCTCCTGAGTCGGACACTTGGCAAGTGGCACTCTGAAAATTGCAGAGTGCCGTGTTCTCTCTGGCCCGGCTTCGTGGCACACTCGTCCAAAACAGCGCGTCGGGGAGGTCTGGGAGTGAGCGAGCCGCGGTCCGCCCCCACGGTGGGACAGGTCGTCCTCGGAAAGCGGTTGCAGGACCTGCGCGAGCGGGCCGGCATGAAGCGGGAAGAGGCCGCGAAGATCCTCCGGGTCGCCCCGGCCACCGTCCGGCGGATGGAGACCGCCGAGGTCGCGCTGAAGATCCCGTACGTCCAGCTCCTGCTCAAGGAGTACGGGATCACGGACTCCGAGGCCGAGGGCTTCGTCGCCCTCGCGGAGGAGGCCAACCTCCCCGGCTGGTGGCAGCGGTTCCACGACGTGCTGCCCGGCTGGTTCTCCATGTACGTCAGCCTGGAGGGGGCCGCGAGCCTCATCCGGGCGTACGAGCCCCAGTTCGTCCCCGGTCTGCTCCAGACCGCGGAGTACGCCCGTGCCATTCTGCGCAGCGGGGCGGTCGGAGGCGGCAGCGACGCCGCCAGGGAAGAGGACACCGAGCGGCATGTAGCCCTGCGGATGGAGCGCCAGTCCCTGCTGCTCAGGGAGGACGCCCCCAAGTTCTGGGTGATCATGGACGAGACGGTGTTCCGCCGGCCGGTCGGCGACGGGCCCGAAGTGATGCGCGACCAGCTCGACCGGCTGCTCGAAGCGTCCGAGCTGCCGAACGTCACCCTGCAGATCGCGGAGTTCGCGTCCGGCCACCACCCCGGCACCTACGGACCGTTCGTCCTCTTCCGCTTCGCCGTGCCCGAACTCCCGGACATGGTCTACAGCGAGTACCTGACCGGCGCCGTCTACCTCGACGCGCGTCCCGAGGTGGCTTCCCACCTGGAGGTCATGGACCGCATGGCGGCTCAGGCCGCGACTGCACAACGCACGAAGGAGATTCTCCGGAATCTCCGCAAGGAGCTGTGAATGGATCGCATATACAACGGCATGCCCGCCGCGGAGCTCGGTGCCGAGGGATGGCACAAGCCCTGGAGCGGCGGGAACGGGGGCAACTGCGTGGAGGCCATGAAGCTGGCCGACGGCAGGGTCGCCGTGCGACAGTCCGCAGACCCTGAAGGACCCGCGCTCATCTACACCCACGGGGAGATCGAAGCCTTCATCCGGGGAGCGAAATCCGGTCAGGCCGACTTTCTGCTCACCTGACCCTTCCGTCCCGCCCCTACCGTCGCGTAACTCTTGCTGCAGCGCCACCCGTTCACCCCGACCAGGAGAGCCGATGACCCAGGACCCCGCAGCCCCGCGGACCGAGATACGCATCGACACCAGCAAGCCGCACCCGGCACGCATGTACGACTGGTTCCTGGGCGGCAAGGACAACTACCCGGTCGACGAGGCGATGGCCCGTCAGCTCCTCACCGTCGACGCCCGGGGCCGGGACATGGCCCGCGTCAACCGGGCCTTCATGCACCGCGCCATCCGCTGGCTCAGCGCCCACGGCGTCCGCCAGTACCTGGACATCGGCACGGGCATCCCGACCGAGCCCAACCTGCACCAGATCGCGCAGGAGGCCGCGCCGGAGTCCCGCATCGTCTACTGCGACAACGACCCGATCGTGCTCGCGCACGCGGCCGCCCTGCTGCGCTCGACCCCCGAGGGGGCCACCGAGTACATCCAGGCGGACGCCCGCGAGCCCGAGGTCATCCTCGAAAGGGCCGGAAAGGTCCTTGACTTCGACCAGCCCATCGCGCTTTCGATGCTCGCCCTGCTGCACTTCGTCGGGGACGAGGACGGCGCGTACGAGCTGGTCTCCAAGCTCGTCAACCAGCTCGCGCCGGGCAGCTACCTCGTCCTCTCCCACGTCACCGGGGACTTCAACCCCGAGGGGGCGGCACAGGCGGCCGCCATGTACAAGGCGCGCGGCCTCACCCTGCGGCCCCGCTCGCGCGACGAACTGGCCGCGTTCTTCGACGGCCTGGAGTTCGTCGAGCCGGGCGTCTCGCTCACCGCCGAATGGCACCCGGAGCTGGGCGAGCCCGTCCCGGTCCCGGGCGACGAGCCCATCCCGGGCTGGGCCGGCGTGGCCCGCAAGCCCTGACCCGGCCCCGTACGAACGGCGCGAACGGCGGCCCCGCGGACCCACCGGTCCACGGGGCCGACCCGTCTCAGTCCTTCGGCGGCACCAGCGTCACCAGGAAGCTCCGCGCCGGACCGGTGTTCCCGGCCGCGTCGACCGTGCGGTACTCGACGGTGTGGGTGCCGTGGTCGGGGGTCGCGTCGTCCCACGGCACCGCCCGGCTCCGCCCCAGCTTCCCGTACACCAGGCCGTCGATCTCCGTGCCGCCCGGCGAGAAGCGGAACGGCGCGTCCGCGTCCGTCGGCCAGCCGTAGTACGTGTACCAGCCGTCGCCGTCGACCCGGAACTGGTTCACCACCGCGCCCTCCCGGTCGTCCCGCGCGGTCAGCCGCATCGTGAACGCCCCGTCGTACACGTACTCCACCGGCCGCCCCGGCCGCCGCACCGTCCGCAGCGGCTCCGACAGCTCGTACGCGGCCGTGGCCGGGCGCGCGTCGACCGTCCAGCGCAACTCCCGCCCCGTTCCCGCGAGCCGGGCCGTGAGCGTGTGGGTCCCCGGGGCGATCCGCAGCGCGCCCAGGTCCAGGTCGCGGTCGTTGCGGTCGCCCGTCGCGACGGGACGCCCGTCGAGCCGCCAGCGCACGGCCGGGGTGCCGTCCACCGCGTGGGTGGTGTCCGCGTGGACGACGCTCCGGGCGCCGACGGGGGAGCCGGTCGGGGTGTGCCTGGTGAACGCGGCCGCGAACGGCTCCCGCGCGGTGGTCAGCGCGGGGTCCACCGTCCAGCGCACGGTCCGGGTGAGCGCCTCGGAGGCGCGGACCGCCGGGTCGCGGACGAACGGCGTCGGATCGGTGACCGTCGCCGTCAGCGCGTGCGGGCCGGGGGAGAGCCGGAGCCCGCGCAGGTCGACGGTGCGGGCGCCGCGCGTGTCCAGGGTCCGCCCGTCCAGCCGCCAGGTCACGGCGAGTTCACCGCCCACCGGGTGCAGGACGTCCACCCACACCGACCGGTCCGCCCCGATCGGCGCCGCGTTCGGCGCGTGGCCCTGGACCAGGTCCACCTTCGCCGAGATCGCCCGGACCATCACCTCGCGCTCCACCTGGTCGAAGGCGTAGCCGAGGGTCTTCATCAGGGAGTGGCGACTCGGCCGCCAGACCCCCTCCGTGCTGTACAGGCCGCCCTCGTGGCGCCCGATGACCCCGCCGGACTCGCTCTCCTCGCCCAGCCAGCGCCACCACTTGGCCTTCCGCTCCCGCATCTGCCGCTCGGTCAGGAGCGTGTGGTGGGCGGAGTCCGGTTCCGGGCCGGAGTACGCGCCGCCCGGCACCCCGCGCGCGTAGTAGTCGTACTCGTCCTGGAGACCGCCGAGCGAGTGCCCGAGCTCGTGCGGGGTGATCAGGGCGGAGAGCGCGTTGCCGCCGGACGCGGTCGCGTAACCGCCGCCCGCGCCGCCGTAGGTGGAGCTGTGGGCGAGGGCGACGACCTGCCGGTTGGAACCGCTCGTGCCCGGGACGAGGTCCGCGAGCGCGGCGGCCTTCCGGCCGTCGACGGTCAGCAGCCGCCGCACGCTGCCCGGGTCGCAACCGCCCCAGAAGCCCATGTCGAGGACGGTGTCCCGGGCGGGCGCGTCGAGCCCCGGGTCGCAGTCCACCCCGGACTGCTCCGAAGGGGCCTCCACCGCCCACACGTTGACGTACGAGCGGTAGGAGGCGAAGGGCTCGATGCTCCACAGGGCGTTCAGGTGCCGTTCGAGGTCCGCCCGGAACTCCGGCATCTCCCCGGCGGTGTAACCGTCGCCCAGGAACACCAGGTTGAACCGCCGGTCGGCCGGCCCGGTGGTCTGCACGGGGACGACGACCGGCTCCCCGCCCGAGGTCTCCGTCTCCGCCGCGGCCGGCCCCGTCAGGCCGGCGGCCAGCAGACAGGCCGCGACGAGCCGGACTCCCTTGCTGCGTAAGGTCATGGGGCGCGAGCCTAGGCCGCGCGCCCGCCCGCTGGAAGACGTCCTTCGGCCGTATCGTCCGGCCGTACGGAGGCGGCGGTGGCTCGGTACCGATGGTCCGGCGGGACCCGGTCCGGTGCCGATGGTCCGGCGGGACCCGTTCCGGTACCGATGGTCCGGCGCGATCCGGCTCAGCGCCGCAGGTACGCGAGCCCCGGATGCTCCGCCGCGTACGCCTCCACGAGCCGGCGGGCCACCGCGACCGAGTCCACCAGCGGGTGCAGCGCGAAGGCCTTGACCGCCGTCTCCCGCGAACCGCTCTCCGCCGCCGCCAGCACCTCCCGCTCCACCGCCTTCACGGCCGTCACCAGACCCACGGCGTGGTACGGCAGCGGGGCCGCGGCCACCGGCCGGGCGCCGTTCGCGTCGACCAGGCAGGGCACCTCGACCACCGCGTCCGCGTCGAGCACGGAGAGCGTCGTGCCGTTGCGCACGTTCAGGATCAGCGTCGTCCGCTCGTCGCGCGCGACCGCCCGCATGAGGGCGAGCGCCACCTTCTCGTAGCCGCCGGACTCCAGGTCCTCCTCGTCGCGCCCCCCGACTCCCGCGGCCTCCCGGTTGGCGGCCATGTAGGTGGCCTCCCGGTCCGCGAGCGTCCGGTGCCAGGCGGCCAGGGCGGGGGTGCCGGGCCTGCCCATTTCCTCGTAGAAGGCGCCCTGCTGCTCGCGCAGGTACGCGCCGCGCGTCCGCTCGGCGGTCCGGTAGGCGTGCACGGCCTCCCGGTTGAAGTAGTAGTAGTGCAGGTACTCGTTGGGGATCGCGCCGAGCGAGCGCAGCCACTCGGGGCCGAAGAGCCGGCCCTCCTCGAAGGAGCCGAGCGCCTTCTCGTCGGCGAGCAGCCGGGGCAGCTCGTCCCGGCCGCCGACCCGCAGCCCCCGCAGCCAGCCCAGGTGGTTGAGGCCCACGTAGTCGATCCAGGCCTCGTCCGGGTCCGCGCCCAGGGCGCGGGCGACCCGGCGGCCCAGGCCCACGGGGGAGTCGCAGATGCCGACGACCCGGCCGCCGAGGACCCGGGACATCGCCTCCGTGACCAGGCCCGCCGGGTTGGTGAAGTTGATGACCCAGGCGTCCGGGGCGAGTTCCGCGACCCGCCGGGCGACGTGCGTCGCGACGGGCACGGTCCGCAGGCCGTACGCGATCCCGCCCGCCCCCACCGTCTCCTGCCCGAGCACCCCTTCGGCGAGCGCGATCCGCTCGTCCGCCGCCCGGCCCTCCAGCCCGCCGACCCGGATCGCCGAGAACACGAAGTCCGCCCCGCGCAGCGCCTCGTCCAGGTCCGTCGTCGCCGTCACCTCCGGCGCGTCCGGCACCCCCTCGGCCTGGTCCGCGAGGACCCGCGCGACGGCGGAGAGCCGCCCCCCGTCGAGGTCGTGCAGGGTGACCCGGGTGACCCGCCCCTCGGCGTGGTCGCCGAGCAGTGCGCCGTACACCAGCGGCACCCGGAACCCGCCGCCTCCGAGAATCGTCAGTTTCATGCCCGTACGCTACTCGGACGCCCCGCACACGGACCTGGACCGGCCGGGGGACAATGGCGCCATGTCCCGACGCAAGACCCGCCCCCGCACCGCCCCGGCCCCCGCCGCCCCCTCGGTCACCCCGGCCTCGCCCTGCCCCTGCGGCCTCGACGCGGCGTACGGCGCGTGCTGCGGCCGCTTCCACGCGGGCACGGGCGGCACGGCGCCCACCGCCGAGCTCCTGATGCGCTCCCGCTACAGCGCCTTCGCCGTCCGCGACGAGTCCTATCTGCTGCGCACCTGGGCGCCGGAGACGCGGCCGGGCGAGGTCGACTTCGACCCGGGGCTGCGCTGGACCGGCCTGGAGATCGAGGCGACCACCGAGGGCACCGCCTTCCACCGGCACGGCACCGTCGCCTTCACGGCCCGCTACCTCCACGACGGCGAACCGGGCGCACTGCGCGAGCGCAGCCGCTTCGCCCGCCACGAGGGGGCGTGGGTGTACGTGGACGGGGACGTGACCGAGTAGTCCCGCCCCCGGCCGCCCTCAGCGGGCCCCCGCCACCGCGCGCGACCCCGAGCGCGGGAGGCCGCTCGCGAGGTCCTCCGCGACGATCCTCTTCGCGATGGCGTCCGTCGCCACCCGCAGCTCGGGGCCGCTGGGGCGGCCGCGCTCCCGTTCGACGCGGTCCGCGAGCCAGGACCCCCAGGCGTGCGTGATGACGTCCGCCTCCCGCCGGCCCGCCGGGGTGTGGGAGAACAGGTTGCCGTCGCGGGTGAGGAAGCCCTCCTCGATCATCCGGTCGAAGACCGGCAGGAGCACCTCGGGCGGCACCCGCCGTCCGGCCGCGATCAGGCCGAGGCTCGCGTGCCCGACGGTCCGGGTGTACAGCTCGACCTGCATCACCGCCCACGCGCCCGCCACGTCGAGCCGGGTGTCGGAGGCGCCGACGATCCGCCGGGCCGTGTCCGGGTCGGTGCGGCGCAGGATCCGCCCGACGGACAGCTCCAGGAGCTTCGCGGAGTCCCCGGAGGTGGTGGGGGAGGCGAAGCCCTCGCCCATGTCGGGGGCGGCGGCGCGCGCCGAGTCCCGCAGCTTCACCTGCTTGAGGAAGAGCGCCACGACGAAGCCCACGGCGGCGACGGGCACGGTCCACAGGAAGACGGTGTGGAGGGTGTCGGCGTACGCGTTCACGATCGGTTCCGCGACCGCGTCCGGCAGCCCGTGCACCCCGGCCGGGCTCTGCGCGGCCCGCCCCACGGCGGCCGGGTCGAGCCCGAGGCCCCCGGCGACGGCGGCGGCCTCCCCGACCCCGGCCGTCAGGCGGGGCCCCAGGGAGTTGGCGTAGATCGTGCCGAAGACGGCCGTGCCGAAGGAGCTGCCGAGCGTACGGAAGAAGGTGACGCCCGAGGTGGCGGTGCCCAGGTCGGCGTAGTCGACGGTGTTCTGCACGGCGATGGTCAGGACCTGCATGCACAGGCCGATGCCGGTGCCGAGGACGAACATGTACAGGGACGCGAGCCAGGTGCTCGTGCCCGGCTCCATCAGCGAGAGCAGATAGAGGCCGACGCCCGTCACCAGGCAGCCGACGATGGGGAAGACCCGGTAGCGGCCGGTCTTGCTGACCACGTTGCCGCTGAAGATCGAGGCGATGAGCAGGCCGACGACCATGGGCAGGGTGCGGATCCCGGAGACGGTCGCCGAGTCCCCGTCGACGTACTGGAGGTAGGTCGGCAGGAAGGTCATCGCGCCGAGCATGGCGAAGCCGACCACGAAGCTGAGCACGGAGCAGACCGTGAAGACGGGGTTCCCGAACAGGCGCATGGGCAGCATCGGTTCGGCCGCCCGGGTCTCCACCAGGCAGAACAGGGCCAGGGCGACGGTCCCGCCGACGAAAAGCCCGATGATGACGCCGGAACCCCAGGCGTACTCGTTCCCGCCCCAGCTCGTGGCCAGGATCAGGGCGCTGGAGCCGACGGCGACGAGCGCGATGCCCGCGTAGTCGATGACCGGCCTGCTCGCCGAGCGGACGGAGGGGATCGTGCGGGCGGCGGCGATCACGACCAGGATCGCGATGGGCACGTTCACGTAGAACGCCCAGCGCCAGCTGAGGTGGTCGGTGAACAGCCCCCCGAGGAGGGGGCCGATGACGGTGGAGACGCCGAACACGGCCCCGATCGCGCCCTGGTACTTGCCCCGCTCGCGCAGCGGGATCACGTCCGCGATGAGCGCCATCGAGGTGACCATCAGACCGCCGGCGCCGATGCCCTGGAGGCCGCGCCAGACGATGAGCAGCGTCATGTTGGTGGCGAGTCCGCAGAGGAACGAGCCGGTGATGAAGACGACCGCGGAGATCTGGAAGATCACCTTGCGGCCGAAGAGGTCGCCGAACTTGCCGACGAGGACGGTCGCGACGGTCTCGGCGAGCAGGTACGAGGTGACCACCCACGACATGTGGGCGGCGCCGCCCAGGTCCGCGACGATCGTCGGCAGGGCGGTGCCGACGATCGTCTGGTCGAGGGCGGCGAGGAGGACGCCCAGCATGATCGTGCCGAAGACGATGTTGCGGCGGCGCCTGTCGAGCAGGGGCGGCTCGGTGGCGGCCGGGGGCGCGGGCGCTGCGTCGCTGGTCGTGGTCACCTTCGCAGCGTCACACCGGCCCCGGGCCCACGCATGCGGGGGACGGCCGGACAGGTGTCGCCCCGTCACGGCCCGCCGGGGCCCCGGTCGCGGGTCCGTCAGGGGGTGACGGGCAGCTCGGGGTGGTGCTTGGCGAGGATCTTGTTGGCCCGCGCGAGCGCCGCGAGGGCGTGCTCGCGGTCGGCTCGGTCCTCCGCGCAGAGCGGCCCCCGGAACCGGTACACCTCGCGCGCCGCGCAGTCCGCGTCGACCTCGGCCTGGAGGACGTGCAGCGGCAGACAGGCGCCGATCATCGCGGCCACGCGGTCGGGGATCGGGACGGGGACGAGGCGCGAGGGCGAGGTGATCACGGGTCAGTCCTAGTGGGTCCGGGAAGCGTACGGAAGAGTCTCTCCCCTCATACGTACCGGATGGGGTCGCGGGTTCGGGCACGGAGTCGTCGCGGGACGGTGACGGTCCCGGGCACCGTCGGCGGGCCGGGGGGACGGCGGGGGAGCGGACCGGGTGTGGAGGACGATCTTCCGCCGGGCGTTCCCGCAGGTGCGGGGGTCCGTGGCCGACGGCGGTTTGCGCACCTTCTCTGCGTATCGGCCGCGCGTCCGGTGGCCGAGCGGCCCGGGAGGGGAGTGGGGACGATGATCCAGTTCCGGCGCAATGTGAAGGATCTCACTCGTCGGTCCGGACTCTTTCGGAGCGGGAGGGGTATGTGCTCGCACCCTCCCGATCCCTTCGCCCTCGCGTCTCTCCCTCACGTCTCTTCGCCCACAAAACAAGACGAACGGTCGTGCTAGCATTTTTTCCCACCCTGGTCACCGAGGAGATCCGGCATGCACCCGATGACTCCGCTCGTCCGCACCTTCCTGAACGCCACCGCCCGCGTCGCCCCCGGCCCGGCCGGACGCCTGGCCTTCCACCTCTTCGTCCGCCCGCTCGGCCGGGCCCGGCCCAGGCCCGACGAGCGGGAGATCATGGCCGCCGCCCGCGTCGAACGCCTCCGCGTCCGCGGCAAGGACGTCGTCACCTACGCCTGGGGCGACGGCCGGCGGCCCGTCCTGCTCGTCCACGGCTGGTCCTCGCGCGCCTCCCGCCTCAGCGCCCTCGCCGAAGCGCTGCTCGCGCGCGGCCACAGCCCGGTCGCCTTCGACGCGCCCGGCCACGGCGACTCCCCGGGCCGGGCGTCGAACGTCGTCGAGTACCGCGAGATCATCCGGCGGCTGCACGCCCGGCACGGCGACTTCGACGCTGTCGTCGCCCACTCCTTCGGCGCCCTCGCCGCCCTCTTCGCGCTGCGGGACGGCGTGCGCACGGCCCGCTTCGTCGGCATCGGCGCGGTCGGCTCCTTCACGTACCTCACGACGGGCTTCCAGGGCCTCCTCGGCGTGGACGAGCGGGTGGTCCGGGCCCTGCGCGGTCACGTCGAGCGCCGGCTCGCACCGGGCGAGCCCGGCCTCTGGCACCGCCTGGAGGCCGACCGCGACCCCGAACCGCTCGGGGTGCCCGTCCTGCTCCTCCACGACGAGGAGGACGACATGGTCTCCCCCTCCCAGGCGCGCCTGCTCCTGCGCGCCCACGGCGACCGCGCCCGGCTCGTCGCCACCCGGGGCCTCGGCCACCGGCGCATTCTGAAGGACCCGGCCGTCGTCGCCGAGGCCGTCGAGTTCGTGACGGCGCCGGCGGTGGAAACGCCGGGGGAGCGGGTGGCGACCGGCTGAACCGGCGTCGGGCCCCGGGGCGGGTCCCGCTTTCCGGCGAGGCTACGCGGTGCCCAGGGCCTCCCGGCCCCGGTCCGTGACCGCGGCGCGCAGCCGCGCCGCGATGCCCCGCTCGGCGCGGCCGTACGCCCCGGGGTCGTCGAACAGCACCGAGTGCGCGTTGGCCGCCTCCATCAGGGCGATCACCTCGAAGGCCAGCTGCTCCACGTCCAGGTCCGCCACGAGCTCCCCGGCGGCGCGCGCCTCCGACAGGGTCTGCTCCACGTACGCGGACCAGTCGTGGCGGGCCCGGGCGACGGCGTCGTGGACCGGACCCGTACGGGCGTCGAACTCGGCGGAGACCGCGTAGAAGAAGCAGCCGCCCTCGAAGACCCGCTCCGAGGAGTACGCCAGCCAGTTCCCGCACAGCTCGCGCACCCGCACGGCCCCCGGCGGCACGTCCCGCAGCGGGGCGACCACCCGGCGGGAGAAGACGGAGACGGCGGCCCTGACGGTGGCGAGCTGAAGCTCCTCCTTGGAGCCGAAGAGGGCGAAGACGCCGCTCTTGCTCAGGCTCAGCTCGGTCGCGATCCGGCCCAGGGACAGCCCTTCGAGGCCTTCGACCGAGGCGATGTCCATCGTCCGGCCGAGCACGAGCCGCCGGGTCTGGTTGCCGCGCTCGACGCGCCCGTCCGTCTTCGTGCCCGTACCGCCGGTGCCGCCGCTCATACCCCCATCGTACTGAACGCACGACCGTGCGGAATGATCGGCGAGGCGCCCCCGGGGCCCCCGGACGCCCCCGGCGCCTTCAGGCGCCTTCGTCGAAGCCGCGCCGCTCCGCCGGGGCGAGCAGCAGCACCTCCAGGGCGCGCGCCGTCGCCCGCGCCTGCGCCAGGTACCAGTCGAGCCGCTCGTCGGTGATCAGCGCCGGGGTCCCGCGGAGCGCGAGCGCGAACCGCGCGTGCCCCGCCCGCTCCAGGACGGGCACGGCCACGGTCCGGACCCCGTGCGCCGACTCGCCGTCGTTGAGCGCGTACCCCGCCTCCCGTACGCGCTCCAACTCGGCCGCGAGCAGCGGCGGTTCGACGATGGTCCGCTCGGTGAACGCGTACAGCGGCGGCAGGGAGCGCGGCCCGCCCTCGCCCGCCCTCGGCCAGGCGAGGAGCACCTTCCCGAGCGCCGTCGAGTGCAGCGGCCTGCGCAGCCCCACCTTCGGGGTCACCGAGCCGCCCGCCACGATCACGACGTGCGGGCCGCTGCGCAGCGCCAGGTCGGCCGTCGCACCCGTCCGCCCGGCCAGGTCGGACAGCTCGGGCGCGGCCAGGTGGAGCCCCCGCTGGTGGTACGAGAGGCGGCCCAGCTCCGTCATCGCCGGACCGAGCCGGTAGCGGGCCGTTCTGGCGTCCTGTTCGAGGAAGCCCGCGCCGAGCAGCGTCCGGGCGAGCCGGTGCGCCGTGGAGGTGGAGAGCCCGAGCCGCCGCGCGAGGTCGGAGGCGCTCAGGTCGGGTCCGTTGTCGTGGAAGCAGTGCAGCACGTCCAGTGCGCGGCGGACCGCCTGGGCGCCCGCCGGGGGTCGGACGGTGCCGGCCTCGGTCGTCATAGGGTTCGCTCCCCGTGGGTGATCGGGCCCCCACGCTCCCACATGGCGGGAGCCGAATCAGCGGCCCCGCCAGGTCGGAAACACTCCGTTCATACGCAATCCCACATGGTGGTGAGCGTGTTGTGGGCGGTCCGGCTTCCGTGGCAAGGTTCCGGCCAACGCACCACCACCGCGGTGGTGCCGAGCGGGAGGGAGACGAGCCGGTGACGAACGGACGTCGTACGGCGCGCTGCGTGCCCGCCGCCTCCCCCGTGCCGCTCGGCCTCACCCGCCGCCGTCACATCGACCTGGCCCGCGTCGCGGGCGCCACCTGTCGCTGACGCGAGCGGTGAGCGGTCCCGGCCGCGCCTGACGGCCGTCGCCGTCGACCCTGTCGCCGCCGTCACCGGCATGCCACCCCGGCGGCACCTCTGACGGCCCGTTGCGGCGCTCGCGCCCGGTGGTGCCCGCGCCCGGTGGCACCCGCCCCGGCTCGTGGCCGAAAACACCTCAAGCCGACGCCTGCCGGGACCGCGCCCCGCCTCCGGGCCGGAACGGCACGCGGCTGCCGTCCTCCGCCCCCGTACCCCTACCCCGTACCCCGGCGCGCCCGCCGCCGTCCCCGGCCCACCCACGTCCCGACCCACCACACCCCGGGAAGCCCTCCATGACGCACGCCCGCGTTCCCGACACGCTCTGGTTCACCCGCTGCCCCGTCCCCACCGCCACCGGCGTCGCCGCCGACCGGGGATGGCTGGCCGGGGAGTTCGCGGCCGACGGCATCGCCGTCCGTTCGCTCCAGGACGCCGAGCCCGGCGCCGACCGCGCCACCCACTTCACCCACGCCCTCCCCGGGCTCTTCCGCGAGGGCGGCAACGTGCCCGCCCTGTGGGCCCGTTCCCGGGGTGAGCGCACCCGGCTCGTCGGACTCACCTGGATCGAGGAGCGGCAGGCGGTACTCGTCGCCCCCGGCTCCCCGGTGCGCGGGGCCGCCGCCCTGCGCGGGCTCCGGCTCGCCGTCCCCCGCCACTCCGTGCCCGTCGACTTCTGGCGCGCGATGGCCCTGCGCGGCTTCGAGGGGGCCCTCGCCTCGGCGGGGTACGGACTCGCCGACGCCGCCCTCGTGGACATGCCCGCCGACGGGTACGAGGGCCAGTGGGCCGCCGAACTGGACGCCCTGCGCCGGGGCGAGGTCGACGCCGTCTACGCGAAGGGCGCCCTCGCCGTCGAGGCCGCCCGGCGGGCCGGCGCCGAGGTGGCCGTCGAACTGGACGAACTGCCCGACCCGGCGCACCGCGTCAACAACGGCACCCCCCGCCCCCTCACCGTGCACCAGGACCTCCTGGACGAGCACCCCGGCCTCGTGGCCCGGTTCCTCTCCGTCCTGCTCCGCGCCGCCGACTGGGCCGCCGGCGAACCGGACGAGGTCGCCCGCATCCTCGGCGCCGAGACCGGCGCGGGCGCGGAGGGGGTCGCGGGCGCCTACCGGCCCGGCACCCACCGCACCCTCCACCCCGACCTGTCCGACACCCGCCTCGACCTCCTCGCCCGGCAGGAGGAGGCCCTGCGCGCCCACGGCTTCCTGCCCGAGGCCGTGGACGTACGGGCCTGGGCCGATCCCGAGCCCCTGCGCCGCGCCCGCCTGCTCACGGTCGGCACCCCCGCCCCCGCTCCGTAACCGATCCGCACGAACCCGCCCGCCCCGCAGCCGGCACGAGCAGACCCGCACACCCGACCCCGAAGGACGACCGCCATGCGCCCACTCACCCCGTTCGCCGCCCTGGCGGCCCTCGCCGCCCTCGCCACCGTCACCGCCTGCGGCGGCAGCCCGGCCGCCGACGCGGCCGGGGGCGGGGGCGACGGCGAGGGAGCGAAGGGAACGGTCACCGTCCGCATCCCCGACCCCGGCAACTCCGGCGTCCTCGCCCTCGGCAAGAAGGACGGCAGCCTCGACGAGGCCCTCGCCGCCGTCGGCGCCAAGGTGGCCTGGACCGGCAGCGCCGGCCCCTTCGCCCCCGCCGCCCAGGCGATGAACGCCGACCAGCTCGACATCGCGACCGGGTCGATCACCTCCGGCATCACCTCCCTCTCCCAGAGCCCCGGCTTCGCCTTCTTCACCGCGACCGACCCCGACCCCGTCGGCGAGGGCATCCTCGTCCGCGAGGGCTCCGGCATCACCGCCGTGAAGGACCTCGTCTTCCGGGACCTGGGCGTCGACACCTTCATCCTCTCCGGCAACCCCCTCCTGGAGGAGGCCCACCGGGTGGCCGAAACGGTCCTGCCGGCCCTGGGGGTCACACGCTGAGGTCGAAGACGCCCCAGTCTGCGAGGGAGCCGTACCCGACGTAGACCCTGCTTCCCCGGGCGGCGACCCGGCGGCGGCCCGGAGCACCGCCGTCGGGCCGGGTGAGCCGGGCGACGTCCACCGGCTCGACCGAGGTCTCGGTGAGCTCTCCGTAGGCGATCCGGTCCCGCTCTCCGCGATAGCCGCCGAAGAAGGCGACCCGCTCCCCGTGCACCGCCACCGCCTTCGCGCCCCGCACGGTGTTGGTCCGTACCCGCACGGGTTCGTCGGGCCTGATCTCCAGGAGCGGGAAATCGGTGTACGGGCAGGCCCAGACGCCGGTGCCGGACACGTTCAGGGCGTAGCAGTCCATGATCCACCCGGCTCCGGGAACCTCTCCGGACGCCCAGCGGATCTGTCCCGTCGCGCTCCAGCGGCGGATGCCCAGCGGGTTCTCGTCGAAGTGTCCGACCCACAGATCGCCGGCCTCGTCCGCGAGCAGGTGTTCGATCGCGTCCCCGACGTGAAAGGACCAGGTCTCGCGGCCGAGCGCGTCGAAGACCTGCACCTGGCTCTTCTCGTCGCCCCGGCGGTCACGGGCCGAGGCCACGACGAACCCGCCGTCCGGCAACCGGTCCAGCAGGGGCCACCGGGGCCGTACGGCGCTCAGCTCGGTGGTCTCGACGGCACCGCCGTCATGGACGGAGACGACCAGCGCGTCGAAGGGGTGGAGGTCACCGCCCGGCTCCGGGGCGCGCTCGGCGAGCAGCCAGTGGGCGGCGCCGAAGGCGTCGACGGTACTGGCCAGGACGTGGCGGTCGTGGTGCGCGCGGGGCAGCCGGGCGTGGGGGACGAGGGCGATCTCGTGCACGGGCTCTCCGGGTGGGCGGTCGGGGGGGCGCGGCCGGACGCCGCGGGGGACGGGGCCACCTGACGAATCCTTTCGGCGCGCCGCATTGATCGAACGTTGATGGCTCGTTTACGACGCTCCGGCACGGTGTACGACATGCAGACCGACACGAGCGTACTGACCGCACCGGAGCCCGACATGACCTGGCAGGAGAACGCGCTGTGCGCCCAGGCCGGCCCGGAGTTCTTCTTCCCGGCGCCCGGCTCCTCCACCCGTGAGGCGAAGCAGCTGTGCGGGGCCTGCGAGGGGCGGGTGGCCTGCCTGGAGTACGCCCTCGCGCACGACGAGCGGTTCGGCGTGTGGGGCGGGCTCTCGGAGAAGGAGCGGTTCCGGCTGAAGCGCAACCGGGGCTGAGCCCGTGCGGCGGACCGTACGTCCGCCGCACGGGCTCGGCCGGCCGGCCGTCGTCGGGCGTCAGCCCGCCGCGCGGGCCGCCAGCCGGGCCTTGCGGGCCGCGAGCTTCTCGTCGAACTTGCTCGCCTCGACGTCCAGACCGTTCATGTAGAGCCCCAGCTCCTCCTGGGCGCGCAGCCCCTCCGGCCCCAGGCCGTCGATCTGGAGGACCTTGAGGAAGCGCAGCACGGGCTGGAGCACGTCGTCGTGGTGGATGCGCATGTTGTAGATCTCGCCGATCGCCATCTGCGCCGCCGCCCGCTCGAAGCCCGGCATGCCGTGTCCGGGCATCCGGAAGTTGACCACGACGTCCCGCACGGCCTGCATGGTCAGGTCCGGGGCGATCTCGAAGGCCGCGCCCAGCAGGTTGCGGTAGAAGACCATGTGCAGGTTCTCGTCGGTGGCGATGCGGGCGAGCATCCGGTCGCAGACCGGGTCGCCGGACTGGTGGCCGGTGTTGCGGTGCGAGATGCGGGTGGCCAGCTCCTGGAAGGCGACGTACGCCACGGAGTGCAGCATCGAGTGCCGGTTGTCGGACTCGAAGCCCTCGCTCATGTGCGTCATCCGGAACTGCTCCAGCTTGTCCGGGTCCACGGCCCGCGAGGCGAGCAGGTAGTCGCGCATCACGATGCCGTGCCGGCCCTCCTCGGCGGTCCAGCGGTGCACCCAGGTGCCCCAGGCGCCGTCGCGGCCGAAGAGGGTGGCGATCTCGTGGTGGTAGCTCGGCAGGTTGTCCTCGGTGAGGAGGTTGACCACGAGGGCGATCTTCCCGATCTCGGTCACCTTGGACTGCTTCGGGTCCCAGGCCTCGCCGTCCTCGAAGAAGCCCGGGAAGTTCCGGCCGTCGGACCAGGGCACGTACTCGTGCGGCATCCAGTCCTTGGTGACCTTCAGGTGCCGGTTGAGCTCCTTCTCCACGACCTCTTCCAGGGCGTGGAGCAACCGCGCGTCGGTCCACTCTGCCGAGCTGCCGAGGTGGGGAGAGGTGAGCGTCAAGGGGAACTCCTGGGGACGGAGAAGGACATACGGGCGTACCTACGGCTTCGTAGGTTACGAGACCGTAGGTTAAGGCTCCGTAAGGCGTCCACCAACCCCGCTCCGGGCGTTGTCCGGTTACGTTCCGTTATGATCCCTGCTCGTGCGGACGGCCGAGACGCAGGTCACGTCCGGGACGGCGCCCACCGGACGCCCGGCCGACTACACGGCGCGAGCGTCCGGCGGCGCTGGGTGCGCGGCCCGGGGAGATCTCGCGGCGCCGGATTCGCGGTCCCGGGAAGCCCCGCAGCGCTGGATGCGCGGTCCCGGGAGGTCCCGCGGCGGCGGGCGTGCGGCCGTCAGGCCCCGCCCCCGGCCACCTCCCGGACCTCCTCGGCGGTCGTCGGCCGCAGCGCGCCGTCGAGCAGCAGCCAGCGGGTGATCCCGAGCGACTCCAGGAACGCCACGTCATGGCTCGCCACGACCAGCGCCCCCTCGTAGGCGTCGAGCGCCGCCGTCAGCTTCCGCACCGACGCCATGTCCAGGTTGTTCGTCGGCTCGTCCAGCATCAGCAGCTGCGGGGCCGGCTCCGCGAGGAGCAGCGCCGCGAGCGTCGCCCGGAACCGCTCCCCGCCCGAGAGCGTCCCCACGGGCTGGTCGGCCCGCGCGCCCCGGAACAGGAACCGGGCGAGCCGGGCCCTGATCGCGTTCGCCGTCGCCGTGGGTGCGAAACGAGCCACGTTCTCCACGATGCTCAGCCCGTCGTCCAGGACGTCGAGCCGCTGCGGCAGGAAGCGCAGCGGCACCCGTGCGTCCACCTCGCCCGCCGACGCCTCCAGCTCCCCGGCGACGGTCCGGAGCAGCGTCGTCTTCCCGGCGCCGTTCCGCCCCACGAGGGCGATCCGCTCCGGGCCGCGCAGCTCGAACGCGCCCTCGACGCGCGCCCCGTACCGCAGCTCCAGGTCCCGCAGGTGCAGCACCTCGCGGCCCGGCGGCACCGAGGTGCGCGGCAGCTCGACCCGGATCTCGTCGTCGTCCCGCACCGCCTCCACCGCCGCGTCGAGCCGCTCCCGGGCCTCCGAGAGGCGCTCGGCGTGGAGCGTGCGCTGCTTGCCGGCCGTGACCTGGGCGTTGCGCTTCTGGCTGTTGGCCACCAGCTTGGAGGCGACCTTGTTCTCGAAGGACTTCTGCCCGTACCGCTTCCGGCGCGCCAACTTCGTCTGGGTGTCGGCGAGTTCCCGCTTCTGCCGCTGCACGTCGGCCTCGGCGACCCGCACCATCCGCTCGGCCGCCTCCTGTTCGGCGGCGAGCGCCGCCTCGTAGTCCGACCAGGAACCGCCGTACCAGGCGACCTCGCCGTCCCGCAGATCGGCGATCTGGTCGACCCGCTCCAGGAGTTCGCGGTCGTGGCTGACCACGACCAGGACCCCGGACCACTTCTCCACCGCCTCGTAGAGGCGCGCGCGGGCGTGCAGGTCCAGGTTGTTGGTCGGCTCGTCGAGCAGCAGGACGTCGGGCCGGGCGAGCAGCAGCGCGGCGAGGCGCAGCAGCACGGACTCGCCGCCCGAGATCTCGCCGACGGTCCGGTCCAGGCCGATGCCGCCGAGCCCGAGCTGGTCGAGCGTGGCCCGGGCCCGCTCCTCGACGTCCCAGTCGTCGGCGAGGGCGGTGAAGTGCTCCTCGGCCGGGTCGCCCGCCTCGATGGCGTGCAGGGCGGCCCGCTTCGCGTGGACGCCGAGGATCTCGTCCACCCGGCGCGAGGTGTCCAGGACCAGGTTCTGCGGGAGGTACCCGAGCTCGCCCGTGACCCGGACCGTGCCGGAGGTGGGCGTCAGCTCGCCCGCGAGCAGCTTGAGGAGCGTGGACTTGCCGGAGCCGTTGAGCCCGACGAGCCCGGTGCGGCCGGGGCCGACGGCGAGCCGGAAGTCGTCGAAGACCTCGGTGCCGTCCGGCCAGGAGAAGGAGAGCGAGGAACAGGTGAGGAAGGTGGGGTGATGCGCCATAAGGGCCTCCGGATGCGCGAGCGCGGGCGTGACGGGATGCAACGCGTGGAGACACCGGGGCGCGGGCTGTGGGAGAACGGCTCGTACGCCGAGGTCGAGAACGGCACACGCGGCACAGGGGGCACGCGCGGCGCGGTGTCTCGCAACCTCAGACGAGCAACGTCCTTCTCCGATCGGGTGACGACAAGGTCGATACCGACGATACGAGCCCGATCGGGAGGGCGGCAAACGATTTGACGGCGGATCTTTCCAGGGCGGGGGCGGGGGCGGGGATGGGGGCGAGGGCTACGGGCGCTCGCGGAGCAGCTCCGTCAGGTCCTGGTCCCAGTCCAGGTACTGGTGCTCGCGCCCCTCCGGCACCAGGTGCTGCGAGCGCTCCAGGAAGCGGCGCAGCTCCGAGGTCCGGACGTGGACCATGGCCACCCCCTCCGGGGCGTGGAACTCGACCACGGTCCGGTCGTACCCGTACGGGCGCAACCGCACGTCCCCGACACCGGCCGGGCGCTCGACCCCCTGGACGAGCAGCTCGCGCGCGAAGGCCCAGGAGACCTCGACGCCCTCCAGGGTCGCGGGAGGAGGAAAGGCCATGCTGACGGCGTACGGATCCTCGCGGTCGTAGCGCAGGGTGGCGGGGACGGTCTCCATCCGGGGAGCGGATGCGACCAGACGGGCCTGGACGGCCTGCTCGATGACGGCGGACAAGACCGGCTCCTCTCGCGCGGGTTTCGGATCCTGTGCGTCTCCCCGACAGCGGGGCTCCTGACACCCGGGAAGACGGGTGGGACGGCCGGAACGTGCACTCCGGATCCACGTGAGCTGCGTCACCGGGCCCACCGGCAGGGGCGTCCGGGCAGGTGGGAGCCCTCCCGCCGCTCCTCGACTCTGGCCGGAAAACTTTCCGGCCGGCCCCTCCGGACGGCGGCGCCGCCGGGCGGGTCCCGGCGGTGCCGGGAGGCGACGGGGCCCGGGCGGGCCGGGAAGGCGCTCTGGACGGCGGGCGGGCGGGGCACTAGCTTCCGGCGCCATGACGTCCATGGGGAAGACGAGACGAACGATGTCGGCGGGACTGGTCGGGGCGGCGCTCGCGCTGACCCTGGCCGTCCCGGCGCGGGCCGGGGAGACCCCCACGGCCGCGACCGGCGACCGGTCCACGACGACGAACGCCGGGCAGCTCGCGCGCACGACCGCCCTGCAGCAGCCGCCCACCGCGGACCGGCAACCGCTGCCCACCACCGCCCTGCAGCCGGCGCCCACCACCGCCCTGCAGCCGCTGCCCACCACCGCCCTGCAGCCGCCGCCCACCGCCGACCACCGCCGCACGCCCTCCCTCGGCTGGCGGCCCACGCCCACCGGCACCGACGCGCGCTTCCGGGGACTCGCGGCGGTCGACCGCCGCACCGCCTGGGCCGCGGGCTCCCGGGGCACGGTGCTGCGCACCACCGACGGGGGCCGGAGCTGGCGGAACGTCTCGCCGCCCGGCGCGGAGGGGCTGGAGTTCCGCGACGTGGAGGCCTTCGACGCCCGCCGGGCCGTCGTCCTCGCCATCGGGGAGGGGGAGGCCTCGCGGGTGCTGCGCACCGAGGACGGCGGCGCCACCTGGACCGAGTCCTTCCGCAACACCGACCCGCGCGCCTTCTACGACTGCCTGACCTTCTTCGACCACCGCAACGGCCTCGCCATGAGCGACCCGGTCGACGGCAAGTACCGCATCCTCTCCACCCGCGACGGCGGCCGGTCCTGGCGGGTCCTGCCGAACGCGGGGATGCCGGACGCGCTCCCCGGCGAGGCGGGCTTCGCGGCGAGCGGCCAGTGCCTGGTGTCGGCCGGGCCCCGGGACGTGTGGCTCGCCACGGGCGGCGCGGCCACCGCGCGGGTGCTGCACTCCGCCGACCGGGGCCTGAACTGGACGGTCACGGCCTCGCCGATCCCGGCCGGGGACCCGGCCCGGGGCGTCTTCGGGCTCGCCTTCCGCGACCGTGCGCACGGCATCGCCGTCGGCGGCGACTACCGCAAGGACCAGCCGTCCCCCGAGGCCGCCGCCGTCACCGCCGACGGGGGCCGCACCTGGCGTCCCTCGGCCGCGCCGCCGCCCGCCTACCGCTCGGGCGTCGCCTGGCTCCCGTACGGCAGGACGTCCGCGCTCGCCGTGGGCCCCACCGGCACGGACCTGACCACGGACGGCGGCCGCACCTGGCGCACGGTCGACACCGGCTCCTACGACACGGTCGACTGCACCCCGGACGGCTCCTGCTGGGCCTCGGGGGAGCAGGGCCGCGTCGCGAACCTGGTGCGCCCCCGGACGTAGGCGCCGGACTCGGACACGAGTGCCAGGGGTGAACCTGCGGGATGTGCGGCCCGCCGGGGGCCGAGCGCTGACAGTCTGCCGTCGGTGATCGTCGTACGGGGCCCGCGGGCCCCGTCGTGGGACGGCGTCCGTCCCGGACGCCGAAGGGGCGGGCGTGACGACAGGACAGTCCACGAACGAGGGGTCTTCCTTCCCTCTCGCCGCTCCCCGGGGCGCCGGGTCGTCCGGGGCGCGGGGCGAGGTGCCGCGTCACGTCGCGTGCGTGATGGACGGGAACGGCCGGTGGGCGGCGCGGCGGTCCCTGCCGCGCACGGCGGGCCACCGCGCCGCGGAGACGACGGTGATCGACGTCATCGAGGCGGCACGCTCGGCCGGGGTGGGCTGGCTGAGCCTGTTCGCGTTCTCCACCGAGAACTGGCGCCGTCCGGACACCGAGATCGAGTTCCTGATGCACCTGGTGCGCCGGGTGGTGCGCAAGCACGCCCCGCTGCTGCACGCGCGGGGCATCCGCTGCCGCTTCCTCGGCATGACCGACCCCCGCATCCCTCCCGGCCTGGCCCGGGACATCGCCGACCTGATGACGCTGACCGGCCGGAACCGGCAGATGACGCTGACCGTCGCCTTCGACCACGGCGGCCGCAAGGACATCGTCGAGGCGGCCCGGTCGCTGATCCGCAGCGGCGTGCCGGCCGGATCCGTGACCGAGGAGAGCTTCGCCGCGCATCTGCCCTTCTCCGACACCCCGGACGTGGACCTGGTCATCCGCACTTCCGGCGAACAGCGCATCTCCAACTTCATGCTCTGGCAGGTCGCCTATGCCGAGTGGGTCTTCCCCTCGGTGCTGTGGCCCGACTTCCGCGCACCGGACTTCCTCCGGTGCCTGCACGCCTACCGGCAGCGCGAACGCCGCTTCGGCGCCGTGCCGCCGTCCCGGAACGGAGAACCCGAATCATGACGACCGCAGACGGTCACCACTCCACGACGACCACCGGTGCCGGCGGTCACCGCGGCGGGAACGGCGACGCCGGAGAGGAGCCCCTGTTCGGGCCCGGCTCGCAGTTCCACGGGTTCTTCAACGACCCGCGCTGGGCCCTGGCCATGATCCGGGCCACCGTACTGGAGGCCGCGCACCCGCAGGTGGGCGCCGCACTGATCGACAGCTCCACCTTCGTCGCCCATCCCTGGCGACGCCTCCGCAACACCCTCACCAGCCTGCAGCGCATGTTCGGGACCGACGACCACACCCGGCAGAGGGAGGCGGCGCGCCTCAACCGGCTGCACGCACGGCTGCGCGGCACCGACCCGCACGACCGGCCCTACGACGCCATGGACCCCGACGCGCGCGCCTGGGTGGTGGCGACCCTGTTCGAGAGCACCGTCACCATGTGCCGGCTCAGCGGACAACCTCTCGAACAGAGGACCATGGAGCGGCTGTACGCCGAGTTCCAGGCCTTCCACGTCGCCCTGGGAGAAGACGAGGGCCACCTGCCGGGCACCCTCGACGAGTTCTGGCCCTACTACGACCGGGTGGTCGCCGAGGACCTGGAGAACACCGAGGCGATGCGCATCATCCTCTACAAGCTCTTCGACCACCTCCCCGCGCCGCCCGTGCTGAGCGGCTTTCCCGCCCTGTGGGCGACCGGCCGGACCGTCGCCGGGCCGGTCGTCGGAGCGATCACCGTGGCCTCCCTGCCGGAACCGTTCCGCCGACGCGCCGGCCTGCCCGAACTCGCGGGGGCGCAGACCGTCATGCAGGGCACCTACCTCGTCGCCGGCCTGGCCCGGTTCCTGCCCGAGGGCTGGCTCAGGGCCGAGGACGTCCTCGGACTGCTCACGCTCTCCCCCGACGGCGACGACCCCCGCGCGCGGACGGTCGGCGCCCTGCGCGACCGGATGAAACGGGCCGGCGCCCTCATCCGGCTCATCGCCCCGCTGTCCCCCGAACCGGAGCCCGACCCGGGTGGCGGGACGGAGCGCGGCGCGCGGGAGTTCTTCACCGAGGTCCTCGACCAGACGGGGGACGGGTACCTGGACTGGCCCGACCTCGCCGCCATGGCACGCGAGCTCTCCACCCGCCTCGACCTCGACGAACCCGAGGAGACCAGGCTCTACGGGCCCTGTTCCGGACCGCCTTCCACCGCGACGCCGTCGACGCGGGCGGCACCTACGGCCGCGGCGCGTTCGTCAACGACTTCCTGTCCTTCATGTCCGGACGCCGCCGCACCACCCCCTACGACCCGCTCCTCGCCGACGCGTGACCGCCCGGCGGGACACCTCCTAGGAGGGCAGCCGCTCCCGGTACGCCGCGATCCCGTCGACCGTCTTGGTCGCGTAGAACTCCGTGATCCGGTACGCGCACACGCCCTCGGCGCTGAACGGGTCGGCCGCCGCGATCCGCTCGATCTCCGCGCGGTCGACCCCGGCGGCCAGGATCACCCCGCCGTCCCGGGGGTTCTTCCGGCCGGACGCGAGGAACACGCCGGCGGCGTACTGCGCGTCGAGCCACTCGACGTGCGCGTCGAGCAGGGCGTCCACCCGCTCGACGGGGGCGGTGTAGGTCAATTCCAGTACGAACATGATCGCCAGGCTACCGGCCGCCTCCCCGGCCCCGGGCCTCCGTTCCGCCCCTCGGAACGGAGGCCCGGTCGGCCGTAGGCTGGCCCGCATCATGACGATCATCGAGATTCCGGCGGGCTGGCCCGCCGACGAGGCCGCCGCCCTCGCCGTCCAGCGGGAACTGAGGGAGCGGCTGGTACGGGACGAGGAGGGGCCGGTGGTCGGCGAGGGGCACGTCACGGGGCTCGACGTGGCCTACGACGACGAGCGGGATCTCGTCGCCGCCGCGGCCGTCGTGCTCGACGCGCGGACCCTGGAGGTGGTGGAGGAGGCGACGGCGGTCGGCCGGGTCTCCTTCCCGTACGTCCCCGGCCTGCTCGCCTTCCGGGAGATCCCGACCGTGCTCGCCGCGCTCGGCGCCCTGACCGCCGACCCCGGCCTCCTGGTCTGCGACGGCTACGGCCTCGCCCACCCCCGCCGCTTCGGCCTCGCCTGCCACCTCGGCGTGCTCACCGGGCGCCCGTCCGTCGGCGTCGCCAAGAACCCCTTCGCCTTCGCGTACGAGGAGCCGGGGCCCGCGCGCGGCGACACGTCCCCGCTGCTCGCGTGCGGGGAGGAGGTGGGCCGGGCGGTCCGCACCCGGGCCGGGGTCAAGCCGGTCTTCGTCTCCGTCGGACACCGGGTCTCCCTCGCGGGCGCCTGCGCCCACACCCTCCACCTCACCCCGCGCTACCGCCTCCCGGAGACCACCCGCCGCGCCGACTCCCTCTGCCGCCGCGCCCTCGCGGAGGCGCTCGGGGACCGCCCGAGTCCTTCCGGAACGCCCGACTCCCTCTGAGTACGCGTACGGATACCGGTTCCCGGGACCGCCCGGCAGAGTGGAGGCATGACGCCTCCCCTCTCCGTTCCGCCGCGTTCCGCCCGGCGCGACCCGAACCCGACCCCCGCCGCCACCGGGGGCCGCGCATGATCGGGCGGCTGCGGTGCGTCGTCCTCGACTGCCCCGACGCGTACGAACTCGCCCTGTTCTACCAGCGGTTGGTTGGCGGTGTGGTCGACGCGCCCGACCCCCGGTGGACCGCCGGCGAGGGCTGCGTCGTGCTGCGCGGCGACTGCGGCCCGGTCCTCGCCTTCCAGAGCGTCCCCGGCCACCGGTCGCCCGCCTGGGGCGCGCCCGAGCAGCAGTTCCACTTCGACGTGCGGGTCGACGACCTGGCCGCCGCCGACGAGGCCGTCCTCGCCCTCGGAGCCGTACCGCTGGACGACGGGGGAGGCGACCCGGCCCGACGCGTCTACGCGGACCCGGCCGGCCATCCCTTCCGCCTCGTACGGCCCTGAGGACCGCACGGCCCCGATCCGGGCCCTACCCCCGGTGCGCCACCCGGAAGCGGATGCCCGCCTCGCGCAGGCGGGCGGTGAGGGCGTCACCCATCGCGACCGCCGTCGTCACCTGCCCGGCGGTCTTCGGCAGCGGGTCGAAGGCGAGGCAGAGGGCAGACTCGGCGAGCATCTTGGCCGTCTCGTCGTAGCCCGGGTCACCGCCCGACACCTCGGTGAAGACCCGCCGCCCGCCGCCCTCGCCCACGAACCGCACGGAGAACCAGCTGCGGGCGCGCCGCTCGGCCGACGGGCCCTCCCCGGCGCTGTAACGCTCCATCAGCCAGCCGCGTACGGGCGGGAGTTGGGCCGCCGCCACGCCCGCGCCGACGGCGGCGGCGCCGCCGAGCGCCATCGGGAGCGTCTTCACGGAGGCGTAGTGCCGGTAGCGGAAGTCCGGTCCGTACCGGTCGAGGGCCGCCGCCGAGCGCGCCACGACCTGCGGGTCGAGCGTCGGCAGCGGCAGCGCCCACGTGCCCGTCTCCCGGCTGAACCGGGGACCGCCGAGCGGGGCCCGCGACCGGCGGCCCACCAACCGGGGCTCGTGCAGGCGTCGTTCGCGCGCGGCCCGCAGGACCTCCCGGCCCCGGCCGAGCGCGGTCAGCGCGGAGGCGAAGGTGCCGCCGGAGAACGCGGCCCCGGCCCGTACGAAACCGTCCACCCGCAGCGGCACGCCCTCCGGGAGCTGCCCCACGGTGAAGTGCACGCCCAGGTCGTGCGGGATCGAGTCGAAGCCGCAGGCGTGCACGATCCGGGCGCCGGTCTCCCGGGCGCGCGCGTCGTGCCGTACGTACACGAGGTCCACGAACTCGGCCTCGCCCGTCAGGTCCAGATAGTCCGTGCCGGCCTCCGCGCAGGCGGCGACGAGCCCCTCGCCGTACCAGACGTAGGGCCCGACCGTCGTCGCCACCACCCGCGCGGACGCGGCCAGTTCGCGCAGCGAGTCCGGGTCGGCGGAGTCCGCCACGACCAGCGGGAGGCCGGCCAGGTGCGGCCGGCCCGAGGCCAGCCGGTCCCGCAGCGCCTCCAGTCTGCCGAGGCTGCGCCCCGCGAGCGCCCAGCGGCACCCGGCGGGGGCGTGCCCGGCCAGGTACTCCGCGGTCAGCTCGCCCACGAACCCGGTGGCCCCGAAGAGGACCACGTCGTACGGCCTGCCCCCGCGCTCCGGGTCCGCCCCGGCCTCGTCCGCCACGTCCGCCCCTATGTCCATGCAGCCCCTCGCTTCGGCCGGACCGCGCCGCCGTGCGCGGTCGTCGTCGGCGGAGGATAGCGGAAGACCCCCTCCGGATCTCCCGAGCCCTCGGGCGAAGGGGTCCCTCCGAATTTTCCAAGCGCTTGCTCGGCCGGGGGGCTTGTGCCGAGTGGAACACGTTCCTAGCATCTCTGGTGTTACATCATTGGTGTCACACACTCCCGGGGGTTCGATGAGCACGACGCACACCGCCCGCAACGGCCCCCTGACCGGGGTCCGCGTGGTGGAACTGGCCGGCATCGGCCCCGGCCCCTTCGCCGCCATGCTCCTCGCCGACCTCGGCGCGGACGTCGTACGGGTCGACCGGCCCGGCGGCCCCGGCCTCGGCATCGACCCCGCCCGCGACCTCACCAACCGCAACAAGCGCTCGGTGCTCGTGGACCTCAAGGCGGCCGACGGCCCCGCCACCGTCCTCGACCTGGTCGAGCGCGCGGACGTCCTGATCGAGGGCTACCGGCCCGGCGTCGCCGAACGCCTCGGCGTCGGCCCGGACACCTGCCTCGCCCGCAACCCGCGCCTGGTCTACGGCCGGATGACCGGCTGGGGCCAGGACGGACCGCTCGCCCCGACCGCCGGGCACGACATCGGCTACATCGCGATCACCGGCGCCCTCGGCATGATCGGCCCGGACCCCGAAGGACCGCCGGCGATCCCCGCCAACCTGCTCGGGGACTACGCCGGCGGCTCCCTCTACCTGGTCATCGGCGTCCTCGCCGCCCTCCAGCACGCCCGCTCCCACGGCGAGGGCCAGGTCGTGGACGCCGCGATCGTCGACGGCACCGCCCACCTCACCACCATGATCCGGGGCATGCTGGCCGCCGGGAGCTGGCAGGACCGGCGCGGCACCAACCTGCTCGACGGCGGCTGCCCCTTCTACGGGGTGTACGCGACCTCCGACGGCGGCCACATGGCGGTCGGCGCCCTGGAGGAGCAGTTCTACGCCGAGTTCGTCCGCCTCCTCGGGATCGGCGAGGAGGCCGCCGCCGGCCGCTACGACCTCGCCCGCTGGCCCGAGCTGCGCGAGGCCGTCGCCAAGGCGTTCCTGGGCCGCACCCGGCAGGAGTGGACCGACGTCTTCGACGGGTCCGACGCCTGCGTGGCCCCCGTCCTCTCCCTGGACGAGGCCCCGTCCCACCCCCACCTCGCCGCCCGCGGCACCTTCGCCGAGCACGGCGGGCAGGTCCAGCCGGCCCCCGCACCCCGTTTCTCCGCCACCCCCGGCACCCTGCGCACGGGCCCCGCCCTGCCCGGTGCCGACACCGCCGAGGTCGCCCGCGACTGGGCCGTACCCTCCCTGCACCCCCAGGAGACTTCCGCATGAAGCGCCGCATCTACACCGAGGACCACGAAGCCTTCCGGGCGGTCGTGCGCACCTTCCTGGAGAAGGAGGTGCTGCCCCACTACGAGCAGTGGGAGAAGGACGGCATCGTCTCCCGCGAGGCCTGGCTCGCCGCCGGGCGGCAGGGCCTGCTCGGCATCGCCGTGGACGAGGAGTACGGGGGCGGCGGCAACCCCGACTTCCGCTACGGAGCCGTCCTCGCCGAGGAGTTCACCCGGGCCGGCACCCCCGGCCTCGCCCTCGGCCTGCACAACGACATCATCGGCCCGTACCTCACCTCCCTCGCCACCGACGAGCAGAAGCGGCGCTGGCTGCCCGGCTTCTGCTCCGGCGAGACCATCACCGCCATCGCCATGACCGAGCCGGGCGCGGGCTCCGACCTCCAGGGCATCCGCACCACCGCCGAGGACCGCGGCGACCACTGGGTCCTCAACGGCTCCAAGACCTTCATCTCCAACGGCATCCTGGCCGACCTGGTCGTCGTCGTCGCCCGCACCACCCCCGAGGGCGGCGCCCACGGCCTCTCCCTCCTCGTCGTGGAGCGGGGCGCGGAGGGCTTCGAGCGCGGCCGCAACCTCGACAAGATCGGCCAGAAGTCCCAGGACACCGCGGAGCTGTTCTTCCACGACGTCCGCGTCCCCAAGGAGAACCTGCTCGGCGAGCTCAACGGCGCCTTCATCCACCTGATGACCAACCTCGCCCAGGAGCGGATGGCCATCGCCGTCGCCGGCATTGCCGCCGCCGAACACCTCCTGGAGATCACCACCACCTACGTCAAGGAGCGCGAGGCCTTCGGCCGCCCGCTCTCCCGGCTCCAGCACGTCCGCTTCGAGATCGCGGAGATGGCCACCGAGTGCGCCGTCACCCGGGCCTTCCTGGACCGCTGCATCGAGGAGCACGCGAACGGCGCGCTGGACGCCGTGGACGCCTCGATGGCCAAGTGGTGGGCGACCGAACTCCAGAAGAAGGTCGCCGACCGCTGCCTGCAACTGCACGGCGGATACGGCTACATGACTGAATTCCCGGTCGCCAGGGCCTACACCGACGGCCGCATCCAGACCATCTACGGCGGCACCACCGAGATCATGAAGGAGATCATCGGCCGTTCCCTCCTCGGCTGACCTCCGCCCCCGCGACACCCCCGGCGCAACCCCTCCCACCCTCATCGCGAAAGGCTTCCCGTGAGCACCGAAGCGTACGTGTACGACGCGATCCGCACCCCGCGCGGTCGTGGCAAGGCCACCGGCTCCCTGCACGGCACCAAGCCGATCGACCTGGTCGTCGGCCTGATCAAGGAGATCCAGAGCCGCAACCCCGGCCTCGACCCGGCCGCCATCGACGACATCGTCCTCGGCGTCGTCGGCCCGGTCGGCGACCAGGGCTCCGACATCGCCCGCATCTCCGCCATCGCCGCCGGGCTCCCCGACACCGTCGCCGGCGTCCAGGAGAACCGCTTCTGCGCCTCCGGCCTCGAAGCGGTCAACATGGCGGCCATGAAGGTCCGCTCCGGCTGGGAGGACCTCGTCCTGGCCGGCGGCGTGGAGTCCATGTCCCGCGTGCCGATGGGCTCCGACGGCGGCGCCTGGTTCGCCGACCCGATGACCAACCTGGAGACCAACTTTGTCCCCCAGGGCATCGGCGCCGACCTCATCGCCACCATCGAGGGCTTCTCCCGCCGCGACGTGGACGAGTACGCGGCCCTCTCCCAGGAGCGCGCCGCCGAGGCCTGGAAGGACGGCCGGTTCGCCCGCTCCGTCATCCCCGTCAAGGACCGCGCGGGCCTCACCGTCCTCGACCACGACGAGTTCCTGCGCCCCGGCACCACCGCCGACTCCCTGGCGAAGCTGAAGCCCTCCTTCGCGGACATCGGGGAGCTGGGCGGCTTCGACGCGGTCGCGCTGCAGAAGTACCACTGGATCGAGGAGATCGACCACGTCCACCACGCGGGCAACTCCTCCGGCATCGTGGACGGCGCCGCCCTCGTCGCCGTCGGCTCGAAGGAGGTCGGCGAGCGGTACGGCCTGACGCCGCGCGCCCGGATCGTCTCGGTGGCCGTCTCCGGCTCCGAGCCGACCATCATGCTCACCGGCCCGGCCCCGGCCGCCCGCAAGGCCCTGGCCAAGGCCGGTCTGACCATGGACGACATCGACCTGGTCGAGATCAACGAGGCCTTCGCCGCCGTCGTCCTGCGCTTCGTCAAGGACATGGGCACCTCGCTGGACAAGGTCAACGTCAACGGCGGCGCCATCGCGCTCGGCCACCCGCTCGGCGCCACCGGCGCGATGATCCTGGGCACCCTCGTGGACGAGCTGGAGCGCCAGGACAAGCGCTACGGCATGGCCACCCTGTGCGTGGGCGGCGGCATGGGCATCGCCACCGTCGTCGAGCGCGTCTGACCGTCCCGTCCGAACCCCTTCTTACGGAGAAGCATCAGTCATGAGCGAGAGCACCACCATCCGCTGGGAGCAGGACGAGACCGGGATCGTCACCCTCGTCCTGGACGACCCGAACCAGTCCGCCAACACCATGAACCAGGCCTTCCGGGCCTCCATCATCGCGATCGCCGACCGCGTGGAGGCCGAGAAGGACTCCATCCGGGGCATCGTCTACACCTCCGCGAAGAAGACCTTCTTCGCCGGCGGCGACCTCAAGGACATGATCCAGGCGGGCCCCGAGCACGCCCGGGACATCTTCGAGGGCGCCCTGGAGATGAAGAAGGCCCTGCGCCGCATCGAGACCATCGGCAAGCCGGTCGTGGCCGCGATCAACGGCGCCGCGCTCGGCGGCGGCTACGAGATCGCCCTCGCCTCCCACCACCGGATCGCCCTCGACGCCTCCGGCTCCAAGATCGGCCTGCCCGAGGTCACCCTCGGCCTGCTGCCGGGCGGCGGCGGCGTCACCCGCACCGTGCGCCTGATGGGCATCACCGACGCCCTCCTCAAGGTGCTGCTCCAGGGCACCCAGTACAACCCCAGGCGGGCCCTGGACAACGGCCTGGTGCACGAGCTGGCGGCCACCCCCGAGGAGATGCTCGCGAAGGCCGTCGCCTTCATCGACACCCACCCCGAGTCGCACCAGCCCTGGGACCTGCCCGGCCACAAGATCCCCGGCGGCACCCCCGCGCACCCGAAGTTCGCCGCCAACCTGCCGGCCTTCCCGGCCAACCTGCGCAAGCAGCTGAACGGCGCCCCCTACCCGGCGCCCGCCGCCATCATGGCCGCCGCCGTCGAGGGCTCCCAGGTCGACTTCGAGACCGCCTCCGTCATCGAGTCCCGCTACTTCACCGAGCTGGTCACCGGCCAGACGGCGAAGAACATGATCCAGGCGTTCTTCTTCGACCTCCAGGCCGTCAACTCCGGCGCCAGCCGCCCCAAGGGCGTCGAGCCCCGCCAGGTCCGCAAGGTCGCCGTCCTCGGCGCCGGCATGATGGGCGCCGGCATCGCCTACTCCTGCGCCCGCGCCGGCATCGAGGTCGTCCTCAAGGACGTCTCCGCCGAGTCCGCGGCCAAGGGCAAGGCGTACTCCGAGAAGCTGTGCGCCAAGGCCGTCTCGCGCGGCCGCACCACCCAGGAGAAGGCCGACGCCCTCCTCGCCCGCATCACCCCCACCGCCGAGGTCGCCGACCTCGCGGGCTGCGACGCGGTCGTCGAGGCCGTCTTCGAGGACACCGCCCTCAAGCACAAGGTGTTCCAGGAGATCCAGTCCGTCGTGGAGCCCGACGCGCTGCTCTGCTCCAACACCTCCACCCTGCCGATCACCGTCCTCGCCGAGGGCGTGGAGCGCCAGGCCGACTTCATCGGCCTGCACTTCTTCTCGCCCGTCGACAAGATGCCGCTCGTGGAGATCATCAAGGGCGAGCGGACGAGCGACGAGGCCCTGGCCCGCGCCTTCGACCTGGTCCGGCAGATCAACAAGACCCCGATCGTCGTCAACGACTCGCGCGGCTTCTTCACCTCGCGGGTGATCGGCCAGTTCCTCAACGAGGGCGTCGCCATGGTCGGCGAGGGCATCGAGCCCGCCTCCGTCGAGCAGGCGGCGGCGCAGGCCGGCTACCCGGCGAAGATCCTCTCCCTGATGGACGAGCTGACCCTGACCCTGCCGCGCAAGATCCGCAACGAGACCAAGCGGGCGATCGAGGAGGCCGGCGGCGTCTGGGCGACCCACCCGGGCGAGGCCGTGATCGACCGCATGGTCGACGAGTTCGGGCGCCCCGGCCGCAGCGGCGGCGCCGGCTTCTACGAGTACGACGAGAACGGCAAGCGCGGCAAGCTCTGGACCGGCCTGCGCGAGCACTTCACCAAGCCGGGGTACGAGATCCCCTTCCGCGACATGCAGGAGCGGATGCTGTTCTCCGAGGCCATCGACACCGTCCGCCTCCTGGAGGAGGGCGTCCTGACCTCGGTCGCCGACGCCAACATCGGCTCCATCATGGGCATCGGCTTCCCGGCCTGGAGCGGCGGCATCCTCCAGTACATCAACGGCTACGAAGGCGGCGTCGCCGGCTTCACGGCCCGCGCCCGCGAGCTGGCGGAGACGTACGGCGAGCGCTTCGCCCCGCCGGCCCTCCTGGTGGAGAAGGCGGAGCGGGGCGAGGTCTTCACCGACGCCTGACCGGTCACGGACCGCGGAACGCCGTCCTCAGCTCCTCGCTGAGCGAGCGCTGGAAGGCCGTGACGAGGGCCTGGATCACCATCGGCTGCATGTGGGCCGAGAGCGACCTCATCGCTCTCAGGTGGTCCGGGTCCTCGCCGCTCTCCCGGTACGGGTTCCACACCTCCTCCCGGAAGAGCCGGGCGAGCTCCTGGGCGGCGGCCCGCGCGTGCTCCAGGAGCACGGTCCGGGAGGCCAGGATCGTCTCGTGCTCGATGGGCACGTCCAGCATCTCCACGCCGAGCCGCAGCAGCGAGCCGTCGAGCCGGTACGTGTCGGCGTCGTCGGTCCGCTCCAGGACCCCCATCGCGGCGAGCCGGTCGACGTCCCGCCCGGTCAGCGCCCGCCCGGCCCGCCGCTCCAGGTCCCGCAGGGTGATCGACTCGGCGGACTCGGGCGCCCAGGAGGCCACCAGGGCCCGGTGGACCGCCAGGTCCCGCGCGCTGAGGTCGGGCGGCAGCTGCTCCAGGTACCGTTCGATCGCGGCGAGCGTCATGCCCTGCCGCTGGAGCTCCTCGATGAGCGCGAGCCGGGAGAGGTGCTCCGGCCCGTAGTGCCCCACCCGCCGGGCCCCGATGACGGGCGGCGGCAGGAGCCCCCGGGTCCCGTAGAACCGCACGGTCCGCACCGTGACCCCGGCCCGCGCGGCCAGCTCGTCGACGGTGTAGCGCGGTCCGCGCTCCACGTCGCTCTCGACGTCCATCCGAGCCGCCTCGCTTCCCCAGCCGTCGGCCCGCGTGTCCGGACCGCTGGAACAGTATTGCTGTCTCACCACCGCTGTAAAAGACCGGCGCGATTGTCAGTGGCCACCCGTAGCGTGATCGTCATGAACGGGAGTGCGAACGGGATGGCCCACGTCCGGGGGGACGCCACCTCCCCGCAGGGCGAGGGCGTCAAGATCATCGCCCATGTCTGCAACGACCTCGGCGGCTGGGGCAAGGGCTTCGTCCTGGCCCTCTCCCGCCGCTGGCCCGAGCCGGAGGCCGCCTACCGCCGGTGGCACCGGGAGCGGGCGGGGAACGACTTCGGCCTGGGCGCGGTCCAGTTCGTCCGCGTCGAGCCGTACGTCTGGGTGGCCAACCTGGTGGGGCAGCGGGGAATGCGCACAGGACGGAGCACGGGCGTCCCCGTACGGTACGAGGCGATCGACACGGCCCTCGGGACGCTGGCGGACAAGGCCGCCGAGCTGGGTGCCTCCGTGTACATGCCCCGGATCGGCTGCGGACTCGCGGGCGGCTCCTGGGACCGGGTCGAGCCGCTGGTCCTCCGGCGGCTCGTGGACCGGGGGATACCGGTCACGGTGTACGACTTCGGCGCGTAAGGGGCGCGGGGCCGGGGTGTGGTGAGCGGCCTCGGGCGCGGGGGCTAGAGTCGGCCGCCGGCGCGACGGGGGCAGAGAGACAGGGGGGATTCGATGTACGCGGAACTCAGGGACACGGCGGGGGAATTGGCCGGGATCCTGTGGCGGGAGCACACCGTCTACCGCGAGCGGGGCGGCGGGGTGGTGATCCGGGGCGAGCACGTGCGCCGCTGGATCAGCCTGGCCCCGACCGGGGGCAAGGACCGGGCGCTGCTGCGCGCCGGACGGATACTGGACGGCGGCACGACGGCGCCGGCGCGCACCGAGGTGGTCGTGGACCTGACGGCCGGGACGGCGGAGCTGGCGGCGGTCTGCCGCCGGATGCTCGCCGACGTCGCCGCGATGGACGAGCCGGCGCCCGCGCCGGACCGCGCGGGGAAGGGCGGGAAGCGCGAGAAGCCGGGGCGGAAGGCCCGCGCCCCCCGCCCCGGCCGCCGCCCCCGGAAGGAGCGGCACACCAGCGCCGGCTCGTGGTTCGTCATGCTCTGTGTCGTCGCGGTGCTCGGCGCCTGGCTCTACAGCCTCTTCGGGGGCCGCGGCTACTGAGCCGCGGCCCCCGGGCCGGCCGTCAGAAGCCCGTGACCGGATAGTGGTCCGAAAGGTTGGTGTACGTGTAGTTCGTGCCCCAGCTGCCGACCGTCCACGGGGCGCTCTTCTCCAGGACCACGTGGTTGGTCCAGCCGGCCGGCCGCGCGTTCCCGGCGCGGAAGAGGACGTAATCGAGGTCCTCGCGCGGGTCGTCCGGGTAGCGCTCGGAGGCGATCGAGTTCAGGTCGGTGTCGAAGGAGTACGGGTGGCCGGTGCGGGCGTCGGCCCCCACCAGGCCCGCGTCGGCGAGCATCGTGCCGTACTCGGGCGTGTGCGAGTCGACGTTCATGTCGCCCGCGACGATCACCTGCTCGCCCGCCGGGATCCTCTTCGCGTCGAGGAAGGCGTCGATCGCCTTGAACTGGCGGCTGCGCATCTGCGCCGCCTCGCCCGCCGAGCACCCCGGGTCGGTGGACTGCGCGTGGGTGCCGAGGACGTGGACCCGGCTGCCGTTCACGTCGAGCACGGCGTACGCGAAGCCCTTGTTCGACCACCAGTCGGCGCCGCAGGCGTCCTTGTAGACGTACTGCTCCTTGCGGACGATCGGCCACTTGCTGAGGATCGTCACGCCGCCGTCCTCGGGCGTGGTCGCGGAGTAGGAGCCGCCGGTGGCGTCCCAGCCGCTCTTGCTCCGGCCCACGACCGGGGTCTGGTGCGGGTACTGCCCGGCCGCGTTCGCCTTGAGGGCGTCGGAGGCGGAGTTGTCGAAGGCCTCCTGGAGGACGACGACGTCCTGCCCCTGGAAGAAGGGCGCGGCGGGGATCGCCTTCGCCCGGTGGTCCTGCCCCCAGTTCGGGTACAGCGTCTTCGAGAAGAGGAACGCGTTGTAGGTGAGGACCTTCAGGCGAGGGGCCTCGGCGGGCGCGGCGGACGCGGCCGGGGCCGTCGCCGCCAGGGTGGCGGCGGCGAGCGCGAGGGAAAGGGCGGCGCCGGGGGCGCGGCGGAGCGCGGCGAACGTCACGTGAACTCCCGTGGAGGCGTGGGGGATTGGGCTGGCGCCGCACATACAATCAGCCGCGGTTACCTTCCGGTAGCCTCTGGGTGCCCGGAATCTGGCCGCGTCCGCACGGGCGTGCCAACTCTCACTCCGGTGTCTCCATTGCACCCATTTGCTCCAGGTAGAATGCGCGCATGACCCTCGCGAACTCGCAGATCTTCAACATGGACCTCGGTCCGCTCAACCCCGTCTGGGCCGAGCTCATCCTCGGCCTGGTGTTGTTCGGCATCACCTTCCTCATCCTGGCGAAGGGCGTCCTGCCGAAGATCAAGCGGACGATCGAGGAGCGCGAGGACGCCATCGAGGGCGGCACCGACCGCGCCGACGACCTGCGCGCCGAGGCCTCCCGCGTCCGCGAGCAGTACGAGGCCGAGCTCGCCGAGGCCCGCCACGAGGCCGCGCGCATCCGCTCCAAGGCCGTCGAGGAGGGCTCCGCCGCCATCGCCGCCGCCCGCGCCGAGGGCTCCGCCGAGCGCGACGCCATCCTCGCCGCCGGCACCGCGAAGATCGCCGAGGAGCGCGCCAACGCCGAGCGCGAGCTCAACGCCGACGTCGACGCCTGGGCCCACGCCCTCGCCGGCCGCATCGTCGGCGAGCCGGTCGGCGCCGACCGCGCCTGACCTGTACACCCGGAAGGGGCCGTCGCCCGGGCGACGGCCCCTTCGTCATGTCCCTCGCCGCGCACCCCGCCACGGGTGCACCCTGGGGACGACCGCAGAGGAGGAGCACCGTGGAACGCGCGAAGCAGGCCGACCCCGCGCCACCGCCCGTGGGCGGAGTGCTGTGGAGCGTCGCCGGCGACGTCCGGTCGCTCCTCATGCTGCCCGCCGCCCTCACCATGCAGGTCGCCCACCCCGCGATCGGCGCCGGCGTCGACGAGCACTCCGTCTTCCGCACCGACCCCTGGGGCCGCGGCGAGCGCTCCCTGCGCTCGGTCCAGCTCTGGGTCTACGGCGGCGAGGAAGCCGCCCGCGAGGGCCGCAGGCTCCGGGAGCTGCACCGTACGATCCGGGGCACCGACGCCCACGGACGCCGCTACCACGCCCTCACCCCCGCCTACTACTCCTGGGTGCACGCCACCGGCTTCCCCGTCTACCGGCACGGCCTCCGCCTGCTCGCCCGCCCCCTCACCGGCGCCCAGGAACGACAGCTGTACGCCGAATGGCTCCAGGTCGGCCGGGTCCTCGGCATCCACGACCGGGACATGCCGCAGACGATCGAGGAGTTCTGGCCGTACTACCGCAAGGTCCTCGCCGAGGAGCTGGAGGCCACCGTCGTCGTCCGGGAACTCCTCGACACCGACCTGCCCGTCCCCGCGCCCGACCGGGGCCCGCTGCCGGTCCGGCTCGCCCTCCGCCTCCTCTGGCCCCTCCTGCGCCGCCCCTTCCTGCGGCTGCGCGCCTTCCTCACCGCCGGCTTCATGCCCCCGGACGCCCGCGAGGCCGTCGGCCTGGAGTGGACGGACGCGCAGGAGCGCACCCTGCGCCGGCTCTGCCGGGTGCTGCGGGCCGTGGTCCCCGTCCTGCCCGAGCGGCTGCGCTACCTGCCCCTCGCCAGGGAGGCGCGGAAGGCCGCCCGCCGCGCGAAGCGCTGACGGACGGCCTCCCGGGACCCGCCGTACGGCTCAGTGACTGCCGTGGCCCTCGTGGCCACGGCCGCGCTCGTGGTCGTGGACCGTGTTCGTCGCCGCGATCTTCTTCCACGACTTCGGCTGCACCGGCTTCGCGGCCTTCGCCCCCGCCTTCGGGGCCGTCTGCCGCCCGGCCGCCGGGGCGGACAGGCCCGCCGCGGCCGCCGCCGGAGCGGCCGGCTTCGACGGCTCGTACAGCCAGGTGTCGAACAGCTCGGCCAGCGGCTCGCCGGAGACCCGCTCCGCGTACCGTACGAAGTCGGCCACCCGCGCGTTGCCGTAGGCGAACTGCTTCGGCCAGCCCTTCAGGACCGCGAAGAAGTCCTCGTCCCCGATCTCGTTGCGCAGCGCATGGAGCGCCAGCGCGCCCCGGTCGTAGACGGCGCCGTGGAACTGGTTCTCCGGGCCCGGGTCGCCCGGCTTCACCGTCCAGAACGGGTCGTCCGCGCCCCGCAGGGCGTACACGTAGTCCGCCAGCTCCTGCGCCGTGCCCTCGCCCTCCTTCTCCGACCACAGCCACTGGCTGTACCGGGCGAAGCCCTCGTTGATCCAGATGTCCTTCCAGTCCCGGACGGACACGCTGTCGCCGTACCACTGGTGCGCCAGCTCGTGGACGACCACCGACACGTTCGCGCCGTTGGCGAACTGCCGCGGGCTGTAGAACGGCCGGGTCTGCGTCTCCAGGGCGAAACCGCTGGTCACATTGGGCACGTAACCGCCGAGCGAGTTGAACGGGTACGGCCCGAAGACCGTCTCCAGCCACTCCGCCACCTCGGTCGTGCGCTCGATCGAGGCGCGCGCCGCGCCCGCGTGGGCGCCCAGGTCCTTGCTGTACGCGTTGAGGACCGGCAGGCCGTTCGCCGTGCGGTCCGTCGTGATGTCGAACTTCCCGACGGCGAGCGTGGCCAGATACGTCGCCTGCGGCTTGTCGGAGCGCCAGTTGAAACGGGTCCGGCCCAGCGACGTGGACTGCGACTGCAGCACGCCGTTGCTGATGGCCTGGTGACCGGCCGGCACCGAGACCGAGACGTCGAAGGTGGCCTTGTCCAGCGGGTGGTCGTTGGACGGGAACCACCACACGGCCGAGTCCGGCTCCTGGGCGGCGACACCGCCGTCCGGGGTGCGGGCCCAGGCCGACCAGCCGTCTATCTTGAACTCGGAGGGCTTGCCCGCGTAGCGGACGACCACCGAGATCTCCTTGTTCTTCTCCAGCGGGACGGCCGGGGTGACCTCCAGCTCGTGGGCGCCGGAGGCGGCGAACTTCGCGATCCGGCCGTTCACCCGGACCTCGCTGACCTTCAGTCCGAGGTCGAGGTTGAACCGGGACAGGTTCTGCTTGGTGGTGGCGACGATCGTCGCCGTGCCCTCCAGGAGGTCCGTGGCGGGCTCGTACTTCAGGCGCAGGTCGTAGTGCGAGACGTCGTAGCCGCCGTTGCCGCTGGCGGGGTAGTAGGAGTCGCCGATGCCCGGGGCCCCAGGGACGAAGTCGGCCGCCGACGCCGGGATCGCCAGCATCAGGGAGGCCGCGAGGGCGCTCGGAACGATGATTCTGCGGTGCACAGGTGCTCCCCAAGTCATAAGAAACGTAAGACGCGCGGGTGGTCGTCGGTCCTTGCTCTCGACCCTATTCAGAGCCCCGACGGACCGTCACGTCCAGAGGACCTCCTGTCACACGATCGCCATTCGGCCGACACGAACCCCTCCGCCCACGGGATCCCCCCGAATGGACCCCGATTCCCTCCGGCGCTCTTTTGCACGGGAGTTGACCGGGGTACGTTCCCGCCCATGCCGATGCGAAAGCGGATCACCCGCGGAGCCCGAGCGCCGTACGGAACCCTCGTGGCGGCGGCCACGGCCGCGCTGCTCGCGACCCTCGTCACCCCGGCCGGCGCCCGGACCGACCCCGCCGCGCCCGCGGCCGGGGCCGTGCGCGAGTCGCGCCCCGTCCACTCGTACGCCGACGCCGTCCGCGAGTCCGTCTGGGTGGACACCGGACTCGACGGCGACGGCGACGGACGCGCCGACCGGGTCGCCGTCGACGTCGTCCGCCCCCGGGAACCCGCCGCGGCCGGCCGGAAGATCCCGGTCATCATGGACGCCAGCCCGTACTACGCCTGCTGCGGACGCGGCAACGAGAGCCAGAAGAAGACGTACGACGCGGACGGGAAGCCCGTTCAGTTCCCGCTCTACTACGACAACTACTTCGTCCCGCGCGGCTACGCCTTCGTCGCCGTCGACCTCGCCGGCACCAACCGGTCCGACGGCTGCGACGACGTCGGCGGACGTTCCGACGTGCGGTCCGCCAAGGCCGTCGTCGACTGGCTCAACGGCCGCGCCCGCGGCTACACCACCCGCACCGGCACGGCCCCGGCCCGCGCCACCGGCTGGAGCACCGGGAACGTCGGCATGATCGGCAAGAGCTGGGACGGCACCGTCGCCAACGGCGTGGCCGCCACCGGCGTCGAAGGGCTGAAAACGATCGTCCCCATCGGCGCCATCTCCTCCTGGTACGACTACTTCCACTCCCAGGGCGCCCCGCTCTACGACGCCAACCCGAGCTGGCTCTCCGACTACGTCAACAGCCCCGACGCGCGGGTCCGCTGCGGCGCCGTCCAGGACCGGATCACCGCCGCCACCCCCTACAGCGGCGACTGGACGGCGGCCTGGGGCGAGCGCGACCACGTCAAGGACGCCCACAAGGTGAGGGCCAGCGTCTTCGCCGTGCACGGGCAGCAGGACCTCAACGTGCGGGCCGGGCAGTTCGGCAAGTGGTGGGACGCCCTCGCCGCCCACGGCGTCGAGCGGAAGGTCTGGCTCTCGCAGACCGGTCACGTCGACCCCTTCGACTTCCGGCGCGCCGACTGGGTCCGCACCCTGCACCGCTGGTTCGACCACTACCTCCTCGGCTACGACAACGGCGTCGACCGCGAGCCCGTCGCCGACATCGAGCGCGCCCCGGACCGCTGGACCACCGACCGGCACTGGCCGCCGCGCGGCACCGCGACCACCGCCCTGCGCCCCGCACCCGGCGCCGCCGCCGGCCCCGGCGTCCTCGGCCGCACCCCCGCCGCCCCCGGCTCCACCGCCGCCTTCACCGACGACCCGTCCCTCGGGGAACTGGACTGGGCGGCCCGGATCGACGCCGCGACCCCCGAGAAGGCCGGGTTCGTCACCCGCCCGCTCTCCCGCGACCTGCGGATCGCCGGCTCCTCCCGGGTGACGGTCACCGCCACCCCGACCACCGCCACCGCCCACCTCTCCGCCGTCCTCGTCGACCTCGGCCCCGCCGCCATCCGCGACTACACGGCGGCGGGGGAGGGCATCACCACCCTCGCCCACCGCACCTGCTGGGGCGCGAGCACCCCCGGCGACAGCGCCTGCTTCAAGGAGACCGAGGCCCGCACCGCCGACGTCGCGCACACGGTCGTCAGCCGGGGCTGGGCCGACCTCGGCACCTGGGCCGACCCCCGGAAGGGGCGCCCGCTGACCCCCGGCAGGACGTACACCCTCACCCTGGACCTCGCCGCCGCCGACTACGTCGTCCCGGCCGGCCACCGGCTCGCCCTGATCGTCGGCGGCACCGACCGGGACCTGCTCGACCCCCCGTCGACCACCCCGACCCTCACCCTGGACCTCGTCCGCACCCGGGCGGAGGTGCCGCTGGTCGGCGGCGCGGGCGCCTTCGCCCGGGCCACCACGGGACCGGCCCCGGCCCTCTCCGCCCCGCCGCACGCGCTCCGGCCGCCGTCCGCGCTCCTGCAACCGGGCGTCTCCGCGCCGCCGGCCGCCGTCGCCGGTCCGCGCCTGCCCGGAACGGGGGCCGCCCGATGACGATCCGTACCGCGAAGACCCGTACCCCGGAGACCCGTACCGCGCGGCGGAGTTCACGGCGCGCGCTCGCCCTCGCGGCGGGCGCCGCCGCCCTCGCCCTGCCGCTCGTCGCCGTCCCCGCCGAGACGGCCGGCAGCGCCCCCGCGCAGCCGCCGCCGCGCACCGGCTTCGAGACGAGCCGGGGCGCCCGCTGGACCACCGAGACCGAGGAGCGGGACTTCCTCGCGGCCGTCGACCGGGTGGGCGACCGGGTGTCGCTGCGCGAGATCGGCACCACCGCGCGGGGCCGCCCGCTCCGGCTCGCCGCCCTCGGCACGACCCGGCCCGGCGCCACGACCGTGCTCCTCGTGTGCAGCCAGCACGGCGACGAGCCCGCCGGCCGCGAGGCCTGTCTGAGCACGGTGCGCGACCTCGCGTTCGCCCGGGACCCGGAGACCCGCCGCCTCCTCGACCGCACCACCGTCCTGGTCGTCCCGACCGCGAACCCCGACGGCCGGGAGGCGGACACCCGGGGCAACGCCGACGGCGTCGACGTCAACCGCGACCACATCGCCCTGCGGACCGCCGAGGCGCGGGCGATCGCCGCCCTCCTCCGCGACCGGCGCCCCCACCTCGTCTACGACCTGCACGAGTACGGCGCCACTCCCCGGTACTACGAGAAGGACCTGCTCGCGCTCTGGCCCCGCAGCCTCGACGCCGACCCGCACGTCCACGACGAGTCCCGGACGCTCTCCGAGAGGTACGTCCGCCCCGCCGCCGGACTCGCCGGGTACACCACCGGGATCTACGGCATCTGGACCGACCCCCTCACCGGCGAGCCGGTCCGGCAGGTCGCGGGCGACGGCCAGGAGCGGATCCTGCGCAACACGGTCGGCATCAAGCACGCCGCCGGCCTGCTGGTCGAGACCCGGGTGGACGCGCTCGACCGGGCCGAGGAGGACGACCCGGCCCTCAACCACCGGCGCCGGGTCGCCACCCAGCACGCCGCCCTGAAGGGGCTGTTCGCCCACCTCGACGAGCGGCGCGGCCCGCTGGCGGCGGTCACCGCCCGCGCCCGGCTCACCGGCTTCGCCGACCGGGGCCCGGTCTTCCTCGGCGGCGCCGACAACGACCCGCCGGAGCCGGAGGAGGTCCTGGCCGACCCGCCCTGCGGCTACCGCCTGGACGCCGCGCAGTACGCCGAGGCCGGCGACGAACTCGCCCTGCACGGCGTCACCGTGCGCCGGGAGGGCACGGGGGCGTTCGTACCGCTGCGGCAGTCGCAGCGCGCGCTCGTCCCGCTGCTGCTCGACGGGCGGGCCGCCCACCACCTCGTCAGTGGGAGTCCTGTGGAGAAGTGTTGACGACCCTGTGGGGCCCCGAACCCATGGCACGGTTCCGATGTTTGCCGAGGTAAAGTTACCTGCTGGTACTGACCATGCCTCGAACGGGCTGTCCCCGCCCGGAAGTTGGAGAACCACCATGCGTCCCCTCAAGACCGTGCGCCGCGTCCTGCCGGCCCTGCTCGCCACCACGCTCCTTGCCGGAGGCGTGCTCGTCGGCCAGACGGTGACCGCCGAGCCCGCGGCCGCCGGTGCCATCACCTGCAACATCGGCAAGCTGAAGGCCGACGCCCGCAAGGAGCGCGACCGCGCCGCCAAGCTCAAGCGCCTCGGCGCCACGGTGGAGGCCAAGAAGGCCCTCGCCAACGCCGCAGCCCTGGAGAAGCGCGCCAGGCAGTGCGCCGACGCGGACAACAGCAGCCGCCCGCCGTTCGGCAAGTGACACCTCGCGGGGCGGTTGCCATCCGAAAGGACGGCAACCGCCCCGCGGCCGTTCCGGGCGTTCCCGCCGTCGGGCGCACGCTTCCCGGAGGCCGGCCCCCGTACCCGGATCGGGACATTTCCAGGACGCATCAGCCATGGAACGGGCCCCTCCGCGGGGAAATACTCGAAGCATGCCGTCCGCGTACACCAGCCTCGACCTCACCCCCGCGACCCGCACCGCCCCCACCGACCTCCTGGTCGACGGCAGGCCGCTGCTCCACCGGCTCGACGGGGCCGACGGCGCGGACACCGTCTCCCCCCTCGCGGCGGACCTCCCGCCCGTCCTCCGCGCCGAGCACGTCCGCCGCCTCCTCGACGCCGGTGACCACGGCCTCCCCGGCGGCCGCCACGTGCTCCACTCCTGCCCCGACTGCGACGACCCCGGCTGCGGAGCCGTCACGGCCGTCGTGGAGCGCGACGGCGACGACGTCGTCTGGCGCGACTTCGCCTGGTGGACCGGCCCCGCCGTGGACCTTGCGCGCGACGGCTACCCCGGCACCGGCCCGTACCGCTTCCACGGCGCCTCCTACCGGACCGTGCTCCTGCGCCTCCTCGACGGGACCCGGCGGGGCGCCGCCCCCGCCCCGGCGGGCGCCTCCCGCCGCTGACCGCGGAGGCCCACGGCCCCGGCCCCCTCGGCGGGTCCCCCGGTCGCCTAGGATTCCTTCCCTGATGACTGCAACCCTCGTCGCCAAGGACCTCGCCGCCGGCCACGGCGAGCGCACCCTCTTCGCCCGGCTCGACCTCGTCGTCGCCCCCGGCGACGTCATCGGCCTCGTCGGCGTCAACGGCGCCGGCAAGTCGACCCTGCTGCGGCTGCTCGCCGGGCTCGACGCCCCGGAGGAGGGCGAGCTGAAGCTCTCCCCGCCCACCGCCGCCGTCGGCCACCTCCCGCAGGAGCCCGAGCGGCGCGCGGACGAGACCGTGCGCGCCTTCCTCGCCCGGCGCACCGGCGTCGCCGCCGCCCAGGCCGCGATGGACGAGGCCACGCAGGGCCTGGTCGACGGCACCCCCGGCACCGACGACGCGTACGCCGTCGGTCTGGAGCGCTGGCTGAACCTCGGCGGAGCCGACCTCGACGAGCGCGCCGAGGAGGTCGCCGCCTCCCTCGGGCTCACCGTCGGCCTCGACCAGCCGATGACCTCCCTCTCCGGCGGCCAGGCCGCCCGCGCCGGGCTCGCCTCCCTCCTCCTCTCCCGCTACGACGTCTTCCTCCTGGACGAGCCCACCAACGACCTGGACCTCGACGGCCTGGAGCGCCTGGAGGCCTTCGTGAAGGGGCTGCGCGCCGGGACGGTCGTCGTCAGCCACGACCGCGAGTTCCTCGCCCGCACCGTCACCAAGGTCCTCGAACTCGACCTCGCCCAGCAGCAGATCACCCTGTACGGCGGCGGCTACGAGGCCTACCTGGAGGAGCGGGAGACCGCCCGGCGCCACGCGCGCGAGGAGTTCGAGGAGTACGCCGGGAAGAAGGCGGCCCTCGAAGCGCGCGGCCACATGCAGCGGTCCTGGATGGACAAGGGCGTCCGGAACGCCCGCCGCAAGGCCACCGACGGCGACAAGCTCGGCCGCAACGCCCGCAGCGAGGCCAGCGAGAAGCAGGCCGCGAAGGCCCGGCAGACCCAGCGCATGATCGAGCGCCTCGACGTCGTCGAGGAGCCCCGCAAGGAGTGGGAGCTGCGCATGGAGATCGCCGCCGCCCCGCGCTCCGGCTCGGTCGTGGCGACCCTGCGCGACGCGGAGGTCGAGCGCGGCGACTTCTCCTTCGGCCCCGTCACCCTCCAGATCGACTGGGCCGACCGGGTCGCCGTCACCGGCGCGAACGGCGCCGGGAAGTCGACCCTGCTCGCCGCCCTCCTCGGCCGCCTCCCGCTGGACTCGGGCGACGCGTCCCTCGGCTCGGGCGTCGTCGTCGGCGAGGTCGACCAGGCCCGCAAGCTCTTCCACGGCACCGAGACCCTTCTGGAGGCGTTCTGCGCGGCCGTGCCCGACACCGAGCCCGCCGAGGTCCGGACCCTGCTCGCCAAGTTCGGCCTGAAGGCCGTCCACGTGCTGCGGCCCGCCACCACCCTCTCGCCGGGCGAACGGACCCGGGCCGCGCTCGCGCTGCTCCAGGGCCGGGGCGTCAACCTGCTGGTCCTGGACGAGCCGACCAACCACCTGGACCTCCCGGCGATCGAGCAGCTGGAGTCCGCCCTCGACTCGTACACCGGCACGCTGCTGCTCGTCACCCACGACCGGCGCATGCTCGACGCCGTCCGCACCACCCGCCGTATCGAGGTGGCGGACGGCAAGGTCACCGAGGTCTGAGACACCCCCGGCCCGGGCCGCCCGTCTTGCACGGACGCGACCCGGGCCGTGAACTTGTACGCACAACGGCTCTCCGCGGGACGCGACCGGTCCCGTCGCCCCGGAGGGCACTCTCCAGGAGGCACCACATGACCGACGACGGCATCACCCGGCTCCTCGCGATGCTGGACGACCTCGACGCGGACGTCGACGCGACCATCGACCTCGCGGACGAGATCGCGGCGACGGGCGGTCCGGAGCTGCTGCCGCGCCTGGAGACCGAGCTCGGCCGGGCGGTCGAGGAGCGCAACGGGTACGCCCGCGAGCTGCTCGGCGGCGTCGTCGCGGGCATCGGCGGCACCGGCAGCCTGCCGGTCCTGGTGCGGGCCTCCGCCGTCGACCTCGGCGACGACCAGGACGGCCTGGCCGCCGAGATCGTGGACCTGGTCCAGGCGGACCCGAAGAAGGCCGAGGGCCTGCTGCGGCCCCTGACGGAGGACGACGACCTCGCCGTCGCCCACCGTGCCGACTGGGCGCTGCGCTTCCTGCCGTAGAGTCGTAGGGCCGTAGAGCCGTAACGCCGTAACGCCGTCCGTACGGGAAGGGACCGAGGCCCCTCCCCGTACGCCGGCCCTACCGGCGCTTGCCGCCGCCCTCTCCCAGCAGGCCCGCCTTGCGGAGGGCGTCGGCCATCGCGCTGTTGGCGGGAGCGGGGGCCGCGCCGCGGTCCCGGCCGCCACCGCCCCGGCCGCCCTGGTCGCCGCGCTCGGCCCGGCGACCGCCGCCACCGCCGCCCTGCCGCTGCTGCGGCGGCCGGCCGGAGCGCTCGCCCCGGTCACCGCGCTCGCCCCGGCCCCGGCCCCGGCCGCCCGCGCCGCCCGTCGCGTCCGCGCCCGGCTCGTCGTCGAGCCGCAGCGTCAGCGAGATCCGCTTGCGCGGGACGTCCACGTCCAGGACCTTCACCTTGACCACGTCGCCGGGCTTCACCACGTCGCGCGGGTCCTTCACGAAGGTCCTCGACATCGCGGACACGTGCACCAGACCGTCCTGGTGCACACCGACGTCCACGAACGCCCCGAACGCCGCCACGTTGGTGACGACCCCCTCCAGGACCATCCCGGACGCCAGGTCGCCGATCTTCTCGACGCCCTCCTTGAAGGTGGCCGTCCGGAACGCCGGACGCGGGTCGCGGCCCGGCTTCTCCAGCTCGCGCAGGATGTCCGTCACCGTCGGCAGACCGAAGGTCTCGTCGACGAAGTCGTCCGCCCGCAGCGAGCGCAGCGTGCCCGTGTCACCGATCAGGGAAGCGACCTCGCCGCCCGTCGTCTTTGCCATCCGGCGCACCACAGGGTACGCCTCCGGGTGCACCGCCGACGCGTCGAGCGGGTCGTCGCCGCCCCGGATGCGCAGGAAGCCCGCGCACTGCTCGTACGCCTTCGGGCCGAGCCGGGCCACGTCCTTGAGCGCCCGGCGGGAGCGGAAGGGGCCGTTGGCGTCCCGGTGCGCGACGATGTTCTCCGCGAGGCCGGAGCTGATGCCCGAGACGCGCGAGAGGAGCGGTGCGGAGGCGGTGTTGACGTCCACGCCGACGCCGTTCACACAGTCCTCGACCACCGCGTCGAGCGAGCGCGAGAGCTTCACCTCGGCCAGGTCGTGCTGGTACTGGCCGACGCCGATCGACTTCGGGTCGATCTTCACCAGCTCCGCCAGCGGGTCCTGGAGCCGCCGGGCGATGGAGACGGCGCCGCGCAACGACACGTCCAGATCCGGGAGTTCCTGCGAGGCGAACGCGGAGGCCGAGTAGACCGAGGCGCCGGCCTCCGAGACCATCACCTTGGTCAGGTTCAACTCGGGGTGCCTGGCGATGAGTTCGGTCGCCAGCTTGTCGGTCTCGCGGGAGGCCGTGCCGTTGCCGATCGCGACCAGCTCGACCGCGTACTCCTTCGCGAGCCGCGCCAGGGTCGCCAGGGACTGGTCCCACTTGTTCGCCGGGACGTGGGGGTGGATCGTGTCGGTGGCGACGACCTTGCCGGTCGCGTCCACGACGGCGACCTTCACGCCCGTACGGAAACCGGGGTCGAGGCCCAGGGTCGCCCGGGTGCCGGCCGGCGCGGCGAGCAGCAGGTCCCGCAGGTTCGCCGCGAAGACCCGTACGGCCTCGTCCTCGGCGGCCGTCCGCAGCCGCAGCCGCAGGTCGATCCCCAGGTGCACCAGGATCCGGGTCCGCCAGGCCCAGCGGACCGTGTCCTGGAGCCACTTGTCCCCGGGGCGCCCCCGGTCGGCGACGCCGAAGCGGTGCGCGACGATCCCCTCGTACGAGGAAGGCCCCTCGGCGGGCTCCTCCGGTTCGAGGTCCAGGGCGAGCACGTCCTCCTTCTCGCCGCGCAGCATGGCGAGCACCCGGTGCGAGGGCAGCGCGGTGAACGGCTCCGCGAAGTCGAAGTAGTCGGCGAACTTCGACCCCGCCTCCTCCTTGCCCTCGCGGACCTTCGCCACGAGGCGCCCCCGGCCCCACATGCGCTCGCGCAGCTCGCCGATGAGGTCGGCGTCCTCGGAGAACTTCTCCGCGAGGATCGCCCGCGCGCCCTCCAGGGCCGCCGCCGCGTCCGCGACGCCCCTGTCCGCGTCCACGAAGGCCGCCGCGGCGGCCGACGGCTCCACGGACGGGTCCGCGAGCAGCCCCTCCGCCAGCGGCTCCAGACCGGCCTCGCGGGCGATCTGCGCCCTGGTCCGGCGCTTCGGCTTGAAGGGCAGGTAGACGTCCTCCAGGCGCGCCTTGGTGTCGGCGCCCAGGATGCGGGCCTCCAGCTCCTCCGTCAGCTTGCCCTGCTCGCGGACCGAGTCGAGGACGGCCGACCGGCGGTCCTCCAGTTCGCGCAGGTAGCGCAGCCGTTCCTCCAGGGTGCGCAGCTGCGCGTCGTCGAGCATCTCGGTCGCTTCCTTGCGGTAGCGCGCGATGAACGGCACGGTCGAACCGCCGTCGAGGAGCTCGACGGCTGCCCTCACCTGTCGCTCGCGTACGCCGAGCTCCTCGGCGATCCTTGCTTCGATGGACGTCGTCACGGTGTCCCGACTCGCCTTCTCGTGCCTCAAGCTTGCGACTGCATTGTGCCGGGTCGGTCACCCGTACGCGGCAACCGACCCATCCCGCGCGTCCTTCAGCCCTTGCCGACGAGGTCCTCCGGGAAGGCGCCCGCGGCGGCCGCCGCGAAGAGGAAGCCGCGCCCCAGCTCGGTCAGGCGCTCGACGCCGGCCGCGCCGAGGTGCTCGTACGGGGCGGAGTCCAGCCGGTCGGTGTGCTCCTCGAGGTCGGCGCGCAGGGTCGTCCCGGCCTCGGTCAGCTCGCCCTCGGCGTCGATCAGGCCCCGGTCGCGCAGCCGCTGCACCGCCCCCTCCCAGTCGACCCGCCGCCAGCCCCGGGAGCCGAGGACCCAGCGCGGGGCCATGCCCTTGCCGGTGGCGGTGTGGGAGGCCAGGGCCTCGATCGGGTCGAGCCCGGCGGAGAGCAGGGCCGCGAGGTGCCCGTCGCCCCGGTGCTCGCGCAGCAGGGTGGTGGCGTGCCAGTAGGCGAGGTGGGGCTCCTCGGGGACCGGCAGGTCGGCATTGGCCGAGTACAGGGGCCGGGCGTGCCGCGTACAGGCCTCGGCGGCCCGCAGCGCCAGCTCCGCCGCCTCGGCCATCTCTGGGGAGGCGACGGCGTCCTCGCCGAGCAGCCGGCGCAGGGTCGCGTCCACGGCGCGCAGCCGTGCGGCCAGGACCTCGGCGGGGGAGGCGGTCTCCCACACGGCGGGCAGGTGGCGGGCGAGCAGCTCGTGGTTGTAGTTGTAGAAGGTCGCGGCGACCGTGCCCGCGCCCACCGCGCCGAGCGGGGCGCTCCGGGCGGCGAGCCGCATCGCGCTCTGGTCCTCGAAGCCGAGGGCGGAGAGCTCGCGGTCCAGGTCCGGCGAGAAGTACAGCGAGGAGTGCAGCGGGTTCAGGGCGTTGTGGCAGCGGCGCCCGGCACGCGGCGGCAGGGTGTTCGTCATGCCCCGAACGTTACCGACTGGTCGGTACGACGGGAACAGGCACGCGGCCTCCGGCGGGGGCGGGCGCGTCGCCTCGACCGGCGGGGGGGTATGCGTGGCCTCCGGCGTCGGGGCGGACGCTCCTTCTCGTCGGCGGGAGCGGGCACGTCCCCTCGACTGAGGGAAGCCGACGCGTCCCCTCCGGCGGCAGGCGCAGGTGCGTTCCCCCGGCCGGTGGGGGCAGGCGCGTCCCACCGCCGCCGGGCGCAGGAGCATTCCCGTCCTCGGCGGGAGCGGACGCATCCCCTCCGCGGGCAGGAGCAAGGGTGTTCTCTCGGACGGCGGAGCAGGCGCTCCCTCCCGCCGGCAGGCGCAGACGCTCTCCACCGCCACGAGGGGCGGGCACATCTCCTCCACCGGCGGGAACCGGCGCGTCGCCTCGGGCGGCGGGGCAGGTGCCGGCGCGCCCCACCGCCGGGGGAGCAGCCGCATCCCCGCCATCGGCGGGAGCAGGCGCGCCCTTCCGCCGGCGGGAGAAGGTCCACCACCTTCCGCCGACGAGAGGCGATGGCAGGAAAGGTGGGGTCCTCGGCATTGTGGACGCGGGCCGTCCCGGCCAAGGATGGGGGCATGCCCTCACGCCCCCTCCTCGTCGTCCTCTTCGACGGCGTCCAGAGCCTCGACGTCACCGGCCCCGTCGAGGTGTTCGCCGGTGCCGGCCTGGCCGCCGGGGACCCGTCCGCCTACCCGGTCCGCACCGCCTCCCCGGACGGCGGACCGGTCCGTACGCAGAGCGGGCTGCGCCTGCTGCCCGACTCCACGCTCGCGGACGCCGTCGCCGGCGGCGCCCCGCACACCCTGGTCGTCCCCGGGGGCGAGGGCACCCGGACGCCCGACCCGGCGCTGATCGACTGGCTGCGGACACACGGACCGCGCGCCGAGCGCCTGGTCTCCGTCTGCACCGGGGCGCTGCTCCTGGCCGGGGCCGGGCTCCTCGACGGGCACCGGGCGACCACCCACTGGAACGCCTGCGACCACCTCGCCCGCTGCCACCCCGAGGTCGAGGTGGACCCGGACCCGATCTTCGTACGGGACGGGCGCCTCTCCACCTCGGCCGGGGTCACCGCCGGGATCGACCTGGCGCTCGCCCTGGTCGAGGAGGACCACGGCCGGGACGTCGCCCTCGCCGTCGCCCGTCACCTGGTCGTGTTCCTGCGCCGCCCCGGCAACCAGGCCCAGTTCAGCGTCCAGCTCTCCGCCCAGACCGCCCGCCGGGAGCCGCTGCGCGACCTCCAGCACTGGATCACCGAGCACCCGGACGCGGACCTCTCCGTGCCGGCGCTCGCCGCCCGCGCCCGGCTCTCGCCCCGCCACTTCGCCCGCGCCTTCCACGCGGAGACCGGCACGCCACCGGGCCGCTACGTCGACCGGGTCCGGCTCGAACACGCCCGCCGCCTCCTGGAGGACACCCCGCGCGGCGTCGAGGAGGTCGCCCGCGCCTCGGGCTACGGGACGCCGGAGGCGATGCGCCGCGCCTTCCTCAAGGCCCTGGAGACCTCCCCGGCGGAGTACCGCCGCCGCTTCCACGCGGTCCTGTCCTGACCGTCCGCCCATGCCGTCGTCGGCCTCCGCCGCCGGCCGTCCTCGTGGCCGGTCGAGCGCCGTCCGGAAGGGATCCCTCCGCGGGCCTTCCGTCCGTCCGTGCGCCCGCGACCGACCGGGCCCGCCACCGATGTCTCCGCCCACCTGTCTCCGCCCACCGAGAGGAACCACCGTGCAGATCGCCGTCCTGCTCTACGACCGCTTCACCGCCCTCGACGCCGTCGGGCCGTACGAACTGCTCGCCCACCTCCCCGGAGCCGAGACCGTCTTCGTGGCCAAGGAGAGGGGCCCGGTCCGCAACGACCAGGACAGCCTCGCCCTCGTCGCCGACCGCGCCCTCGCCGAGGTGCCGGCCCCGGACATCGTCCTCGTGCCCGGCGGCCCCGACCCCCGGGCGGCCATGGACGACCCGGAGACCCTCGCCTGGCTCCGCGCCGCCGACGCCACCAGCACCTGGACCACCTCCGTCTGCACCGGCTCGCTGGTCCTCGCCGCCGCCGGCCTCCTCGGCGGGCGCTGGGCCACCACCCACTGGCTCGCCTTCGACGAACTGCGGGCCCTCGGCGTCGAACCCACCGGCGAGCGGGTGGTCTTCGACGGCAAGTACGTCACCTCCGCCGGGGTCTCCTCCGGCATCGACATGGCGCTCCACCTCCTCGGCCGGATCGCCGGGGACGAGACCGCGCAGACGATCCAGCTCCTCACCGAGTACGACCCCCAGCCGCCGTACGACGCGGGCTCGCCGGAGAAGGCCCCGGCCGCACTCGTCGCGAAGTGGCGCGCGGAGGCCGGGCGGCCGGAGACCGCCCCGGCGGGGACCGAGTAGCCCGTACGGTCCTCAGATCCCGTACGTGAAGCGGGGCGGGCGGCGCTCCAGGAAGGCGGCGACGCCCTCCGCGGTGTCGCCGCTGCCGCGCGCCTGCTCCGCCCAGTGGGCCTCCCGGTCCGTGCGCCCGTCGGCGAACTCCTTGGCCGCTGCCTGGGTGAGCAGCGAGCGGGAGACGAGCACCCGGCAGAACTCCGCCACCCGCTTGTCCAGTCCGCCCGCCGGGTGCAGCTCGTCCACGAGCCCCGTCCGCAGCGCCCGCTCCGCGTCGATCAACTCACCGGAGAACAGCAGGTACTTGGCGGCCGACGGGCCCACGAGGGCGGCGAGGCGGCGGGTCGACGAGGACGGGTAGACGATGCCGAGCTTCGCCGGGGTGACCCCGAAGCGGGCGCCCTCCTCGGCGAACCGCAGGTCACAGGCGGCGGCGAGCTGGCTGCCGCCCCCGACGCAGAAGCCCCGGACGGCCGCCAGGGTCGGCTTGGGGAAGGCCGCGAGCGCCTCCTCGGCCCGTACCGCCAGGCTCTGCTGCTCGTCCCCGGGCTCCCGCAGCGCCGAGATGTCCGCCCCGGCGCAGAAGGTGTCGCCCTCGCCGGTCAGGACCAGGACCCGGACCTCCGGGTCGGCGGCGAGCCGCTCCAGGACGCCCGGCAGGGCGCGCCACATGCCGGCGCTCATCGCGTTGCGCTTGGCGGGGTTGGCGATGACGACGGTGGCGATCCCGTCCGTGACGCTGTCCTTCAGCTGCGGCTCCATGGGCCGGATGCTATCCGGCGGGCTCGGACGTCGGGCTCTCCGGAGCCCTCAGAAAGCGTGCGCGATCAGTCGAACAACTGACATCGGCATACTCACCCGATCAGAAGGCGGCCGATAAGTGTCGACTTCTGGTCAGTAGGTCGGCCCGCCCCCGCGCATTGCCAAGACTCGATCCGTGGCGAGAATCGAGCACGAGGGTGGGAACCGGACGGTGGAGCCGCGCGAAGGCGGCCCCACCCGGCACCCGTCCTACGAAGGAGTCTGGCGCTTCACCGCTGCCGCGGTCGACGTCTCCGTCCCGCAGGCCCGGCACGCCGTGCGCGACCTGCTGGTCCGCCAGGGCGTCCCCCTCCACGACGAGATCATGGACGGCCTGCTGCTGATCGTCTCCGAGCTGGTCACCAACGCCGTGCGGCACGCGGCGCTGCTGTCCCCGGAGATAGCGGTCGAGGTGGCGATCGGCCCCGAGTGGATCCGGGTGTCCGTCGAGGACAACCACCCCTACCGGCCCAAGGCCCTGGAGGCCGACTGGGGGCAGACCGGCGGCCGGGGACTGCTCCTGGTCCGCGAGGTCGCCCAGGAGGCCGGCGGCACCTGCGACGTCGAGCACACCGCGAGCGGCGGCAAGATCATCTGGGCGGCCCTGCCCCTGGCCCCGATGGCACCGGGGCCGGGAGCGGTGCCGCACGAGCCGGTGGTCACCAGCCCCCGGACGGACCCGTCAGCTCCCTGACGGCCGGACGCGCCGCGTCGAGCACCGTCATGAACCAGGCGGAGAACGGCGCGGCCGCGTGCCGCTCGGCCAGCTCGGCGGGGGTCACGAAGGCGGTGTCCTCGATCTCCTCCGGGTCCGGGCGCGGCTCGGCCTGCACCAGGCCGACGAAGAGGTGGTTGAACTCCTGCTCCACCAGGCCCGAGGCCGGGTCCGGGTGGTTGTAGCGGACCGTGCCGGCCTCCGCGAGCAGCGAGGGCGAGACGCCCAGCTCCTCGAAGGTGCGCCGGGCCGCCGCCGCGAACGGCGCCTCGCCCGGGTAGGGGTGGCCGCAGCAGGTGTTCGACCAGACGCCGGGGGAGTGGTACTTGCCGAGGGCCCGCCGCTGGAGGAGCAGCCGGCCCGACTCGTCGAAGAGGAAGACGGAGAAGGCGCGGTGCAGCTGCCCCGGCGCCTGGTGGGCGGCGAGCTTCTCCGCCGTGCCGATGGTCCTTCCGTCCTCGTCGACCAGTTCGAGCATGATCGGGGCCGGGTCTCCGGACGGCTGGACGCCGTTCGACGCGATCTCCGGCGAGATCTGAGCCGCGGGGGCTGGTGTGGTCGGCATACCCATCCTTCGCTTCGGTCCTCGGCCCGGTGGGGCCCCCTCAGTCTGCCGTACAAAAGCGGCTTGTCCGTACTTCGACGGCCGGACGCGGCCGCTCCCACCGCACCGGAGCACGACCGGGGCGGCGGGAGCGGCAGGGGTCAGAGGGGGCACTACACCCCGAAAGGCGCGGGATAGCGCAGCGCACCCGAGGGGACGGGGGCGGAGCCGTCCAGGACGAGCGCCCTCATCGCCTCGTCCGGAACCTCGAAACCTGGCCGGATTCCATACGCGGACGCCCGTTCGAACCCGAACCGGGGGTAGTACTCCGGATGCCCCAGGACGAGCACCAGGGTCTCGCCCCGCAGCCGGGCCGCGTCGAGGAGCGCCCGGACGACGGCCTGCCCGGCCCCCGTCCGCTGGTGCTCGGGCGCGACCGCGACCGGCGCGAGCGCCGCCGCCGGGGCGCCGTCCACGTGGCACCGGGTGAGCAGGGCGTGCGCCGCGACCGTGCCGTCCGGGGCCTCGGCCACGTACGACAGGCCCGGCAGCCACGCGTCGGGGTCCGCCCGGAGCGCGTCGACCAGGTCGGCCTCCGCCGCCGACCCGAAGGCCGCCGCCTCGACCCGCCGGACCTCCGCCTCCTCGCCGGGCGCCTCCGGCCGGGTGCGCCAGCGCGGATCGGCGGGCCGGAGGACGAAACCGGCGTAGCCGTAGTCGGCGCCGTGCTCGCGCCGCAGCGCGATCTCGGCGCGCGCCCCGGCGACCGCCTCGGCCATGCCGGGCACGGAGGTGTCGGCCGCACCGGCGCGCGCGGCCAGCGGACCGTAGTACTCGTCCCAGTCGCCCTCCGGCTGGACGAAGGTGCCCAGGACGTGGTAGCCGGCCGCGACCGCCGCCGCCGCGTTCCCGGTGACGGTACGGAGCGGGTAGTGCTCCTCCCAGAAGGCGCGGGCCGCCGGGCCCGGCTCCCCGGTGGTCCACACGCACTCGGTGAGCACGAGCGTGCCGCCGGGCGCGAGGAGGCGGCGCCACGCGGCGAGGGCCCGGTCGAAGCCGAGCACGAAGACCGAGCTCTCGGCCCAGACCAGGTCGAAGGAACCGTCGGGGAAGGGCAGGGCGCCCATGTCGGCGCGGAGGGCGCGGACGGAACCGCCGCCGGGGCCCGTGCCGTCGAGTCCGCGCGCGGCGGCGGACTCCCGCAGCTCGGCGAGGAACGGCTCGTGGGTGTCGACGGCGGTCACCTCGGCGCCCGCCTCGGCGGCCAGGAGCAGCGCGGAGCGGCCCGGGCCGCAGCCCAGGTCGAGCACGCGCGGACGCTCGGGGAGCGGTCCCGCGAGCGCGAGGAGCCGACGGGTGGTGGTGTCGGAGCCCGGACCCTGGCGCGGCAGGCCGTGGTGCAGGGCGAAGAAGGAATCGCGAAGAGCGTTGTCGGACAACGTGGGAAACCCTTGGATGAGAGGGCCCCGGCCGACGACGTGACGTACCGGTGCGAGGACCGGGATCAGGTCAGCCGGAGACCCGGAGGCTGAGGGACGACCGGGCGCTGCCGCAGGGGGCAGCCTCCATCGCGACGGTCATCAACCCCAGCTCCTCTCCACCACGCGTTCGTACGAAAAGACTAACAGGCGCTCCGGTGCGCTACAGGCACAGCTTCGCCTCGTGCTCCGCGTGGCCGACCGGCTCCAGCTGGAAGGTGCAGTGCTCCACGTCGAAGTGCGAGCCCAGGCAGCCCTGGAGCGCGTGCAGCATCTTCTCGTGGCCCACCGAGTCCAGGGCCCCCTGGTCGACGACCACGTGCGCCGAGAGGACCGGCATCCCCGAGGTGATCGTCCACGCGTGCAGGTCGTGCACGTCCTCGACCCCCGGCAGGGCCAGTATGTGGGCCCGTACCTCCGTCATGTCGACGCCCTTGGGGGCCGCCTCCAGGAGCACGTCCAGGGTCTCGCGCAGCAGCTTGACCGTCCGGGGGACGATCATCAGACCGATCACCAGCGAGGCGATCGGGTCCGCGTACTGCCAGCCCGTGAGCAGGATGATCCCGGCCGCGACGATCACCGTGACCGAGCCCAGGGCGTCCGCGAGCACCTCCAGGTACGCCCCGCGCACGTTGAGGCTCTCCTTCTGCCCCCGCATGAGCAGCGTCAGCGAGATCACGTTCGCCACCAGGCCGACCACCGCGAACGCGATGGCGAGGCCGCCCTTGGTCCCGGCCGGCTCCATGAACCGCTGGATCGCCTCGAAGAGCACGTAGCCGCCGACGCCGAGCAGCAGCAGGCAGTTCGCGAGCGCCGCCAGGATCTCGGCCCGCGCGTAGCCGAAGGTGCGGTTCCCCGAGGGCGGCCGGTTGGCGAAGTGGATCGCCAGGAGCGCCATCGCGAGGCCGACCGCGTCGGTCGCCATGTGGGCCGCGTCCGCGATCAGCGCGAGCGAGTCCGCGACGACGCCGCCGACGATCTCGACCACCATCACGGAGAGCGTGATGCCGAGCGCGATCCGCAACCGGCTCCGGTACGCGGCCCCCGCGGTACCCGTCGGCGGCGGGCCCACGTGGCCGTGCCCATGGCCGTGCCCGTGATCGTGTCCAGCCCCCATGACATTGGCCTCCCGGTCGTGTCGTCCGTGTGCCCCGATGCGCAAGTCAACTACGGGTGGGGGGTATGCGCAACACGGTACTGAACACCGTTGTCATATGCTCTGACCTGCGGTGATGCCGTCCGGACGGGGTGTGGCGAGAAGCGCTCGGAGACAGCCCGGCAGGAGGCGCGCGACCGGGGTTTGTGGGGCGGCCGGATGATCACCCATCATGATCCGCGACGGACCGAGCGCATCGGGGCGGACACGAGCGGGCCCGGGGGAGTCCTGCCCGCGAAGCCTCGGTGAACTCGTCCTTCTGTTCATCGGATAGCCTCAGCCGACGTGTCGCCGCCCGGTGCCGGGCCGCACCGCCGCGCCCGGGGCCGCCATGGGCCCCGCCGGCCCTCCGTCAGCTCCAAGGAGTGAGTTCGTCTGTCGACCGCCATCCTCACCGGCCCGCCGGCACCCGGATCCTCGCTCGACGGTGATCTGCGGTCGCTCGGCTTCGACGTCCGGATCGCCTCCGGCGCCGAGGAGGCCGGCGCCCTGCTGGCCGTCGTCCCGGCGGGCGAGCGCGTCGCGCTCGTCGACCCCCGGTTCGTCGGCCATCTGCACGCGCTGCGCCTCGCCCTCACCGACCCCCGCTTCCCGGCCGCCGCGGTCCCCGGCGCGCTCACCGCGCAGGCCGAGGCCCGCCCCGCGCTGGCCCGCGCCCTGGGCGGCGCCCCCGCGCCCGCCGGCACACCCGCCGACGACCTCCCCGGCACCCTCGCCGACGCCCTCGACGCCGGCGGCGTCGCCGTGCACCGGCCCCAGCTCGGCACCCTCGTCGCCACCGTGCCCACCGACGCCGAGGCCCGCCACGCGGCGCGCGCCGCCGTCGAGGCCGTCGACGACGAGGCCGTACGCCTCCGCTCGGCCGTGAAGGCGCACGACGGCTTCTTCACCACCTTCTTCATCAGCCCGTACTCGCGCCACATCGCCCGCTGGTGCGCGCGCCGCGGACTGACCCCCAACCAGGTCACCACCGCCTCCCTGCTCACCGCCCTGGTCGCGGCCGGCTGCGCGGCGACCGGCGAGCGCGCCGGCTACGTCGCCGCCGGCGTCCTCCTCCTCGTCTCCTTCGTCCTGGACTGCGCCGACGGGCAGCTCGCCCGCTACGCGCTGAAGTACTCGACGATGGGCGCCTGGCTCGACGCCACCTTCGACCGCGCCAAGGAGTACGCCTTCTACGCGGGCCTCGCCCTCGGCGCCGCCCGGAACGGCGACGACGTCTGGGCCCTCGCGCTCGGCGCCATGGTCCTGATGACCTGCCGGCACGTCGTGGACTTCTCCTTCAACGAGGCGAACGCCGAGAGCACCGGCGCCGCGGCCAAGACCAGCCTGGCCCTCTCCAGCAGGCTGGACGGCGTCGGCTGGACCGTCTGGGCCCGCCGCATGATCATCCTGCCGATCGGCGAGCGCTGGGCGATGATCGCCGTCCTCACCGCCGTCACCGGCCCCCGGATCGTCTTCTGGGCCCTGATCGCCGGCTGCGCCTTCGGCGCCTGCTACACCACCGCCGGCCGCGTCCTGCGCTCCCTGACCCGCAAGGGGAGGAGGAGCGACCGGGCCGCCCGGGCGCTCTTCGACCTCACCGACTCCGGACCGCTGGCCCAGCTCGCCGCCCGGCTCTTCCGCCGCCCCGGCGACCGGAGCCTCGGCGTCGTCCTCGCCGCGATCGCGACGGCCGGCCTGCTGTTCGCCGTCCTCACGTGGCCGTTCGGCGACCGGCAGACCGTGATCGCCGCCGTCGGCTACACGATCTTCGCCGGGCTCGCCGTCGCCCAGCCCCTCAAGGGCGCCCTCGACTGGCTCGTCCCCCCGCTCTTCCGCGCCGCCGAGTACACCACCGTCCTCGTCCTGGCCGCCCGCTCCGACTCCCCGGGGGCCCTCCCGGCGGCGTTCGGGCTGGTCGCGGCGGTCGCCTACCATCACTACGACACGGTGTACCGCATCCGCGGCGGCACCGGCGCGCCGCCCGCCTGGCTGGTGCGCGTCACCGGCGGACACGAGGGGCGCACGCTCCTGGTGACCGTCCTCGCCGCCCTCCTCGCGGGCCGCGGCGACGACTTCACCCTGGCACTGACCGCCCTCGCGGTCGCCGTCGCGCTGGTGGTGCTCGTGGAGTCCATCCGCTTCTGGGTCTCCGCCGGAGCACCCGCCGTTCACGACGAAGGAGAAACAGCATGATCGGTCTCGTCCTGGCAGCCGGTGCCGGGCGGCGTCTGCGCCCCTACACCGACACCCTTCCGAAGGCCCTCGTGCCGGTCGACGGGGACACCACGATCCTCGACCTGACCCTGAAGAACTTCGCCGAGATCGGCCTCACCGAGGTCGCGATCGTCGTCGGCTACCGCAAGGAGGCCATCTACGACCGCAAGGAGGCCCTGGAGGCGAAGTACGGGCTCACGATCACCCTCGTCGACAACGACAAGGCCGAGGAGTGGAACAACGCCTACTCCCTGTGGTGCGCCCGTGACGTCCTCAAGCGCGGCGTGATCCTCGCCAACGGCGACACCGTCCACCCCGTCTCCGTCGAGAAGACCCTGCTCGCCGCCCGCGGCGACGGTCAGAGGATCATCCTCGCCCTCGACACGGTGAAGAGCCTCGCCGACGAGGAGATGAAGGTCATCACCGCCGAGGGCAAGGGCGTCCAGCGCATCACCAAGCTCATGGACCCGGCCACCGCCACCGGCGAGTACATCGGCGTCACCCTGATCGAGGCCGAAGCCGCCGAGGAGCTGGCCGACGCCCTCAAGGCCACCTTCGAGCGCGACCCCGACCTCTACTACGAGGACGGCTACCAGGAGCTGGTCAACCGCGGCTTCACCGTCGACGTGGCCCCCATCGGCGACGTCAAGTGGGTCGAGATCGACAACCACGACGACCTCGCGAAGGGCCGTGAGATCGCGTGCCAGTACTGACCCGGCTGATCCCGTCGCCGGTCGTCGTCGACATCCGCGGGGGAGCGCTGGACGACCTGTCCGCGCTCCTCGCGGACCAGCGGATCTCCAGCAACGGCAAGATCGCGGTCGCCATTAGCGGGGGCTCCGGCCTCAAGCTGCGCGACCGGTTCGCCGCCGAGCTGCCCGGAGCCGACTGGTACCCGGTCGCCGGCGGCACCATCGACGAGGCCGTCAAGCTCGCCGACGCCATGCGCGGCAAGCGGTACGACGCGGTGGTGGCCCTCGGCGGCGGCAAGATCATCGACGTGACCAAGTACGCGGCGGCCCGGGTCGGGCTGCCGCTCGTGGCCATCGCCACCAACCTGTCGCACGACGGCATCTGCTCCCCGATCTCCACCCTGGACAACGACAACGGGCGCGGCTCCTACGGCGTCCCCACCCCGATCGCCCTGGTCGTCGACCTGGACGTGATCAGGGACGCCCCGGTCCGCTACGTCCGCTCCGGCATCGGCGACGCGGTCTCCAACCTCTCCGCCATCGCGGACTGGGAGCTCTCGCACCGCGAGACCGGCGAGAAGGTCGACGGTCTCGCCGCCGCCATGGCCCGCAGCGCCGGAGAGGCCGTGCTCCGCCACCCCGGCGGCGTCGGCGACGACGACTTCCTCGTCACCCTCTCCGAGGGCCTGGTCATGTCCGGCATCGCCATGTCGATCAGCGGCGACAGCCGCCCCTCCTCGGGCGCCTGCCACGAGATCAGCCACGCCTTCGACCTGCTCTTCCCCACCCGCGCCGCCAGCCACGGCGAGCAGTGCGGCCTCGGAGCGGCCTTCGCCATGCACCTGCGCGGCGCCCGCGAGGAGTCCGGCCTGATCGTCGAGACCCTGCGCCGGCACGGCCTGCCCGTCACCCCGCAGGAGATGGGCTTCACCGTGGACGAGTTCGTCCGGGCGGTCTCCTTCGCCCCGCAGACGCGACCGGGCCGCTTCACCATCCTCGAACACCTCGACCTGTCCGACGACGAGATCAGGGACGCGTACGCCGACTATGCACAAGCCATCGGTAGCTGAGCTCCGACCGGTCGTCCACCCCCCGGGCGTGAAGGACCGGCGGAGCGGCGAGCACTGGGGCGGCCGCCTGTACATGCGGGAGATCTCCCTGCGGATCACCCGGCAGCTGGCGAACACCCGGGTCACCCCCAACCAGCTGACCTACCTGATGACCGTCTTCGGCGTGCTCGCCGCCCCGGCGCTCCTCGTGCCGGGCGTCCCGGGCGCCGTCCTCGGCGTGCTGATGGTCCAGCTCTACCTGCTGCTCGACTGCGTCGACGGCGAGCTGGCCCGCTGGAAGAAGCAGTTCTCCCTCGGCGGCGTCTACCTGGACCGGGTCGGCGCCTACCTGTGCGACGCGGCGGTCCTCGTCGGCTTCGGCCTGCGCGCCGCCGACCTGTGGGGCACCGGACGGATCGACTGGCTGTGGGCCTTCCTGGGCACCCTCGCCGCCCTCGGCGCCATCCTGATCAAGGCCGAGACCGACCTCGTCGGCGTCGCCCGCCACCAGGGCGGCCTCCCGCCCGTCAAGGAGTCCGCCTCCGAGCCGCGCTCCTCCGGCATGGCGCTGGCCCGCCGGGCCGCCGCCGCGCTCAAGTTCCACCGGCTGATCCTCGGCATCGAGGCCTCCCTGCTCATCCTGGTCCTCGCGATCGCGGACCAGATCAGGGGCGACCTCTTCTTCTCCCGGCTCGGCGTCGCCGTCCTCGCCGGCATCGCCCTGCTCCAGACCCTGCTGCACCTGGTGTCGATCCTGGTCTCCAGCAGGCTGAAGTGAGGCCGGCCGTGAACACGCCGCTCAAGGTGGGCGCCGTCGTCATCACCATGGGCAACCGCCCCGACGACCTGCGCGCGCTGCTCGACTCGGTCGCCGCGCAGGAGGGCGACCCGGTCGAGGTCGTCGTCGTCGGCCAGGGCACCCCGGTCACCGGGGTGCCCGACGGGGTCCGCACCGTCGACCTGCCCGAGAACGTCGGCATCCCCGCCGGCCGGAACGTCGGCATCGAGGCCTTCGGCCCCGGCGGCACCGACGTCGACGTCCTGCTCTTCCTCGACGACGACGGCCTGCTCGCCCACCCCGACACCGCCGAGCTGGTCCGCCAGGCCTTCACCGCCGACCCGCGCCTGGGCATCATCAGCTTCCGGATCGCCGACCCGGAGACCGGTGCCACCCAGCGCCGGCACGTGCCCCGGCTGCGCGCCTCCGACCCGATGCGCTCCTCGCGGGTGACCACCTTCCTCGGCGGCGCCAACGCCGTCCGCACCAAGGTCTTCGCCGAAGTCGGCGGCCTTCCGGACGAGTTCTTCTACGCGCACGAGGAGACCGACCTCGCCTGGCGGGCGCTCGACGCCGACTGGATGATCGACTACCGTGCGGACATGGTGCTGCTGCACCCCACGACAGCGCCCTCCCGGCACGCCTCCTACCACTTCAACGTGGCGCGCAACCGAGTGTGGCTGGCCCGTCGCAATCTGCCCGCGCCCCTGGTGCCGGCCTATCTCGGCGTCTGGCTGCTGCTCACCCTGGCCCGGCGCCCCTCGGTCCCCGCGCTGAAGGCGTGGTGCGGCGGATTCCGGGCGGGCTGGACCACCCCCTGCGGACCGCGCCGCCCCATGAGGTGGCGTACGGTATGGCGGCTGACCCGGCTGGGTCGCCCCCCGGTCGTCTGACATCGTGGTACCCGACGTGCCGCGCATCTTGAACACGAAAGTTTCGACTTGTGAGTGACACACACCAGGGCGGGGCGGTCGCGACGAGCGCGCCCCCGTCCGTCGACGAGGGCCTGGCTCCGGCCGACCTCGCCGCGAAGTACGGCCTCTCGGTCAGCGGCGCCCGGCCCGGACTGTTCGAGTACGTCCGGGAGCTGTGGAGCCGCCGCCACTTCATCCTGGCCTTCTCCTCGGCCAAGCTGACCGCCCAGTACAGCCAGGCGAAGCTGGGCCAGGTGTGGCAGGTGGCGACCCCGCTCCTGAACGCCCTGGTCTACTACCTGATCTTCGGCCTCATCCTGGGTGCCGGCCGGGGCATGACCAAAGAGGTCTACATCCCCTTCCTGGTCACCGGCATCTTCGTGTTCACCTTCACCCAGAGCTCGGTGATGGCCGGCGTCCGGGCGATCTCGGGCAACCTCGGCCTCGTCCGGGCCCTGCACTTCCCGCGCGCCTCGCTGCCCATCTCCTTCTCGCTCCAGCAACTCCAGCAGTTGCTGTTCTCGATGATCGTCCTGGTGGCGATCGTCATGGCCTTCGGCAGCTACCCCTCGCTCAGCTGGCTGCTGCTGGTCCCGGCGCTGTTCCTGCAGTTCGTCTTCAACGTCGGCCTGGCGATGATCATGGCCAGGATGGGCGCCAAGACGCCCGACCTCGCCCAGCTCATGCCGTTCGTCATGCGCACCTGGATGTACGCCTCCGGCGTGATGTTCTCGATCCCCGCGATGCTCGCCGACAAGCCCGCCTGGATCGCCGACGTCCTCATGTACAACCCGGCGGCGGTCTACATGGACCTGATCCGCTTCTCCCTCATCGAGGGCTACGGCGCGGAGAACCTGCCGGACCACGTCTGGATGACCGCCCTCGGCTGGGCCCTCGTCTTCGGCATCGGCGGCTTCGTCTACTTCTGGAAGGCCGAGGAGAGGTACGGCCGTGGCTGACACGAACCGGTCCAGCGTTCCCACCGTCATCTGCGACGAGGTCCACATCGTCTACCGGGTCAACGCCGGCGGCGGGGGCAAGGGCAGCGCCACGGCGGCCCTCAGCCGCATCGTCGGCCGCGGCAAGGCCGAGGTCACCCGGGGCGTCCGCAAGGTCCACGCGGTCCGCGGCGTCACCTTCACCGCCTACCGGGGCGAGGCCATCGGCCTCATCGGCTCCAACGGCTCCGGCAAGTCCACGCTGCTGCGCGCCATCGCCGGCCTGCTCCCCACCGAGAGCGGCAAGGTCTACACCGACGGCCAGCCCTCGCTCCTCGGCGTCAACGCGGCCCTGATGAACGACCTCACCGGCGAGCGCAACGTGATCCTCGGCGGCCTCGCCATGGGCATGAGCCGCGAGGAGGTCCGCTCCCGCTACGAGGGCATCGTCGACTTCTCCGGCATCAACGAGAAGGGCGACTTCATCAGCCTGCCCATGCGCACGTACTCCTCCGGCATGGGCGCCCGGCTCCGCTTCGCCATCGCGGCCGCCAAGAACCACGACGTCCTCCTCATCGACGAGGCCCTCGCCACCGGCGACCGCAAGTTCCAGATCCGCTCCGAGGAGCGCATCCGCGAGCTGCGCAAGGAGGCCGGCACGGTCTTCCTGGTCAGCCACAGCAACAAGTCCATCCGGGACACCTGCGACCGGGTGCTCTGGCTGGAGAAGGGCCAGCTCCTCATGGACGGCCCCACGGACGAGGTCCTCAAGGCGTACGAGCGGGAGACCGCCCGCTGAGCGACCCCGCCCGAGGTTCCCGCCCCCGTCGCAGCTCCCGCGCCGGGGGCGCCCCCTTTCCCGGCGTCACAGCGCGTTCCGGCGTGTACGGAGCGTCACTTCCGCTGTTCGGGGGGCCTTCTCGCGGCCTTTCCGTGTGGCCCGGGAGGGCCGTCGCCGGATCCGTCCTCGTCGCGGCCGCCGCCGGGACACGCGCTCCCCGAAGCCCGGTCGTACTCAACTCCCCTGATTCCGTGGCAGGTTGACGTTCGGTGCGGGTGAAATCCCTGGTGCGCGCGACCCCCGAATGGCGACGGTCGTCGTACAACGTAAGCTGGACCGGTCTGTTTCGCGGCAAGTAGGGCGATACCCCACGGCCATCGGGCCCCGGGTGGCGGCCCTACGGGCAGGGGTCGGCGGCGTGTCCGAAATAGGATGGATTGGGTCAGCAGTGTAGAACGGGAGACGTGACGGCCATGACGCAGAATCTCCAGCTCCACGAGGGCGTCGCCGTCCCTCCGCCGGGCAGCGACCGGTGACGGACCCCCGGCAGGCGCGCCCCGGCGCCACCTCGCGTGCCACCCTCGGCAAGGCTGCGGACGAGAACTTCCCCGTCGCCCCCTTCTTCCTGCCCCGCGCCCGGCGCGACGACCTCATGGCCGTCTACGGCTACGCCCGGCTCGTCGACGACATCGGCGACGGCGACCTCGCCCCCGGCGGCGCGGACGCCCGGCACCTCGGCGTCCCCCCGGAGGCCGCCGACGACCGGCTCGCCCTCCTCGACGCCTTCGAGGCCGACCTCCGCCGCGTCTTCGACTCCACCCCGCGTCACCCCCTGCTGCGCGCCCTCCAGCCGACCGTCCGGCGGTGCGGCCTCACCCCCGAGCCCTTCCTCGGCCTGATCGCCGCCAACCGCCAGGACCAGCTGGTCGGCCGGTACGAGACGTACGACGACCTCCTCGCGTACTGCGAGCTCTCCGCCAACCCCGTCGGCCGCCTCGTCCTCGGGATCACCGGCACCGCCACCCCCGAGCGGATCCGGCTCTCCGACGGCATCTGCACCGCCCTCCAGATCGTCGAGCACCTCCAGGACGTCGCCGAGGACCTCGGCCGCGACCGGATCTACCTGCCCGCCGAGGACCTCAAGCGGTTCCACGTCACCGAGGACGACCTCGCCCGGCCCACCGCCGGAGCCTCCGTCCGCGCCCTGATCGCCTTCGAGGCCGATCGGGCCCGCGCCCTGCTCCACGCGGGCGTCCCGCTCGTCGGCAGCGTCCACGGCCGCCTCCGCCTCCTCCTCGCCGGATTCACCGCCGGGGGACTCGCGGCCCTCGACGCGATCGCCGACGCCGGATTCGACGTACTGACCGGCCCGCCGGGGCCCACCAAGCCGAGCCTGATGCGCCGGGCGGGAGAGGTCCTGCTCAGGGCGCGGAGAGAGGGGTGACCGTGACCGTGGAGGGACAGCACCAGCCGTCCGCACCGGTACAGGCCGCCTACAGCTACTGTGAGGCGGTCACCGGGCAGCAGGCCCGCAACTTCGCCTACGGCATCCGGCTGCTGCCGGCCGGGAAGCGCCGGGCGATGTCCGCCCTGTACGCCTTCTCGCGGCGCGTCGACGACATCGGGGACGGCACGCTCGCGCCCGGCGAGAAGAAGGAGCGCCTGGAGGCCACCCGGGACCTGCTCGACCGGATCCGCTCCGACAAGGTCGACGAGGACGACACCGACCCGGTCGCCGTCGCCCTCGCCGACTCCGCCCGGCGCTTCCCGATCCCGCTCGACGGCCTGGACGAGCTCATCGACGGGGTCCTCATGGACGTCCACGGCGCCACCTACGAGACCTGGGACGACCTCAAGGCCTACTGCCGCTGCGTCGCCGGCGCCATCGGCCGCCTCTCCCTCGGCGTCTTCGGCACCCACCCGGGCGCCCCCGGCGCCGACCGCGCCCCCGAGTACGCCGACACCCTCGGGCTCGCGCTCCAACTCACCAACATCCTCCGGGACGTGCGCGAGGACGCGGAGAACGGGCGCACCTACCTGCCCGCCGACGACCTCGCCAAGTTCGGCTGCGGGGACGGCTTCGCCGGCCCCCTGCCCGAGGGCTCCGACTTCGCCGGGCTCGTCCACTTCGAAGTGCGGCGCGCCCGCGCCCTGTTCGCCGAGGGCTACCGGCTGCTTCCCCTGCTCGACCGGCGCAGCGGCGCCTGCGTCGCCGCCATGGCCGGCATCTACCGGCGCCTGCTCGACCGGATCGAGCGCGACCCGGAGGCGGTCCTGCGCGGCCGCGTCTCGCTGCCGGGCCGCGAGAAGGCGTACGTCGCGGTGCGCGGCCTCTCCGGCCTCGACACCCGCCACATCGCCCGCCGCGACGTCAGGAGGCGCACCCGATGACCCCGCACGCGCCCGCGCTCCCGACCGCACCCGGCACCGGCCCCCGTGCGACCGCCCCCGCCGCAACCCCCGGCGCCGCCCCGGCGTCCCTGATCACGGTCGTCGCGCACGGCCCGGCCCCGTCGGCCCCGCGTGCGGCGGGACCGACCACGACGAACCGATCGGAGGCCGCGTGACCCGCGACGCAACCGGGCAGGGCGCCCGGCAGGCCCACGCCGTCGTCGTCGGCGGCGGGCTCGCCGGGACCACCGCCGCGCTCCAGCTCGCCGACGCGGGCGTCCGCGTCACCCTCCTCGAAGGCCGGCCCCGGCTCGGCGGCCTCGCCTTCTCCTTCCGCCGCGGCGAGCTGACCGTCGACAACGGCCAGCACGTCTACCTGCGCTGCTGCACCGCCTACCGCTGGTTCCTCGACCGGATCGACGGCGCCCGCCTCGCCCCCGTGCAGGACCGCCTCGACGTGCCCGTCCTCGACGTCGGCCACCGCCGGGACCCCCGGCTCGGCCGGATCCGCCGCGACGACCTGCCCGTCCCGTTCCACCTCGCCCGCAGCCTGGCGACCTACCCGCACCTCAGCGCCGTCGAGCGCGTGAGCGTCGGCCGGGCCGCGCTCGCCCTGAGCCGGCTCGACCCCGCCGACCCGGCCCTCGACGGCATCGACTTCGCCACCTGGCTCGGCCGCCACGGGCAGTCCCCGCGCGCCGTCGAGGCCCTGTGGGACCTCGTCGGCGTCGCCACCCTCAACGCCACCGCCCCCAACGCCTCCATGGCCCTGGCCGCCATGGTCTTCAAGACCGGACTCCTCTCCGAGCCCGGCGCCGCCGACATCGGCTGGGCCCGCGTCCCGCTCGGCGAACTCCACGACACCCTGGCCGGCAAGGCCCTCGCCGCCGCCGGAGTGCGCACCGAACTGCGCACCAAGGCCGAGCGGATCTCCCGCACCGGCGACGGGCGCTGGGCCGTGGAGGTGCCCGGCGAGACCGTCGAGGCCGACACCGTCGTCCTCGCCGTACCGCAGCACGAGACCCGCGCCCTGCTGCCCGACGGCGCCCTGGACGACCCCGACCGGCTCCTCGACATCGGCACCGCCCCCATCCTCAACCTGCACGTCGTCTACGACCGCAAGGTGCTGAGGCAGCCCTTCTTCACCGCCCTCGGCTCCCCGGTCCAGTGGGTCTTCGACCGCACCGACGCCTCCGGGCTCAAGGGCGGCGGACAGTACCTCGCCGTCTCCCAGTCCGCCGCCCAGGACGACATCGACGAGCCCGTCGCCGTCCTGCGCGCGCGCTACCTCCCGGAGCTGGAGCGGCTGCTGCCCGCCGCCCGCGGCGCCGGGGTGCGCGACTTCTTCGTCACCAGGGAGCGGACGGCGACGTTCGACCCCGCCCCGGGCACCGGCCGGCTCCGCCCCGGCGCCCGCACCCGGGCACCGGGCCTCCACCTGGCCGGAGCCTGGACCGCCACCGGCTGGCCCGCGACCATGGAGGGGGCCGTCCGCAGTGGTTTCAGCGCCGCGGGCGCGGCGCTCTCCGCCCTCGGCCGCCGCCATGACCATCCGCTGCAGGAGGCGGTATGAGTGTGAGTACCGGAACAAGAGGAGAGACCGTGCCGACAGCGCCGCCGGGACACCCGGTCGTCGACACCGCGGACGTGTCCGCACTGCTGGAGCGGGGACGGACCCTGTCCGCCCCCGTACTGCGGGCGGCCGTCGACCGCCTCGCGCCGCCCATGGACACCGTGGCCGCCTACCACTTCGGCTGGATCGACGCCCAGGGCAACCCCGCCGACGGCGACGGCGGCAAGGCCGTCCGCCCCGCGCTCGCCCTGCTGTCGGCCGAGGCCGCGGGCGCCGCGCCCGAGGTCGGGATCCCCGGCGCCGTCGCCGTGGAGCTCGTCCACAACTTCTCGCTGCTCCACGACGACCTGATGGACGGCGACGAGCAGCGCCGCCACCGCGACACCGTGTGGAAGGTGCACGGCCCCGCGCAGGCCATCCTCGTCGGCGACGCCCTCTTCGCCCTCGCCAACGAACTGCTCCTCGAACTCGGCACCGTCGAGGCCGGGCGCGCCACCCGCCGGCTCACCACGGCCACCCGCAAGCTCATCGACGGGCAGGCCCAGGACATCTCCTACGAGCACCGCGAGCGGGTCACCGTCGAGGAGTGCCTGGAGATGGAGGGCAACAAGACCGGCGCCCTCCTCGCCTGCGCCGTCTCCATCGGCGCCGTCCTCGGCGGGGCCGACGACCGGACCGCCGACAAGCTGGAGGAGTACGGCTACCACCTCGGGCTCGCCTTCCAGGCCGTGGACGACCTGCTCGGCATCTGGGGCGACCCGGAGGCCACCGGCAAGCAGACCTGGAGCGACCTGCGCCAGCGCAAGAAGTCCCTGCCCGTCGTCGCCGCCCTCGCCGCCGGCGGACCGGCCTCCGAGCGGCTCGGCGAACTGCTCGCCGCGGACGCCAAGTCCGCCGACTTCGCCTCCTTCTCCGAGGAGGAGTTCGCCTTCCGGGCCGCCCTCATCGAGGAGGCCGGCGGCCGGGAGTGGACCTCCCAGGAGGCCCGCCGCCAGCACGCCGTGGCGATCGGGGCCCTGGACGTGGACATGCCCGCCCGCGTACGGGCCCAGCTCACCGCCCTGGCCGACTTCGTGGTGGTGCGGAAGAGGTGAGCGCCATCACCCTGATATGAGTTCGCGGTCGCCGGCCGGTGCCACCCGGCGCCGGCCGACGGCAGACCCGCAGGAGCAGAAGGAAACAGACTGCACGAAGGGGAAGCCATGACAGCGACGACCGACGGAAGCGCCGGGGCCGCGAGCCCCCGGACGGCCGTGGACGGCGAGACGACCGACACCGCCCTCCCGGAAGGGGCCGCCCCCGCCCCGGGAAGAACCCTCCCGGAAGGGGCCGCCCCCGCCCCGGGAAGAACCCTCCCGGAGGGGACCGCCCCCGCCCCGGGAAGACTCGACGAGACCGCCGCGCGGGCCGCGGCACGGGCCGCCGAGCACCTCCTCGCCCTCCAGGACCCGGCGGGCTGGTGGAAGGGCGACCTGGAGACCAACGTCACCATGGACGCCGAGGACCTGCTCCTCCGCCAGTTCCTGGGCATCCTCGACCCCGGGACCACCCGGGCCGCGGCCCTCCACGTCCGCCGCGAGCAGCGCGAGGACGGCACCTGGTCCACCTTCTACGGCGGACCCGGCGAGCTCTCCACCACCGTCGAGGCCTATGTGGCCCTGCGGCTCGCCGGGGACCCGCCCGACGCCCCGCACATGGCCCGCGCCTCCGCGTGGGTCCGCGCCCACGGCGGCATCGCGGACACCCGGGTCTTCACCCGCATCTGGCTCGCCCTCTTCGGATGGTGGCGCTGGGAGGACCTGCCCGAGCTGCCCCCGGAGATGCTCTTCCTGCCCAAGTGGTTCCCGCTCAACATCTACGACTTCGGCTGCTGGGCCCGCCAGACGATCGTGCCGCTCACCGTGGTCTCCGCCAAGCGCCCGGTCCGCCCCGCGCCCTTCCCCCTGGACGAGCTGCACACCGACCCGGCCCGCCCGAACCCGCCCCGCCCGCTCGCCCCGGCGACCGGCTGGGACGGGATCTTCCAGCGGATCGACAAGGCGCTGCACCTCTACCACCGGGTGGCGCCGCGCCCGGTGCGCGAGGTGGCCATGAACCTCGCCGCCCGCTGGATCGTCGAGCGCCAGGAGAACGACGGCTGCTGGGGCGGCATCCAGCCCCCCGCCGTCTACTCGATCATCGCCCTCCACCTCCTCGGCTACGACCTCGGGCACCCCGTCATGCGGGCCGGCCTGGAGTCCCTCGACCGCTTCGCCGTCCGGCGCGAGGACGGCTCCCGGATGATCGAGGCCTGCCAGTCCCCGGTCTGGGACACCTGCCTCGCCACCATCGCCCTCGCCGACGCCGGGCTCCCGCCCGACCACCCGGCCCTGGTGAAGGCCGTCGACTGGATGCTGGACGAGGAGATCACCCGGGCCGGGGACTGGGCGGTGCGCCGGCCCGGACTCCCGCCGGGCGGCTGGGCGTTCGAGTTCCACAACGACAACTACCCCGACACCGACGACACCGCCGAGGTCCTGCTCGCCCTGCGCCGGGTCCGGCACCCCGACCCCGCCCGGGTCGAGGCCGCCGTCGCCCGGGGCGCGCGCTGGACGCTCGGCATGCAGTCCCGCGACGGCGCCTGGGGGGCCTTCGACGCCGACAACACCAGCGTCCTCCCCAACAAGCTGCCCTTCTGCGACTTCGGCGAGGTCGTCGACCCGCCCTCCGCCGACGTCACCGCGCACGTGGTGGAGATGCTGGCCCACGAGGGCCTGGCCGGGGACCCGCGCACCCGGCGGGGAATCGAGTGGCTGCTCGCCGCCCAGGAGCCGAACGGCGGATGGTTCGGCCGCTGGGGCGTCAACCTGGTGTACGGGACGGGCTCCGTGCTCCCCGCCCTCGCCGCCGCCGGAATCCCCGCCTCCCACCCGGCGGTCCGCCGGGCCGTCGCCTGGCTCGGCTCCGTGCAGAACGAGGACGGCGGCTGGGGCGAGGACCTGCGCTCGTACCAGGACGAGCAGTGGCTCGGGCGGGGCGCCTCCACCGCCTCCCAGACCGCGTGGGCGCTGATCGCCCTGCTCGCCGCGGGCGAGCGGGAGTCCGAGCCGGTCCGCCGGGGGATCTCCTGGCTGACCGAGACCCAGCTCCCGGACGGTTCGTGGGACGAGCCGTACTTCACCGGCACCGGGTTCCCCTGGGACTTCTCGATCAACTACCACCTCTACCGCCAGGTCTTCCCCCTCACGGCGCTCGGCCGCTACGCGCACGGGGAGCCGTCGCTCCGCAAGGAGGGGTGATGGGCCGCGCGCCCGCCCCCGGCGCCGCCACCCCGCCGCTCCTGATCGCCTGCGCGCTCGGCATCGAGCAGCTCGCCCTGCGCAGCGGCGACCGGGGCGGCGCCCCCGGGCCGGTCACCGTGCTGCGGACGGGCATGGGCCCCGAGCGGGCCCGGACGGCGGTCTCCCGGGCGCTGGGGGAGCGGCGCCGCTGGGACGCGGCCGTGATCGCCTCCGGGTTCTGCGCGGGGCTCGCCCCGGGCATGCACCCCGGGGACCTGGTGGTCGCCGACGAGACCCGCGGGCCCGACGGCACGACCGCGTGCACCGGCCCGGACCTCCTGGTGAAGGCCCTGGTCAGGGCGGTGCCGGGGCGGTCCGTGCACATCGGCCCGCTGTCCGGCTCCGACCATGTGGTGCGGGGCCCGGAGCGGGCCGCGCTGCGCGGCACGGGCGCGATCGCCGTCGACATGGAGTCCGCCGCGACCCTGCGTACCGCACGGGCCGCCGGAGCCTTCGGAGAGGGGCCGGGCGCGCGTCCGGTTGCGGCCGTCCGGGTGGTCGTGGACGCTCCAGAGCATGAGCTGGTCCGTATTGGCACGGTACGCGGGGGAATATCAGCCTTTCGCGTCCTTCGTGCCGTCCTTCCCGCTTTCTACGAATGGCACCGTTCTTTGCTGCTCCCCAGGAGGTGAGCGAGTTATGGCCATGCCGCTCCGTCAGTCCATCCGGGTCGGGACCTACCTCTTCGAACAGAAGCTCCGCAAGCGCGACAAGTTCCCGCTGATCGTCGAGCTCGAACCGCTCTTCGCCTGCAACCTCAAGTGCGAGGGCTGCGGGAAGATCCAGCACCCGGCGGGTGTCCTCAAGCAGCGCATGCCGGTCGCCCAGGCGGTCGGCGCGGTCCTGGAGTCCGGCGCCCCCATGGTGTCCATCGCGGGCGGCGAGCCCCTGATGCACCCTCAGATCCATGAGATCGTGCGCCAGTTGGTCGACCGCCGGAAGTACGTCTTCCTCTGCACCAACGCGATGCTGCTGCGCAAGAAGCTGGAGAACTTCACCCCCTCCCCGTACTTCGCCTTCGCCGTGCACATCGACGGGCTGCGCGAGCGCCACGACGAGTCGGTGGCCAAGGAGGGCGTCTTCGACGAGGCGGTGGCGGCGATCAAGGAGGCCAAGCGGCGCGGTTTCCGGGTCACCACCAACTCGACCTTCTTCAACACCGACACCCCGCAGACCGTCATCGAGGTGCTCAACTACCTCAACGACGACCTCCAGGTCGACGAGATGATGATCTCGCCCGCCTACGCCTACGAGAAGGCCCCCGACCAGGAGCACTTCCTCGGCGTCGAGCAGACCCGGGAGCTCTTCAGGAAGGCGTTCGCCGGTGGGAACCGGCGCCGCTGGCGCCTGAACCACTCGCCGCTCTTCCTGGACTTCCTGGAGGGCAGGGCCGACTTCCCCTGCACCGCCTGGGCCATCCCGAACTACTCCCTCTTCGGCTGGCAGCGGCCCTGCTACCTGATGAGCGACGGCTACGTCCCCACGTACCGCGAGCTCGTCGAGGAGACCGACTGGGAGAAGTACGGCCGGGGCAAGGACCCGCGCTGCGCCAACTGCATGGCGCACTGCGGCTACGAGCCCACCGCCGTCCTCGCCACCATGGGCTCCCTCAAGGAGTCCCTGCGCGCGGTCCGGGAGACCGCCTCCGGGAACAGCAGGTGAGCGGGGTGAGCGGCGCGTGACCGGCGGCGGGTTCGACCTGCGGGCCCTGCTCGCCGAGCGCGGCGGCGAGCGGTACGAGCTGCACTCCCGGTACCTCAACCCCCAGCTGCCGCGCATGCTCCGCACCATCGGCTTCGACAAGGTGTACGAGCGGGCCGAGGGCGCCCACTTCTGGGACGCCGACGGGAACGACTACCTGGACATGCTCGCCGGCTTCGGCGTGATGGGCCTCGGACGGCACCACCCCGTCGTCCGCAAGGCCCTCCACGACGTCCTGGACGCCGGCCTCGCCGACCTCACCCGCTTCGACTGCCAGCCGCTGCCCGGCCTCCTCGCCGAGCGGCTGCTCGCCCACAGCCCCCACCTCGACCGCGTCTTCTTCGGCAACAGTGGCACCGAGGCCGTCGAGACCGCCCTCAAGTTCGCCCGGTACGCCACCGGGCGGCCCAGGATCGTCTACTGCGCCCACGCCTTCCACGGGCTCACCGCCGGCTCCCTCTCCGTCAACGGGGAGCGGGGCTTCCGGGACGGCTTCGCCCCGCTCCTGCCGGACACCGCGATCGCCCTCGGCGACCTCGACGCCCTGGAGCGGGAGCTGCGGAAGGGGGACGTGGCCGGCTTCGTCGTGGAGCCGATCCAGGGCAAGGGCGTCCACGAGGCCCCGCCCGGCTTCCTGCGCGCGGCCCAGGAGCTGCTGCGCCGGCACGGCGCCCTGCTGATCGCGGACGAGGTGCAGACCGGCCTCGGCAGGACCGGCGACTTCTACGCGTACCAGCACGAGGAGGGCGTCGAGCCGGACCTGGTCTGCGTCGCCAAGGCGCTCTCCGGCGGCTACGTGCCGATCGGCGCCACCCTCGGCACGGACCGGATCTTCCGGAAGGTCTACTCGTCCATGGACCGGGTCCTGGTCCACTCCGCCAGCTTCGGGTCGAACGCGCAGGCCATGGCCGCCGGGCTCGCCGTCCTCTCCGTGATGGAGGACGAGGGCACGGTGGCCCGCGCGCGCCGGATCGGCGACCTGCTCTCCGGCCGCCTCAAGGAGCTGGTGCCCCGGTACGAGCTGCTGCACGAGATCCGCGGGCGCGGCCTGATGATCGGCATCGAGTTCGGCCGGCCGTCCTCGCTCGGGCTGCGCGGCCGCTGGACGATGCTCCAGGCGGCCCGCAAGGGCCTCTTCGCCCAGATGGTCGTCGTGCCGCTGCTCCAGCGGCACAGGATCCTCACCCAGGTCTCCGGGGACCACCTGGAGGTGATCAAGCTGATCCCGCCGCTCGTCGTCGACGAGGCGGACGTGGACCGGTTCGTCACCGCCTTCACGGCGGTCATGGACGAGGCCCACGGCGGGGGCGGCCTGATGTGGGACTTCGGGAAGACCCTGGTCAGGCAGGCGGTCGCGCAGCGCTGACCGGAAAGGACCCTCCGGGTTTTGCCTCTGGGGCAAGAAACTTGCCTCAGAGGCACGATCCTGGCGGAATGGACGCATGGACCACGTCCCCGGGGACACCTCCCCGGACCCCGCCGCCTCCGGCGCCCTGCCCGACGTCGCCCCGCAGCTGCGGGCCCTGCGCCGGCGCCGGGGCCTCACCCTGGAGGCCGCCGCCCGGCGGGCCGGCCTCTCGCCCGCCCACCTCTCGCGCCTGGAGACGGGGAACCGGCAGCCCTCGCTGCCGATGCTGCTCGCCCTGTCCCGCATCTACGGTACGACGGTCTCCGAGCTCCTGGGAGAGGTGCCCCCCGAGCGCGACCCCGTCGTCCGGGCCGGCCGCTCCGAGCCCGTCGAGGCGGACGGCTGGATCTACCGCCAGGCGGGCGGCGCCGGGCGCGCCCTCCAGTGCCTGCGGGTCCACGTGCCGTACGCCACCCGGGCCGACATCGTGCGCGTCCACGCCGGAGAGGAGTGGATCCACGTCCTGGAGGGGCGGGTGCGGCTCGCGCTCGGCGAGGCGGTCCACGTCCTCGACCCCGGGGACAGCGCGCACTTCGACTCGCTCACCCCGCACCGGATCGGCGCCGCCACGCAGGGCGGGGCCGAGCTGCTCTTCGTCCACACCCTGGTGCAGAGCCCCGTCGCCGAGCTGTGCCTCGGCGACGGGACCCCGCACCGGCGCTGACCGCCGTAACGATTCTTCCGTGACGATTCTTCAGGAAAGGGCCGACATGTCCGAGAAGTCCGTACCCGTCACCGGCGAGGAGCGCGGGGAGGGCAAGTTCCCCAAGGGGCTGGTGCTCCGTCTCTTCGCCTACCTGATCGCCGGGCACCTCTTCGCCGGCTTCCTCTACCTGCTCTTCGCGATGGGTGCGAAGTAGGGCCCGGGCGGACAGGCCCTACGCCTCGGTGAGCAGGCGCTCCCGCAGCAGCTCGCGGGTCTCCGGGGACAGCGACAGGCCCGTGGCGAAGTAGGCGTCCACCGAGCCCCAGGTCGTCTCGATGGTCTCGAAGGCGGCCCGCAGGTACTCCGCCCGCGCGTCGAAGAGCGGGCTCAGCAGCTCCATCACCTCGGGCCCCATGGCGTCCGGGGCGGTGGAGCTGCGGCGCACCTTGTAGCGGCGGTGCGGCTCGTTCGACTTCACGTAGTCGGCCTCGATCGCGGTCCGCTCGACCCCGACGGCGAGCAGGGTGATCGCGACGGCGAGCCCGGCCCGGTCCTTGCCCGCCGCGCAGTGCATCAGGGCCGGGACGCTCTCCTCCGCCATGGAGTGCAGGATCCGGCTGTGCTCCGCGGTCCGCTCGACCACCATGCGCCGGTACGAATCGGACATCCGGGCCGCGGCCCTGCCGTCGCCGAGGACCTCCCGCAGCTGGACGGTGTCGCCGTCGCGCACCAGCTTCCAGAACTCCTTGCCGTCGGCCGGGTCGTTGAGGGGTATGTTCACGTTCCGCACGCCGGGCAGCTCGACGTCCGGGCCCTCGATCCGCCGGTCGGCCTCGTTGCGGAAGTCGAAGACCGTGTGCAGCCCGAGACCGGCGAGGAAGGCGGCGTCGTCCTCGGTCGCGTGGGCGAGGTGGCCGCTGCGGAAGAGGCGGCCGGGACGGACCGCGCGCCCGTCCGTCGTCGGCAGACCGCCCACGTCCCGGAAGTTGCGGACCTCCGTCAGCTCGGGCTCGGCGGCGTCGATGGGCGGGACCTGCTGCTGCGTCACGGATGCTCCTGGAGATGTCGTCGTACGGATGCCGAGGTGAAATCGGTTCCGGGGGCAATCATCCGGGCGGGAGCGGCGCGGCGCACCCCCTCGGACAGGAATGGGTGATCTGTCCGAATTAAGCCATTGGGCATAACGCGCCCTGATTGCAGGCGAGATGGGATTCGACGCGTGAGCAGCGTCATAGAAGTGACGGATCGTGGCCGGGGTTCCGGCGCGATTTCCTTACGGGAAAAGGGAGTCGGAGGACCGCCGTCCACGGAGGGTGACCGGAATTCCGGTGGAACGATCTAGGGCGGAATACCGGTGAGGAACAACGGCTTGTTCGCGCCGACCCCGCTCGTCTAGCGTCACGCTCAATCCGGACGGACCGCCGAATCCTGCCACCGTCCGGAATTCCACCCATCCCATGCGTGGCAGGAGCGGGGGACCCAAGGAAGTACGCCGGTCCCGCGACGCAGGACGGCTAGGGGTGAAGTCGCGCGAGAGCGCGGCCGGACATCTCCAGTCCGAACCCGACAGCTCACCTCGCAGGCGCCGGAGAGGATTCGCCATGCCCGCGAAGGGTAAGCACCGCCGTCCCAAGAACAACCCCCTCACCCGCGGATTCGCCGCCGCCGGTACGGGAGGCGCCGTCGTCGCCCTTCCGCTCCTCGGCGCCACCGGGGCCCACGCCGCCGAGCAGGCCGCCCCGGCCGCCGCCTCCGTCCAGTCCGTCGTCACCGCGCAGCCCGTCGCGGCGAAGGCCGCCGCCCCCGCGAAGGCCGCCCCTTCGAAGGCCGCCGCGGAGAGCGGCCCCCGGACGTACTCCGTCGTCCCCGGCGACTACCTGTCGAAGATCGCCGCCGACCACCACCTCGCGGGCGGCTGGCAGCGGATCTACGAGGACAACCGCCGGACCATCGGCGCCGACCCCTCCCTCATCATGCCCGGCATGAAGCTCACCATCGGCGCCAAGGGCTCCGTCCCCACCGGCCCGAAGAGCACCACCGGCGCCCGGAGCGCCGGGAAGAACGGCGACGACGCCCCCCGCGCCTCCCGCGAGAGCCGCCGCGCCGCCGCCCCGGCCACCACCGCCCCGAAGGCCGCGGAGAAGAGCTCCACCGGCTCCACCGCCTCCTCCTCCGGCTGGGTCGCCCCCGTCACCGGCGGCTTCTCCACCCCGTACCGCGCCTCCGGCTCCATGTGGTCCTCCGGCTACCACACCGGCGTCGACTTCATCGCCTCCTCCGGCACCACCGTCCGCGCCGTCGGCGCCGGCACGGTCGTCTCCGCCGGCTGGAGCGGCTCGTACGGCAACGAGGTCGTCATCCAGCACGCGGACGGCAACTACTCGCAGTACGCCCACCTCTCCTCCCTCTCGGTCTCGGCCGGGCAGAGCGTCAGCGGCGGGCAGCAGATCGGCCTCTCCGGTTCCACCGGCAACTCCACCGGCCCGCACCTGCACTTCGAGATCCGCACCACGCCGAACTACGGCTCGGACATCGACCCGCTGGCCTACCTGCGCCAGCACGGCGTCTCCGTCTGACCCCCCGGCGCATTCCTTTCCGGCGGCCCGGCACGTACGTGCCGGGCCGCCGGCCTGTTCCGACTTGGGCGAATCTTTATCGGTGGCATATATCACCCGTCGTCAACCCCTCCTTACGGTCGCGTAGGTCACATGCGAAAGGGAAGGATGTGCCCCCGTGGCAGACGATTCGAGATCAAGAGACAAGAACGCATTCGGGTCGTACGCGGCGATCGGTGACAGCTTCACCGAGGGCGTCGGAGACCCCGGCCCCGACGGGACGTACGTCGGCTGGGCGGACCGCTTCGCGGTCCTGCTCGCCGACCAGCTGCCGGAGCACGACGCCTTCCGCTACGCCAACCTGGCCGTACGCGGGCGCCTCCTCGACCAGATCGTGGCGGAACAGGTCCCCCGGGCGAAGGAACTCGCCCCCGACCTGGTGACCTTCTGCGCGGGCGGCAACGACATCATCCGCCCCGGCACCGACCCGGACGACGTGGCCGAGCGCTTCGAGCGCGCCGTCGCCGACCTGACCTCCGCCGTCGGCACGGTCATGGTCACCACCGGCTTCGACACCCGCGACGTCCCCGTGCTCCGGCACCTGCGCGGCAAGATCGCCACCTACACCGCGCACGTCCGGGCCATCGCGGACCGCCACGGCTGCCCGGTCCTCGACCTGTGGTCGCTGAGGTCCGTGCAGGACCGGCGCGCCTGGGACGACGACCGGCTGCACCTCTCGCCCGAGGGACACACCCGGGTCGCCCTGCGCGCCGCCCAGGTCCTCGGCCTGCCGGTGCCCGCCGACCCCGACCAGGCGTGGCCGCCGGTCCCGCCGCGCGGCTCCCTCGAAGTGCGCCGCGACAACATCCAGTGGGCGCGGGAGTACCTCGTGCCCTGGATCGGGCGCCGGCTGCGCGGCGAGAGCTCAGGGGACCACGTCGAGGCCAAGCGCCCCCACCTGATGCCCCTCGGGGACCTCATGCCCCTGTAGTCCGGGGCGGGACGGGCGGGGGGACGGCGGCGGGGATCCGCTCCAGGACCCCGCCCGCGAACACGTCGTACAGCGGCAGCGTCTCCAGGTGCACGTAGCCGATGTGGCAGTCGCAGACGGCGAGGGGGCAGGCGCGGGGACGCAGGGCGGCGCGGTACGAACCGTCGTACAGGTTCCCCAGCTCGGCCTTGACGAAGTGGCAGCGCCGCACCGTCCCCCCGCCGTCCACCGACACCACCGACTCGCCGGTCCGGCAGGGCAGCCCCGCCGAGCGGTGCGGATGCCGGCTGTACGGGAAGAGCGGGTCCAGCTCCGTCCACCCGTCGGCCTCCGCGTCGGTGTACGCGTGCCCCTCGGCCGCGTTCACCCACAGGTACACGTGCGGCGGCAGCGCCTCCCGCAGCCTCCGCGCCTCCTCCCGGTGCTCCGGGAGCCCCACCACGCCCACGCTGAACCGGACGCCCCGGTCCGCCAGGTCGCGGCACCTGCCGAGGAAGCGCTCGTACGGCGTCTGCCCCGGGTGGTACGTGCACCAGAGCGCCACGGCCTCCCGGTCCGCCTCCGCCAGCCAGTCGGTCCGGCAGCTCAGATTGGTCTGGATCGCCACCCGCTCGACGTGCGGCAGCCGCGACAGCTCGACCAGCGCCCGCCGGTACCAGGAGCGCACCAGGCCCTCGCCCCACGGCGTGAACAGGATCCGCAGCCGGTCCCCGGTCTGCCCGGCGGCCCACCCGGTGAACCGCTCCAGCGCCGCCCGGTCCGCGCGCAACTGCTCGCGGCCGTCCCGGCGCTTGGCGAACGGGCAGTACGGGCAGTCGTAGTCGCAGGAGGACAGCGGCCCCCGGTAGAGCAGCGTCAGGTCCACGGCCGCCCCCTCACTTCGGCTCGTACGCGGCCATCGCGGCCCGCACCCCGGGCGAGAACAGCTCCGGACCGAGCCCGTCCGAGTGCGCGAGCCCCTCCGGCGAGAGCCGCAGCAGCCCCGCCGGCGCCTCCCCGTCCAGCCAGCCCAGCGCCTCGAACCGGGCCAGCTCCCCGGGGAAGTCCGCGAACGGCGAGGACCCGAACCGCTCCTCGTACCCGGCCACCGGCATCCCCTCCGCCTGGAGCAGCGACTGCAGCAGATGGCGGCGCCGGGCCTCCCCGGCGTCGACCCACCGGCCGACCCGGGCGCGCGAGAAGTCCCCGGTCTCCGTGTACGCGTCGATGATCGAGCGGATCTCCCGCATGTCGACGGCGTAGTCGAAGGAGTAGTGCAGGGCCGAGGTGTACGAACGCGCCCCGCAGCCCAGGCCGATCATCCCGTCCGTCTGGCACGCGTGGTCGTCGGGACCGGACGGCGCCGCGTCCCGCCGCCGGAACATCCGCATCGACACCTGCTCGTAGCCGCGCTCCAGGAGGTGGTCCCGGCCGTACCGGTAGAGCCGCAGCCGCCGCCCGTCCCACTCCCGGTCGTCCTCCGGGGGCGTCCGGCCCAGACCGGTCAGCGGCCGGACGTACAGCGGATAGAGGTACAGCTCCTCGGGCCGCCAGGCCAGGGCCGTGTCGAGCGAGCGGCGCCAGGACTCCTCGGTCTGCCCGTCGATCCCGTAGATCAGGTCGATGTTGAGCACCGGGACGCCGGTGTCCCGGATGCGGCCGAGCGCCGCCTCGACGTCCGCGCGGCGCTGCGGCCGGACCGCCGCCCGCGCCTCGGCCTCCACGAAGCTCTGCACCCCGATGCTCAGCCGGGTCGCGCCCCGCTCCGCGAGCACCGCGAGCCGGTCGGCGGTCGCGGTCGCGGGCGAGGTCTCCACCGACAGCGGCACCGCCCGCAGGTCCGCGCCCATCCGCCGCTCCGCGATGTCGCAGAGCCGCTCCAGCTCGCCGGCGGTCAGGAAGGTGGGCGTGCCGCCGCCGAACGCGGCCGTCGCGAACCGCACCGGCTCCGCGTCCCCGAGCGCCTCGCGCACGGCGGTCGCCTGCCGGTCGAGGGCGTCCAGGTAGCGGGTGGTCAGCTCGCCGGGGGCGCCGATCCGGGTGAAGAGGTTGCAGAAGCCGCAGCGGACCTCGCAGAACGGCACGTGCGCGTAGAGCGAGAGCGCGTCCTTCGGCTCCCCGGCCCAGAGCGCGGCGAGCTCCGGGGGATCGGTCAGCTCCCGGTACGCGGTCTTGTGGGGGTAGGCGTAGACGTAGCTGCGGTACGGGCGGGGGGCGGGGATCTCCGCGGTCTTCACGCGGCGGCCTCCCCGGGCGCGGTCGGCGGTGCTCACGCGGCGGCCTCCCCGTCCGGGCCCGGCAGGACGAACTGCGCGTACGGCACCGTCCACACGACCTCGTGGCCGAGCCGGTGACCGGTGAAGCCGTCCTCCCCGTACGCCGTGCCGTGGTCGGAGCAGACGATCGCGAAACACGGGCGCCGGGAGCCCATCGCGGCGAAGAGCCGCCCGATGTGCCGGTCGACGTACTCCAGGGCCGCCGCGTGCGTCTCCCGGGAGTCGCCCGCCTCGCGGGTCGCCCCCGGCAGGTGGAACCAGTTGGGCTGGTGCAGCGCCGACACGTTCACGAAGAGGAAGAGCCGCTCCTCGCGGGGGAGTCCGGCCACGACCTCCTCGGCGCGGGCGACCTGGGACTCGAACGAGGTCGGGGACGCGACGCCGAAGGAGGGCTCCCAGTGGCTCTCCTCGAAGAGCCCGGGCAGTACGGAGCCGAGCGGCGGCTGCCCGTTGAAGAACCCCACCCCGCCGACGCAGACCGTCCGGTAGCCCTCGGCCGCGAGGGCGGAGACGAAGTCCGGTGTGTCGTGGACCCAGGTGCCGTCGGCGGTCGACTCGCTCCCCGCGAACCGGGCGGCGAACAGCCGGGGATGGGGCCCCTGCGCGGCGGGCGTCGGCAGGAAGCCGGCGAAGATCGCCTGGTGGGAGGCGTAGGTGAAGCTCCCCGGCGCGTGCCGCCGCTCCCAGACCCCGCCGGGCAGGTGCCGGGCCAGGTGCGGGATGCGGCCCTCGGCCGCCAGCTCGGCGGCCACGTCGTACCGGAGCGTGTCGAGGGTGACCAGGAGCAGGTCGTGGCTGCCGACGATCGCGTTCATGTCGGGCTGGTTCACGCGGTGCTCGTTCCTGTGGTGCTTGAGTCGCAAGGTGTACGGGGGAACAGCGCGGCCACCTGGGCCGCGTAGGTGTCGAGGCCCTCGGCCCCGCCGCCCGGCAGGCCCGTGAGCCGGGGCAGCAGGTCGCCGAAGGCGTTGACCTCGCCCACGGCGAAGCTGCGCCAGCCGGACGCGGGCAGCAGGTCGACGCCCACGCACCGGGTGCCGGGGAACGCGGCGGCGGCCCGCTCGCACACCTCCAGCGCGTCCGCCCACCGCGCCCCGGCGGCGGCGATCGCGGCCCGGGCCGCGTCCAGGTCGCCCCGGGCCCCGCCCAGGTGCAGATTGGTCAGGGGGGAGCGGCTGGTGCGGAGCACGGCGTGGGTGGCCCGCCCGTCGATCACCACCACCCGCAGGTCGGCGGCCCGCCCGTCCTGGACGGCCTTCGGCAGCCACCGCTCGACGTGCAGGCCGTCGGGGGCCAGGGCGTCCACGATCGCGGCGACCTCGCGCTCGCTCGTGTAGCGCCGCACCCGCAGGGAGTTGAACAGCCGCCCGGCCGGATCGCGCTCCACCGAGGTGGTGGCCCGGACCCGGCCCGCGCCGTTCGTCTCCACCGCGAGCACCCCCGAGGCGGAGGAGCCGTGCGCGAGCTTCACGAACACCCGGCGCATCCCCGCCCCGGCCGTCAGCGCCCGGACGTCCGCCCAGCCGCGCACGGCCGGCGCGGCGGCGCCGGAGGTCGGCGACGCGGGAACCGGCACGCCGGCCGCCCGCAGCCGGCCGTGGGTCAGCCGCTTGTCGAACAGGACCGGCAGCTCGGCCGGGTCGTCCACGAGGACCGCCCCCGCCTCCTCGACGCTCCGGGCGAGCTCCGCCACGGCGGCGGTGAACCGCGCGTACCAGCGGCCGGTGCCCTCGACCCGGGCCGGATCGTCCACCCCGCGCAGCAGCCGGTCGGCCTCCGGCTCCTCACCGGGCGAGTCCAGGCGCACGGTCTCGCCCGCCGCGAACCGGGCCCGGCCCCGCAGCGCGTCCGGCCAGGACACGACCCGCGCCCCGGGCAGCCCGGCGGACCGCAGCGCGTCCTGGAAGAACGCGACGCGGCGGCCCGCCGGAACGCCGACGACCACGGGGCGCGGGCCGGGGGTCATTCGGCGACCGCGACGTACCGGTGGACCTCGCCGTCGCCGTACTCCTCCGGCGTCTGCGCGTCGTCGAGGACCACGGTCACGCCGTGCGGGACGAGCGCGGCCCGCAGCCGCTCCCGCATCGGCTCCGAGAGGTAGTGGTGCGACAGGTCCAGGTACGCCAGGTGGGTCAGGGGCTGCCCATCGAGCAGGGCCGCCGCGCCCTCGTCGGTGAGCACGCCCATGGACAGGTCGAGCCGTTCGATCCGGGCGACGACGGGCGCGCCCGCCACGGCCGCGGCGATCGCGTCCTCGATCACGCTGTTGCGCAGGCCCAGGTGGCGCAGGGCGGGGAAGGACGTGCCGGCCAGCAGCGGCGCCAGGTCCTCGGGGGTGCTGTCGCCGCCGTACTCGTCGGTGCCGAGCCAGAGTTCCAGGTTCTCCAGGGCGGGCAGGTCGCTGCCGGCGATCCCGCGCACGACCTCGGCGCCCAGACCGCCGGCCTCCACCACCAGGGTCTCCAGGGCGGTGTGCCGGACCGGCGGGAAGACCAGGTCCGTGCCGCCGCGCACGCCCAGCTCGCGCAGCGCCGGGTAGGCGGCGAGCAGCGGCGTCACGTCGGACTGGACGATCCAGGAGATCTCGCAGTCCTCGAAGGTCATGTCGCCGAGGAAGAGCGCCTCCAGGCCGGTGAGCCGGTTGTTGGCGCCCATCAGGGCGGTCACGATGCCGGCGGACGAGGTCTCGTACGGCTCGTCCCAGCCGCCGACGACGAGCGCGCGCACCCGGGAGGCGTCGACCGCCTTCAGGAACCGCTCGAAGCGCGGGCCCCAGCGCTCGTCCCCGGGGTCGGAGTACGTCGGCGCGGAGATCCGCCAGGCGACCCCGGCCGCGTCGGGCAGCTCGACCGGCGCGGCCGCGTCCGGGAAGTCGAAGACGGGAAGGCCGTGGAACTCCTGCAGGTGGTGGCCGATGGTCATGACGGTGCTCCAGAGAACGGACGGCGCGGGTCGCTGAACCCCTGAGTTCTACCAAGCCGCGCCGACGGCCTTCCGCGCCGGGTGCCGTACGGGCGCGCGCCGGGCCGTTCCGTACGGGACCGGGTGCGCCGGGTTCGTTCCGCACCGGGTCGGGTGCGCCGTGCGGGTCGGGTGCGCCGTACGGGTCGGGACCGGGGCGGTTGTCAGTGGCGGCCCCTAGCGTCGTTCCCGTGACCGGCCGACCGCGCCGGACGGGGAGGGGACAGCCATGTACCGGCAGGGAGACGTGCTGATCGTGTCCGTCGACGAGACGGCCGTTCCGGAGCGCGCGAGGACGGCGGCGGGGGAGCCGAGGGACGCCCGGGGCCGTCTCGTCCTCGCCTTCGGCGAGGTCACCGGGCACGCCCACGCGATCCCCGGACCCGGCCGGCTCGTGCGGGAGCCGGGGCCCCACGGCCCCTTCCTGCTCGAACTGCCCGAGGGCGGCCGGGTGGTGCACGAGGAGCACGCCCCGATACCGCTGCCGAAGGGCTGGTACCGGGTGGTGCGCCAGCGGGAGTACGTGCCGGGCGCCTACCGGATCGTCGCCGACTGACACACCCGCACATCGACCGACCGATCCAGGTCACCAGAGGAATCCGGGGGACACCGAGACATGAACCGCACCACCGCACAGGACAAGTGGCGGGCCGTTGCCGCGGCCACCGGGCCCGCCGACCGCGCCGCCGCCGAGGCCGGCGTCCGGCTCGCCTACCGCACGGCGGGCCTCGCCGAGCCGCGCCGCGTCCTCTGGGCGGACTCGCCGCTCGCCGCCGTCGCGCTCCTGGACGGCCTGGCGGACCGGGGCCGTTCGGTACGGGAGGAGGTGCGCACGCGGCCGTGGGCCGAGGAGCGCCGCCGCCTCCACGACGCGCTCGGCCCGGCGGGCTGGGCCGCGCACTGGCAGGCGACGGGGGCGGCGCTCTGGGACCTCAACCGGGCCCTCGCCGACCGGATACGGGCCGTGGTGGCGCAGGCCCGCGAGGCGGCGGGTGAGAGGGGCGGAGGCCAGGACGGCGTCCGGCTCGTCCTGCTCGACGCCGTCCTCGGCCAGCACGACGCCGCCTGGCTCGCCGCCTTCGACGGGCACGGCGAGCGCCTGGCGGGGCTCGCCGCCGTCGCCGCGCACGCGGGCTGGTGGTGGCCGTACGAGGACGTGGCCGTGGTCTGCGAGCGGCCCGTCGAGCTCCACCGCGACGAGGCCGGGCGCCTCGACCGGGGCGACGGGCCGGCGCTCGCCTACCCCGACGGGTTCGCCCTCCACGCCTGGCGGGGCATGGCGGTCTCCGCCGCCTTCCTGGCCGGCCTCCCGGGCCTCACCCCCGAGCGGATCCGCGAGGAGGAGAACGCCGAACTGCGGCGCGTGATGCTGGAGCACTACGGCTACGACCGCTACCTCGCCGCCTCCGGGGCCCGGCACGAGCACCGCGACGAGACGGGCGTCCTGTGGCGGATCGGCCTGGACGACGACGAGGACGTGGCGATGGTCGAGGTCGTGAACTCCACGCCCGAACCGGACGGCACCCACCGCACGTACTGGCTGCGGGTGCCGCCCGCGACCCGGACCGCGCGGGAGGGCGTCGCCTGGACCTTCGGCCTCCGCCCCGAGGCGTACGAACCGCTCGTCCAGACCTGAGCCGCGTGCCCCGGTGGCGGTAACCGGCTGGTACGGACAGGGGAGACGGGGACGCCGGTCAGGAGTGGCGCACGGGGAGCGGCGGCGCCGGGTGCTGGGATGTGCCCGCCGGAGCCCCGGCATCCACATCCGAAGGGACCGCCTGTGACGACCCGCCGGCCACGCGCCGCCGCCCGCACCGCCCGTCTGCTCGCCGCCACCGCCGTACTCGGCGGCCTCCTCGCCGGCACCGCCGCCCCCGCCCTGGCCGCCGCGCCCGCCGGGACGCCCCTGCCCGCCGCCGCCCGTGAGGCCGCGCCCGCCACGGTCACCGTCGCCGGGCACGGACGCGCGGCCGCCGCGCCCGACCTGGCGATCCTGTCCATCGGGGTCGAGGCCGGCCGCGCGACGGCGAAGGAGGCGATGGCGGCGCAGAAGACCGCGGCCGAAGCCCTCCTCGCGGTGCTGTACAAGCAGGGGATCGCCGAGCGGGACATCCGCACCGACAGCCTCTCGCTGGCCCCGGTCTACACCCAGAGCGCCGAGGGGGAGAGCAGGGTGACCGGCTACCAGGCCGGCCAGGCCTTCTCCGTGAAGGTCCGCGACATCGACAGGACCGGGCAGGTCGTCGGCGCCGTCAACGACGCGACCCGGGACGCGGGCCGGATCAACGGCGTCGTGTTCGACGTGGCCGACCCGTCGGCGCTGCGGGCCAAGGCGCGGGAGGCCGCCTTCCGGGACGCGTACGACAAGGCGGCGCAGCACGCCCGGCTCAGCGGCCACCGGCTCGGCCGGCTCGTCTCGCTGAGCGAGGGCGAGTCCGTGCGCCCCGGTCCCGGCGGGGCCGCCCCCACCCTCTCCGCCGAGGACACGGGCGTCCCCACGGCCCCCGGTGAGATCGAGGAGCAGATCACGGTCTCGGCGGTCTTCGAACTGCTCTGACGGCTGCTCCGACGGGGCCCCGCCGACCGGCTCCGACGGATCAGGACCCCGCGGGGCCGCCCGCTCCCCTCACCCCCGGGCCTCCCCGCCCGGGAGGCCCAGTTCCCGGGCGAGGGCGGCGTCGGCCCAGCGGAGCATCGCGGTACGGGAGAGGGAGCCGGCGTAGGCGGTGGTCTGGACGGCGAGGCCGTCGAGGAAGGCGGTGAGCCGCCAGGCCGCCTCGGCCGGGTCAGGGCAGGAGAACTCCCCGGCGTCGGCCCCCTCCGCGATCACCCGGGTCAGCGCCGCCTTCCACTCCTGGTCGAGGGAGGCGGCGACCCGGCGCAGCTCCGGATCGCGCAGCGAGGCCGCCCAGCCCTCGATCCAGAGGCGCCAGCCCTTGGCCTGCCCGCTCGGGGCGTACCAGCGGACCGCCGATCGCAGCCGCCGCACCGCCGTGGTGCGCCGGCCGAGCAGCCGCCGCAGATGGGCGAGGTCGGCCTCGGCGGCGTGCGCGAAGGCGGCCGCGACCAGCTGCTCCTTGGAAGCGAAGTGATAGAGCACGAGCGCGTTGCTCACGCCGAGCGCCGAGGCCACGTCGGCGATCCGCACGGCCGCGACCCCGCGCGCCTCGATCTGCTCCACGGCGGCCCGCAGCAGCTCCTCCCGCCGCTCGGCCACGTTCAACCGCACTCTCGTCACGCCCGGCAGCCTACACAGCACATGACAAGAGCATGATCAAAGAAGGCTCCGGCGCGTACGCGCCCCCGCACCGTCCGTGGTCGCCGCCGCCCGCCGGGGCCGGCACCGCCCCGTCCCTCCGCTCACGGGCCGCCCATAATGGAACGACCCCAGAGATCAGGAGGTCCTGTGACCGGTACAGGCCCAGACCGTTCACCGGGGACCCGGCCGCGCGTGCCGCGCCCCGAGTCCTTCGGCGCGGAACCCGCCGGCGAGCGCCTCGCCCGCATCCGCCGCTCCCCGAACTTCAGGAACGGGATCTTTCAGAACCCCGAGGAGGCGCGACGGGGCCCGTCCGGCTCCGCCGTCGCGCTGGCCAAGGTCTACTTCGATAAGGAGGGCCGCGCGAGCAGGGCCCCCGCCGGCCCGATCCCCGTCCACCCCACCACCGTGGCCGACCTGGCACGCCCCCCGGCCACCGGCCTGCGCCTCACCTGGACGGGACACTCCGGCGTCCTCGCGGAGATCGACGGCCACCGCGTCCTGTTCGACCCGGTCTGGGGCGACCGCTGCTCCCCGTTTCCGTTCGCCGGCCCCAAGCGGCTCCACCCGGTGCCCGCCCCGCTCGCCGCGCTCGGCCCGGTCGACGCGGTCGTGATCTCGCACGACCACTACGACCACCTGGACCTGCCGACGATCAAGGAGCTCGCCACCACCGACACCCTCTTCGCGGTGCCGCTCGGCGTCGGCGCACACCTGGAGCACTGGGGCGTACCGGCCTCCCGGCTGCGGGAACTGGACTGGAACGAGTCGACGGAGATCGGCGACCTGCGCCTCACGGCCACCCCCGCCCGCCACTTCTGCGGCCGCGGCCTGCGCAACAAGCAGCACACCCTCTGGGCCTCCTGGGTCGCCGAGGGGCCCGAGCACCGGGTCTTCCACAGCGGCGACACCGGGTACTTCTCCGGCTTCCGGGACATCGGCGCGGACCACGGACCCTTCGACGCCACCATGATCCAGCTCGGCGCCTACTCGGAGTTCTGGGCCGACATACACATGACCCCCGCCGAAGGCCTGCGCGCCCATCTCGACCTCCAGGGCGGGCGCCCGCACGGCGTGCTGCTGCCGATCCACTGGGGCACCTTCAACCTCGCCCCGCACCCGTGGGCCGAGCCCGGGGAGTGGACGAGGGACGCGGCCGGGGAGGCGGGCCAGGCGGTGGCGTTCCCCCGCCCCGGCGAGCCGTTCGAACCCGCCGGGAGGCTGCCCTCCGACCCGTGGTGGCGCGGGATCTCCCGGCCCCTCGTCCGTCCGTGGCGCCGCACCCGGCCCGTCGGGACCGCGCCCGAGCCGCGCGGCGGCGACCTCGACCTCACGGGGGACCGCTGACGCCGTCCTGAGGGCCGGGCCCGTGGCGGGCCCGCCCCTCAGGAGCGGGGCCGGAACCCCAGCAGGCCGCTCACCTCGACCGAGAGCGGGAGAAGGACCCCGTAGTCGGCCGGGGGGACGCGGAACCCGTTCTCGCGGGCGGCGCGCAGGAAGTCCCCGGGAAGGGCGATCCGGTACCGCTCGACGTACTTCGCCAGGTCCGCACGCCAGACGAACGCGCCGTCGGTGAGCACGGACGAACCGCCCGGGACGCGGAACGCGCCGCCGATGACGTCGGTCGTGAGCTCGGTGACGTCGAGGAGCGGGTGGCCGGAGGCGAGGTAGTCGGCCAGTTCCCCGACCGGGTACCTCCCCCCGCCCGATTCGGGCGCGGGGACGGGCCCGCCCCAGGCCGCGTCGTAGTGCGCGTCCATCTCCCGGTAGAAGCCGATCGGCTTCACCCCGGCCTCCGGCGACGGGCGGGGAGGGCCGCCCGTGGCCGCCGCCGTCGATCCGCGGCACCCGGCACGTGCCGGGGCGGACTCAGAGCCACCACGACCATGACCGGGAGGTCCGTGTCGTGCTGGACCAGGCCGGCGGTCAGGGTCCGGCCGTCGAGAGCCCACCTCTTCAGCGCGACGAACTCGTCCTCGTCCCCGTCTTCGCCCCCGCCCTCGCCCTCGTCCCCGTCCCCGTCCTTCGCCGTTCGCCCGACCTCGGCGAGCCGGCCGGCGAAGGAGGAGCCCTCGATCTCGGGGAGGAAGCCGGCGAGGACCCGCTCCCCCTCCTCGTGGACGGCCTCCACGTCGTCGAAGTAGCCCGACTCGTCGACGTCCCGGATCCAGACGGCGAACGAGACGCTGACCACCCCGCCGCCGGACGTCCGGATCCAGGCCCCGACGCCGTCCTTGTCCCACGAGGTCTCCACGCCGTCACGGGGCCTGCCCCCGGGCGCCCATCCCCGGGCCGAGAACCGCGCCGCCGCCCCCTCGGCGGTCAGCGGGTCGAGGACCCCGAGCTCCTCCAGCATCGCGCCCACCGCAGTCATGGACCCCTTCCCTTCATGCCGTCGCCGGGCACGCGACGCGCCCCCGGCCGCCCGCCGGCGTGCGCCTCTGAGAACGCCCCGGACAGCGCTTCGTCCACGTGCGCGGCCCCATCCGCAGGACACCGTACGACGGCCCCCTCACCTCCGAGGCCCTCACTCCACGTGATGCGCCCCCGTGGCCGACGCCGTCGAGCGCGTGGATCCGGCCACCGGCACGAGCGCCGGCCGGAGGCCGGAGGGCGTCGTTCGCGGATGCGTACCGGCGGTGCCGGAGGGCGGTGCACCCTTGTGGAGCCGGACGGGTCCGCATCACCGCCGGGGGATTCCGGTCGGGAGCGATTTCCGTGGAGGGCGGAGGCGCGAGGACGCCTCCGCCCTCCTCCGCTCCCGCTCCCCGTCGATCACTCCGCGCCACGACGACGACTTTCGGCCGACCGTTCTCGGCCTGTTGTGCGAGGGGCGATACCAGACGGGGTCGCTCTACGGGTAAGTTTGCCAACTGCGCACCGCACATGAACGGTTGACGACTACAGTGTGTGGTTGATGATCATCGGTAGGCTCATCCCGCCCCCCGTAGACGACCCCGTAGACGACCCGTAGACGCCCGCTCCAGTCCGCCCCGGTAGAACACCCAGCACGCCCCCAGCACCCTCCCCGCAGTACGCCGACTCCTGGGCACGTACCAAGGACACTCATGTCTCAACTTCGCGCACCCTCCTCGCGTTCCGACCGACGCGAGGGAGGGCGGCACGGCCGGCCCGGCGCCCGCTCCGCCACCGGTAACGGCAGCAACCCCACGGCGCAGCCCCCCGCGCCGCTCCCCGCGGAAGCCCGCATACGTCCCCAACTCCTGCGCACCTCGGTCCTCCCCGCCGTCGCGGTGGCCCTCGGCGGCGCGGCGGCCGTCCTCTTCACCATCCGCTCCACCGGAGCCACCCCCACCCCCGGCCTCTGGGCCGCCCTCACCGGCGCCGCCGCCCTCACCGTCGCCTCCGTCGCGGCCGCCGCGCTCGGCGCCGACCGTGCCGCCAAGGCGGTCCTCGACCGCTGCAACGCCCTGCGCCGCACCAGCGCCCGCGGCCAGAGCGAACTGCGCGCGATCGTCGAACAACTGCGCAGGGGAGAGGGGATCCCGCCCCGGCCCGCCCCGCCGGCCGCGTCCGCCCCAGGTGACGAATTCGACCTCCTCACACAGGAACTGACGCGTTCTCACGAGGCCGCCGTGGCGGCCGTCGTGCAGGCGTCCCGGCTCTCCAGCAGCGTCGGGAACGAGCAGAAGGTCGAGGTCTTCGTCAACCTCGCCCGGCGCCTCCAGTCCCTGGTCCACCGCGAGATCCAGCTCCTGGACGAACTGGAGAACGAGGTCGAGGACCCGGAGCTGCTCAAGGGCCTGTTCCACGTCGACCACCTGGCCACCCGCATCCGCCGCCACGCCGAGAACCTCGCCGTGCTCGGCGGCGCCATCTCCCGCCGCCAGTGGTCGAACCCGGTCACCATGACCGAGGTGCTCCGCTCCTCCATCGCCGAGGTCGAGCAGTACCCGCGCGTGAAGCTCGTACCCCCGATCGACGGTACGCTGCGGGGCCATGCCGTGGCCGACGTCATCCACCTCCTCGCCGAACTCGTCGAGAACGCGACGCTGTTCTCCGCGCCGCACACCACGGTGCTGCTGCGCGCCCAGTACGTCACGGCGGGCCTCGCGATCGAGGTCGAGGACCGCGGCCTCGGCATGCCCGCCGCCGAGCAGAACAAGATGAACGCCCTGCTCGCCGACCCCGACCAGGTCAACGTCTCGCACCTGCTCCAGGACGGTCGCATCGGACTCTTCGTCGTCTCGGCCCTCGCCCGGCGGCACGGCATCGCCGTACGCCTCCAGTCCAACATCTACGGCGGAGTCCAGGCCGTGCTCGTCCTCCCGCAGGGCCTCCTCGGCGCCGACCCGGAGGGCCTCGCCCAGCACGAGCGCCAGACCGCCGCGACCGCCGGATCCTCGGCCATCCCGCCCGGCCAGGTGCAGCTGCAGCCCCAGCCCCCGGCCCAGCCCGCGGTCACGGCCCCGCAGCCCGCACCGGACCGGACCCCGGGCCACACCCCGGCCCACGCACCGGACCCGGGCCGGCACCCGGCTCCCGTACCGGCCGGGGCCCCGTCCCACCAGGTCCCGTCCCCCGCCGCCCCGTCCCACCCGCAGGCCCCCGCGCCCGCAGCGGCGAACGGAGCGTCCGTCCCGCACGCACCGGCGTCCGCGCCCTCCCCGGAGCGGGCCGACACCCGCCACGAGGAGGCCTCCGCCACCGGCTCGTACGCGTACCCCCGTACGACCGTGTCGACCGGCGGCTACGGGGACACCGGCCACGCCCCCGCGGCCCCGGACCGTCCGGCCGACACCGGGCACCCGGGCCCGCCGGCCTCCCTGGTCGCGCCGCTGCCCCCGGCACCCCCCGCCGAGGACAACGGCAGGCCCCTGCTCCCCAAGCGGCGCGCGCAGGAGCACCTCGTCCCGCAGCTGCGGGAGGAGCCCGCGGCCCGCAGGACCGAGGAGCACGCCCTGCACGACCCGGGTCTGATGGCCGCGTTCCAGCGCGGTATCGGCCTCGCCGAATCCCAGCCCGCCCCCCATGAGTCGCCGCGTCCCGGCGACGCCCACAAGGAGTAGATGCACCATGGCGAGCAATGCGCCGACCGGCCATTCCTCGGACCTCGACTGGCTGCTGAGCGGACTGGTCCAGCGGGTCCCGTACACCCGCAACGCCGTTCTGCTCTCCTCCGACGGCCTCGTCAAATCCGTCCACGGACTCGACCCCGACGCCGCCGACCACATGGCGGCGCTCGCCTCCGGCCTGTACTCGCTCGGCCGGAGCGCGGGTGCCCGCTTCGGCGACGGCGGCGAGGTCCGCCAGGTGGTCGTGGAGCTGGACTCCACCCTCCTGTTCGTCTCCACCGCCGGCTCCGGCACCTGCCTGGCCGTCCTCGCCGGGCGCGAGGCGGACGCCGCCGTCCTCGGCTACGAGATGGCGATGCTCGTGAAGAGCGTCCGGCCGTACCTGGTCACTCCCGCCCGGCAGGCCGCCGGCGCCCTCGGCGGCTTCGGGCAGTAACCGTGACGTCCCCTCAGGAAGGACCCTGGCTCGACGACGCGGCCGGCCGGCTCATCCGCCCGTACACCGTCAGCGGCGGCCGGACCAGGCCCACCACCGCCCTCGACCTGCTGTCGATGGTGATGGCGACCGGTTCGTCCCCCCAGGCGCACATGGGGCCCGAGCACAGCCTGGCCCTCGGGCTGTGCGACGGGCCCACCTCGGTGGCCGAGGTGGCGGCGCACTTGAGGCTCCCGGCCGTCGTCACCAAGGTCCTGCTCTCCGACCTCGTGGACTGCGGGGCGCTCACCGCCCGGGCGCCCCGGTTCCACGCCAACCCAACCGACCGTTCCTTGCTGGAGGCAGTGCTCGATGGCCTACGACAACGTCTCTGAGCGCCACGAGGGCTTCGCGGCCGACTCCTTCCCCACCGCGGTCAAGATCCTGGTGGCGGGCGGCTTCGGCGTGGGCAAGACGACCCTCGTGGGCGCCGTCAGCGAGATCGAACCGCTGAGCACCGAGGAGCTGCTGACCTCGGTCAGCGCGGCCACCGACAGTCTGGAGGGCGTGGAGTCCAAGACCACGACCACCGTCGCCATGGACTTCGGCCGCATCACGCTCGACAACAACCACGTGCTGTACCTCTTCGGCACCCCCGGCCAGGAGCGCTTCTGGTTCATGTGGGACGAGCTCTCCGAGGGAGCGCTCGGGGCGGTCGTCCTCGCCGACACCCGCAGGCTCCAGGAGTGCTTCGCCGCCGTCGACTTCTTCGAGCGGCGCGGGATCCGCTTCGTCGTCGCGATCAACGAGTTCGACGGCGCCCACCGCTACGAGCCGGACGAGGTGCGGGCCGCGCTCGACCTCGATCCGGAGGTCCCGGTCGTCCTCTGCGACGCCCGGATCTCCAGCTCCGGCATCAGCACCCTGCTGACCCTCGTCCAGTACCTGCTCACCACCATCCCGGACACCGTGCCGAGCTACGGAGCCACGCCATGACCTACGACCCGACCGGTCACCTCCTGCTGACCCCGAACGACAAGGACGCGCCGGCCCGGGTGCGGCGGCTGCGCGAACTCGGTCTCGGAGAGCGGCCGGAGCCGGTGTTCGACGACTTCGCGCACCGGCTCGCCGAGATGACCGGCGCCCCGTTCTCGATGGTCAACTTCATCGACGAGAACCGGCAGTTCTTCGCGGGCCTGCACACCCCCGAGGGCACCCACTCCGGCAGCGACCTGGGCGCCGCGGCCGCGGGCGGGGGCGGCGTCGGCCGCTTCATGGCCCGCGACCACGGCTACTGCCCGCACGTGGTGGTGCGGCGCAAGGCGCTCGTCCTGGAGGACGTCTGCGACTACCCGCGCTTCGCGGGCAACCCGGTCGTGGACGAGATCGGCATCCGCTCCTACATGGGCGCGCCGCTGATCGACCGCACCGGGGTCGCGCTCGGCACCATCTGCGTGGTCGACACCGACGTGCGCCCGTGGGGCCGGGCCGGCCTGGAGACGATCAAGGCGATGGCCGCGGAGCTGGTGGAGCAGATCCACCGCCGCGAGGACGGCACGCTCTGACCGCGGCCGCCCGACGACGGCCAGGGGTCCGGGGCCCGGTACGGCGACGGCCGTACCGGGCCCCGGACCTTCCGGAACCGATCACGGATCAGTGGATCAGGGGATCAGGGGATCGGCTGGTCAGCTGGTCAGCGGGTCAGGGGATCGGCTGGTCAGACGGGCAGCGGCTCCGGCTCCGGCGTGCGGACCAGCTCGGACAGCCGCTCCGACCAGCTGCCCTTGTCCTGGCCGAGGGCGACCTCGGCGAGACGCAGGAGCTGGATGTCGGAGGTCCCGGCGGGGGCGAAGATGTGGTGCGCGTCCCGGAGGTACCGCTCGATGGCCCGGTCCGTGAAGAGGCCGGCGGCGGCGTGGATCTCCATGGCGTTGCGACCGGAGTCGATCGCCGACTCGACGTTGACGAGCTTGGCGTTCATCAGCTCGGCGTCGCAGGAGAGGCCCTGGTCGAGCAGGTGCACAGCGTGGTACGCGGCAAGGCGGGCGGTCATCAGCCGGGACTGCATCTGGCCCAGCTTCAGCTTCACCGTGGGGAGGTTGTGGAGCGGCTTCCCGTAGCGGATGCGCTCGGAGGCGAAGCGGGTGGTCTCCTCCAGGATCGCCTGGTGGATGCCGAGGGAGACGGCGGTGAGGTTGGCCCGCCCGTACAGCACGCTGGAGGAGTACGCGACGGAGAGGCCGTCGCCCTCGTCACCGAGCCGGTTGGCGGCCGGCACCCGGCAGTTCTCGAAGATCAGCTCGCCGAAGCTGAAGCCGTGGAGGCCCATGGCCGTCTGCTGCGGACCGGTCCTGAAACCCGGTCGATCGGATTCGACCAGAAACGCACTGAGGCCTTTCGAGCCGGGACCGGTCCTGACCACGACGCCGTGCAGATCGCCCACGTGGCTGTTGCCGACGTAGACCTTGCTGCCGTTGAGGATGTAGTCGTCGCCGTCCCGGACCGCGCTGGCGCTCATGCCGAGGACGTGGCCGCCGGCGTCGGGCTCGGTGACCGCGATGGTCGGCAGGCACTCGCCGGCGGCGATCGCCGGGAGCCAGGTCTTGCGCTGCTCGTCGCTGCCGAAGTGGACGATCTTGGCGGTGCCCAGCTGGGAGGCCTGGACCATGGCGCCCATGGCGCCGCTGACCCGGGAGAGCTCCTCGATGATGATGGTCTTGGCCAGGTGGCCCGCGCCCATGCCGCCGTACTCGGGGCTGATCGTCGCGCCCAGCCAGCCCTGCTCGGCGATCATGCGGGACAGCTCGTGGTGGACGGTCCGGGAGGCCTCCATCTCGGCTATCCGCGGCCGGACCTCACGCTCCGCGAAGTCCCGGACCGTCTCCCTGAGCTCGCGATGCAGCCGGCTGGTGAAGTAGTTGTCCATGACGAGTTCCTCCCGCGAAACGCCTGACCGGCGGTTGTCCGGTCAGGTGGTGCATCGGCAGTGGTCCCGTCCCGAACAGGCCGACCTCCTCATGGTGTTGATCTTTCCGTGACGGATCAATAACGGAGCGAAGTTTGTCTGAAACAGGAGCGGTTGACGATCGGGGATGACTATGTTTCGGGTGGACTTGGCCTGCTCGGCCCGATCCGCCCTCCCTCGTCCGTGAGCATGTTTCTGCCACATGCCAGAGGCAACGAAGTTCCGGGCATATGGACGCGAGACCTCCGGCGTCACCATATGAGCCACCTCTGCCGCAGAAGAGCGGCATTCCGCCCCTCTCGCCCCTCCTGCTTCTCCCGCTCCTCCCGCCCCTCCTGTCGCTCCGGGGGCGGCACCCCGAGGCGGACGGCGGCGGTGTCACAAAGGGTGTCACGGAGGGTGATCGAAAGGCTCTCGGTGCGCGCCAGGTCGGGGCCCGGCAAAGGCGTTCGTGACCACCGGGGAAAGTGCGGTATTGTTCTCATGCGCGTTCGGCCGGGGGAAACCCCAGGTCAGACGGGCACCGGGACGTGGCGCAGCTTGGTAGCGCACTTGACTGGGGGTCAAGGGGTCGCAGGTTCAAATCCTGTCGTCCCGACTCGTGAGAGTCGTGGCCCGAGGGGCCGCTTCGGAGAGATCCGAAGCGGCCCCTCGGGCGTTTCGGCACCACCGCGCGCGGTCCGGCTCAGCGCAGGTGGGGCAGCAGCCGGTCCGGGGTCAGGGGCAGGTCGCGCAGGCGCACGCCGGTCGCGTGGTGGACGGCGTTGGCGATCGCCGCCGCCGTGCCGACGATGCCGATCTCTCCGATGCCCTTGCTGCCCATCGGATTGAGGTGGGGGTCGTGCTCCTCCACCCAGTGCGCCTCGATCGCCGGCACGTCGGCGCAGGCCGGCACGTGGTAGGAGGCCAGGTCGCGCTCCGTGTAGTCGCCGAAGGCGGGATCCATGGTGCTGTGCTCGGTCAGCGCCATGCCCAGGCCCATCGTCATCCCGCCGATGAACTGGGAGCGGGCCGTACGGGGGTTGAGGATCCGCCCCGCCGCGTAGACGCCGAGCAGCCGGCTCACCCGGACCTCGCCGGTGACGGTGTCGACGCGGACCTCCGCGAAGTGGGCGCCGAAGGCGTGGCGGGCGTACGGGGATTCCTGCCCCGTCTCCTCCTCGGTGTCGGCCTCGACGGTCACGCCCTCGGACGGCAGCGGGCCGGAGCGGCCGGCCAGCTCCTCGCGCAGGGCGGTGCAGGCCTTGTGCGCGGCCCAGCCCCAGGAGCCCGTGCCGGAGGAGCCGCCCGCCACGGGGGCGTCCGGCAGGACGCTGCTGCCCAGCTCGACCCGTACGGAATCGAGCGGGACGCCGAGGGCCTCGGCGGCGATCTGGGCCAGGACCGTCCGCGCACCCGTGCCGATGTCGGTGGCGTCGACCCGTACGGTGTACAGCCCGTCCGGCCCGGCGTGCGCCGACGCCTTGCACGGGCTCAGGAGGACGGGATAGGTGGCCGAGGCCACCCCCGTGCCCCACAGCAGGTCCCCGTCGCGGCGGACCCCCGGCCGGGGGTCGCGGCCCTCCCAGCCGAAGCGCCGCGCACCCTCGCGCAGACAGTCGGCGAGGCCCCGGCTGCTGAACGGCTTGCCGCTGTCCGGCTCCGCGTCGGGCTCGTTGCGCAGCCGCAGCTCCACCGGGTCGACGCCCACCGCCCCGGCCAGCTCGTCCATGGCCGACTCCAGGGCGTACATGCCGGACGCCTCGCCCGGAGCGCGCATCCACGACGGCGACGGCACGTCGAGGGCCACCACCCGGTGACCGGTGAAACTGTGCGGGGAGGTGTACATGGCGCGGGCCGGGACGGCGGCCTGCTCCACGAACTCCTTCACCGTCGACGTCTGGGTGACGACCTCGTGGGAGAGCGCGCTGATCACGCCCTCCTCGGACGCGCCGATCCGCACGCGCTGGACGGTGGGCGCGCGGTGGCCCACCACCGCCGCGAGCTCGCGGCGGGGCAGGACGAGCCGCACCGGACGGCCGGTGTGCCGGGAGGCCATCGAGGCGAGGACGCACGGGGGCCGGGGCGTGCCCTTCGAGCCGAAGCCGCCACCGACGAAGGCCGAGACGACCGTGACCCGCTCCGGGGGCAGCTCGAACAGGCCCGCCAGGACGTCCCGTACCGTCGACGCCCCCTGACTGGAGTCGTACACGGTCAGTCCGCCGTCCTCCCAGCGGGCCGTGGACGCGTGGGGCTCCATCGGATGGTTGTGCAGGGCGCTCATGGAGTACGTGGCGTCCACCCGCACCGGGGAGGCGGCGAAGGCCGGGGCGAAGTCGCCGCGCTCGCGCACCGCCGGATGGCCGCCGTTGGCCTCCTCCGGCGTGTAGAGGTCCGGGTGGTCGGCGCGCAGCAGGACGTCGTGGTCCTCCACGGCGTAGTCGACGTCGAGGACCTCGGCGGCCTCGCGCGCGATCTCCGGCGTGTCGGCGACGACCACGGCCACGTACCAGCCGCGGTGCGGGACCCGGTCGTCCTGGAGCAGCAGGAGCGTCGGGTCGTCCGCCTCGCCGAGCCGGGGCGCGTTCTCGTGGGTGAGCACGGCGCGCACGCCGGGGCGCTGCAGAACGGCTTCGGCGTGCACGGCGGTGACCCGGCCGCGGGCGACGGTGGCGGGCACGGGGCAGGCGTGGAGGCAGCCGGGCGGCGTCCGGTCGACGGCGTAGCGGGCCTCGCCCGTCACCTTCTGCCGGGCGTCGCGGCGGACGGCCCCCGTCGTCGGACGCACGAGCTGGCTGGTCATGGCGCGGTGCCTCCTGTGGTGATCATCCGGTGGTGTCGGTGCGGGACGCGAGGTCGTGCAGCACGCTCACGGCGAGGTTGCGGGCGAGGGGGACCTTGAAGCCGTTGTCGCGCAGCGGCTCGGCGGCGGCGAGTTCCGCGTCGGCGGCCCGCCGGTACGTCTCGGCGGTCGCCGGGGCGCCGCGCAGCACCTCCTCCGCCGCGTGGGCCCGCCAGGGCTTGTGCGCGAGACCGCCGAAGGCGAGGGCCGCATGCCCGATCCGCCCGTCCTCGACGGTCAGGACGGCGGCGACGGAGGCCAGCGCGAAGGCGTACGAGGCGCGGTCCCGGGCCTTGCGGTAGGCGCCGCGCGCGCCGGACGGGGGAGCGGGCAGCGTCACCCCGGTGATCAGCTCGCCGTCCTCGATGACGGTGTCCCGGTCCGGGCGGTCGCCGGGCAGCCGGTGGAACTCCGCGACCGGCACCGTCCGCTCGCCGGCCGGCCCGCGCAGCCGGACCTCCGCGTCCAGGGCGGCGAGGGCGACCGCCATGTCCGACGGGTGGGTGGCGACGCAGTGGGCGGAGTGGCCGAGCACCGCGAGGTCGCGGTGGACGCCCTCCCGGGCGGGGCAGCCCGAGCCGGGCGCGCGCTTGTTGCACGGCTTCGACGCGTCCTGGAAGTACGGGCAGCGGGTGCGCTGGAGCAGGTTGCCCCCGGTGGTGGCCGCGTTCCGCAGCTGCGGGGAGGCACCGGCCAGGAGGGCCTGCGAGAGGGCGGGGTAGCGGACGCGCACGAGCGGGTGGGCGGCCACGTCGCTGTTGCGCGCGGTCGCGCCGATGTGCAGGCCGCCCGCGGCGGTCTCCTCGACGGCGTCGAGCGGCAGCCCGTTGATGTCGATGAGCAGCGGGGGCCCCGCGACCCCCAGCTTCATCAGGTCCACGAGATTGGTCCCGCCCGCGAGGAACCGGGCGCCGGGCTGGGCGGCGAACCGGTCGATCGCCTCCTCGGTGCGCTCCGGCCGGACATAGGCGAAGGGCTTCACCGCGCGGCCTCCTCGATCGCGTCGACGATGTTCGGGTAGGCGCCGCAGCGGCAGATGTTCCCGCTCATGCGCTCGCGGATCTCCTCCGGAGTGAGGGACACCGGGCCGTCCGGTGACCGTTCCGGCGGCGTCACGTACGACGGCTGCCCGTCGGCCGCCTCGTGCAGCAGGGCGACGGCCGAGCAGATCTGCCCGGGGGTGCAGTAGCCGCACTGCAGGGCGTCCCGCGCGACGAACGCCTCCTGGACCGGGTGGAGCCGGTCGCCGTCGGAGAGCCCCTCGACGGTGGTGACGGACGCGCCCGCGCAGACGACGGCGAGCAGCAGGCAGCTGTTCACCCGCCGCCCGTCGAGCAGGACGGTGCAGGCCCCGCACTGCCCGTGGTCGCAGCCCTTCTTCGAACCGGTGAGGTCGAGGTGGTCGCGCAGCGCGTCCAGAAGGGTGGTGCGGTTGTCGACGGTGAGGGTACGGGCGGTGCCGTTGACCCGCAGGGTGAGGGTGGAAACGGCCTCGGGAGCACCTTCCGGGGTCTCACCCGCCGGTGCGGTCCGGTCCACGGGTTCCACGGGCCTTCCTCCTCGTCCTCGTCCTTGTCCTCGGCCTGCGGTCTCCTCCGACGGGCCGCCCCTCCGATGGTGAGCGAGGGGCGTCTGCCCCGCACGGGGGGAGACATGCGACTGGTTCTTCCGGGGACTCCCGGGGCCGGCGGCGGGCGACCCGGGCACGCGTGGGTGACACATCCGGGCGCGGCCGGCGGCGGGCCGCCACCCGGATTCCTCCCGAGCAGGCGGCCCGCCGACGTGGCGTTGTGGACGACGAGCAGGACCCGCCGTTCGACGGTGCGGCTCGTCCACCGGTGGGCTCCCTCCCCGACCGGCACGCGTATCGGCGGGGGCTCGACCGGCCCCACTCATGACCTCCTGGGCGAGCGGCGAGCGGCGAGCGCGGTGTCCTCGCGGACGGACACACCTTGACCGTCCCGGTCAGCAGGGCCTCCGCCACACGTCCAGTCCCGGTCTCTTCAGCATCGACGACAGGCGGAGGGAGCGGGACTCGGCGCAGAAAGCGGACGGGGACTCCTCGTACTCCACGTGGAAGACCGCCTTGCCCGCCGCGACGAAGGGTTCGAGCAGGCCGCACTCGTCGAACTGGGCGCACTCCTCGTTGACCGCGAAGTCGAAGTGGTCCACCAGGAGCGGGATCTGGTGGAGGTCGTTCTTCAGGCCCACCGCGAGGCCCCGCGCGTGGGCGATGTCCGCGATCATGCGGTTGTAGCGGAGCTGGTCGTCCGCCGTCAGGGGGAAGCCCGTGTCGTTGCCGTACCCCTCCACCAGGTCCGGTTCCACCGCGTCGAAGCCCTTGTCGCGGCACATGTCGAACCGGCGCTCCATCAGGGGGCGGAGCACGTCGAGGCGGCGGATGTCCAGCCAGCGTTCGCCGTGCCAGCCGTTGGGGCCGCCCAGGACGGATTCGGGGAAGGCGTCCCGGTCGGGGCGGTAGTCCTCCCAGGCGCCCACGTTGACGTAGCAGATCACCTTGCGCCCGTCCCGGTGCAGCCGGGCCACGTCGGCGGCGCTGTTCTCGAAGCCGTCGATGTCGTACACCGGCACGTCGACGGACGGGTCCACCCTGCCGTCGAGCTGCCACTGCCAGGCCAGGCCGGGGCGCGGCTGCCAGCGCGCTCCGGCGGGGCGGCGGGTGGGCGTGCGGTCCGGGGAGGGGTGGCCGGTCGTGGGACGGGCCGTGGTGCGGCTCGGCGCGGGTCCCGTCGCGGATCCGGGCGGGCGGGACGGGGTCGGGTCGTCGGGCGTGGGGGCGGGTGCGGGGGTCGTCGGCCGGACGGCCGTGGCGGGGCCCGAGGTCGTACGCCCGTCCCCTCCCGCGCCCCCGGCCGGCCCCTCCGCACCCCCCGAGCAGCCCGCGAGGACCGCCACGGCCAGGAGCGCGGCCGTCAGGGCCGCGCCCGGCCGCCGCCTCACCGGTCCGCCTCCGCCAGGGCCGGCGTCAGCCCCGCCCACGGGTTCGGCGGTTCGCCCGTCACCGGGCCGCAGACCCCCGCGCCCCGTTCGCGCGCGGTGCGCACGGCCAGCGGGACGAGCGGGGCGGGCACCCCGTACACCAGGTGGCAGAGGCGTTCGGACGGCAGCCGCGCCGTCCAGGACGGGCGGCTGAACGTCGAGACGTACGTCGACCAGTGCCCCTCGAAGGTGACCGTCAGGTCCGCGAGCCGCACGTAGCCGGGCGCGGGGTGCACCCCCGGATTGATGACCACGGGGGAGACGCCCTCCCTGCGCAGCGAGCGGACCGTGCGCCGGCAGGCCGGGAGGCCGTCGCGGCCCGCCGTCGTCTGGTCCAGGAAGCAGCCGTCCACCCCGTACCACTCCCGGTGCCGCAGCGCCTCCTCGGTGATGACGTCCGCACCGCGCATGCCGTAGTCCGTGTCCACGTAGCCGAGCAGCCGGGCCCCCGCCGACCGCAGCGCGCGGGCCGCGGCCACGAACGCCGGGTCCGGCGCGTCGCCGGGGCCGCTCGCCGGGTTGAGCACGACGGCGTACGTGTGCGCGGCCCCGGTGATCAGCCGGTGCCAGGCGTCCGGGTCCTCGGCCGGGTGGACGTACAGGGGGATCAGCAGGCTCACGGCGCCGCCACCCCGTCGGGCACGAAGGAGCGCGGCCGGGCCTCCCACAGCGCCGCCACCGACGCGTCGAGGGAGTGGGCCGGGGACCAGCCCAGGGCGGCGGCGGCCGCGGTGATGTCCGAGCACTGCCAGGACACCCGCGCGGACCGCTCCGAACCGACGCCGCCCCCGTCCCCGTCCCCGCCCGCCTCCACGATCCGGCCGCGGAAGCCCGCCGCGTCCGCGAGGCGCCGCACCAGCTCCCGCACGGGGACCGCCTCGCCGCCGCCGACGTTCAGGACGGGCGGCAGCGGACCGGGCGCGGTCACCGCCAGCTCCACCGCCCGCGCCACGTCCCGTACGTCCACGAAGTCGCGGTACGCGGAGAGGTCGCCGAGCCGCAGCTCACCCTCCGGGTCCCCGGGGTCCGCCGCCCCGGCCAGGAGCGCGGCCACCCGGCCCGGCAGGCCCGTGGCGGGCGCCCCCGCCCCCACCGGGTTCCCCACCCTCAGCACCACCGCGTCCAGGCCCGAGGCCGTCACCGCCACCGTGCCCGCCAGCTTGGTCGCGCCGTACGGACCCGCCGGGGCACACGGCTCCGACTCCGCCACCCGCAGGCCGGGCGCCCCCGGCCCGTACTCGGCGGCCGACCCCAGATGGACCAGACGGGCCCCGGGGGCGGCCTCGCGCACGGCCGCGCACAGGGCGGCGGGGCCCCGCGCGTTCACCTCCGCGAGCGTGACGGCGTCGCCGCCGGTCGCGCCCGCGCAGTTGACCACGGCGTCGGGCGCGGCCTTCGCGAGCGCCCCCGCCAGGAGGTACGGGCGGTCGGCGGCGAGGTCGACGGCGACGTCGGCCCCCGGGGAGCGGCCGCCGACGAGCACCCGCGCGCCCGGGAGGGCGCGCAGCCGCTCGGTGACGTGGCCGCCCAGGTATCCGCCGGCGCCGAGGACGAGGATGCGCATCGCTGTTCAGGCTCCCTTGAGCAGGAGGGACTTGCGGCTGGTGAACTCCGCGTTGGCCCGGTCGTAGTCGTCGGGACGGCCGATGTCCAGCCAGTAGCCGTCGAAGTCGTAGGCGTGCGGCGGGGTCTCGGCGGCGAGCAGGTCGAGCACCAGCTCGTCGAAGCCGAGGGGGAGCCCCGGGGTGTAGGCGTCGAGGGTCTTCCGGGAGACGCCGTACACCCCCATGGAGACCCGGTAGTCGATGCTGGGCTTCTCGGTGAAGGCGACCACCCGGCTGTCGTCGGTGGTCAGCACCCCGAAGTCGATGTGCACCTTGCGGGCGTACGTGGCGATGGTCAGCGGCGCGCCCGACACCTCGTGCCGGCGCAGCACGTCGGCATAGTCGAGGTCGGTGAGCACGTCGCCGTTCATGACCAGGAAGTGCTCCGGCAGCCGGTCGCGCAGGTTGAGCAGCGGACCCATCGTGCCGAGCGGGTTCTCCTCGGTGGCGTAGTCGATGCTCAGGCCCCACTGCGAACCGTCGCCCACATAGGCGCGGATGATCTCCCCGAGGTGCCCGATGGCGAGGGTGCAGTGGGTGAAGCCGGCCCGGGACAGCTGGCGCAGCACGATCTCCAGGATCGCGTGCTCGTCGCCGATGGGGACGAGCGGCTTGGGCAGCGCGGTGGTGTACGGCCGCAGCCGGACGCCCTTTCCACCGGCCAGGATCACAGCGTGCATGGCATACCTCCTGCGGGACGTGCCGGACGGGTCAGATGTTGTAGATGCCGGTCTTGTAGCGGGCCAGGTTCGCGGGGTCGGTGAACCACTCGGCGGTCCGCGCGAGACCCTCCTCCAGGGAGTGGTCCGGCTGCCAGCCGGTCGCCGCGGTCAGCCGGGAGGCGTCCGCGACCAGCCGCATCACCTCGGAGTCGGCCGGACGCAGCCGCGCCGGGTCCTCGCGGACGTCGAGCGGGGTGTCCATGACCTTGCCGATCAGCGCGACCAGGTCCCCGACGGAGATCTCCCCGCCCGTGCCCGCGTTGAGGGTGCGGCCCACGACGTCCTCCGCCGGGGCCGTGCCCACCGCGAGGAACGCCCGCGCGGTGTCCTTCACGTAGGTGAAGTCCCGGGTGGGGCGCAGGTCCCCGAGGGTGAGGGTGCGCTCCCCGGCCGCCACCTGGCCGATGACGGTGGGGATCACGGCCCGCATCGACTGCCGGGGGCCGAAGGTGTTGAACGGGCGGAGCGTCACCACGGGGGTGCCGAAGCTGGCGTGGTAGCTGTCCGCGAGCCGGTCGCCGCCGGCCTTCGAAGCTGCGTACGGGGACTGGGTGTTGATCGGGTGGTCCTCGGTGATCGGGACCGTCCGCGCCGTGCCGTACGTCTCGCTGGTCGAGGTGTGCACCAGGCGGGGCGTCCCCAGGGCGCGCACGGCTTCGAGGACGTTGAGGGTGCCGGTCACGTTGGTGTCCACGTAACTGTGCGGCGCCTGGTAGGAGTACGGGATCGCGATGAGCGCGGCCAGGTGGTACGCGCAGTCGGCGCCCTCCAGGAGGCCGCGCACCGAGCCCGGGTCGCGGACGTCGCCGAGCACGATCTCGACCTGGTCGAGGACGTCGGGGGAGAGGGTCTCCAGCCAGCCGTAGGAGGAGAACGAGTTGTACTGGGCCATCGCCCTGACCCGGTGGCCGGAGGCGACGAGCGCCTCCGTGAGGTGCGAGCCGATGAACCCTTCGGCCCCGGTGACGGCGGCGAGCGGTGCGGAGGTCAACTCTTCGGTCCTTTCGACGGATACGGACGGGGTGGTGGTCATGCGTGACGAGCGGAGGGCGGTCCGTCAGACGTGCGGGGACGGCCGGCCCAGGAGGGCGACGACACAGGCCGCCAGACAGACCGCGGCCGCGCCGCAGACCGGCGGCAGCACGGCGGACCCGCCGGGCGGGCCCGCCAGGGTGACGACCGAGGCGCCCGCGGCCGTCGCCAGGCAGACCACCGCCGGCGGCCAGGCCACGCCGAACGCCTGGAGCAGGAGGGCGCTCCACAGCACCGCCGCCAGGGACAGCAGCGCGACCGGCGCGGAGTCCAGGAGCAGCGCCGGGACCAGCAGGAGCAGCAGGTAGCAGAGGAGGCAGAGGGCCAGGACGCCGGAGGAGCGGAGCAGGAACGCCCGGGGCGTCGCGCTGGCGCGCAGCGCGGCGACCGACCAGCCCCGGTAGCGGTAGAGCAGCCACTCCGCCGGGCCCATGCTCAGCGTCAGGACGATCACCGCGTACGGGTCCTGCCGTCCCTCCAGCATCACGAGCACCGCCGCGGCGAGCCCGAACAGGCCGTACGGCACGGAGCCGCGCAGCCGGGGGCGCGGTCCCTCGGCGGCCGGGACGGCGAGGCCGGAGGCCAGGACCCGCAGGGCGACGGCGAGGGTGGCGAAGAGCGCGAGCAGCGGGAAGGTGAGCCGCAGCAGGGTGCCGGGCTCCCACCAGGGCAGGACGGCCGCACCGGCGATCAGCGGGCTGAGCGCGGCGAGCAGCAGCCGCTCCCGGCCGAGCACGAGCAGGACGCCCGCCGCCGCCAGGTACAGCGACTGGGCCGCCGCCGCCACGGTGACCGCGCCGCCCCCGGCGGGGATCGCGGCGAGGCCCGTGGCCGTGCACGCCCCGAGCAGGGACCCGGCGAGCAGCGTGCGCGACGCCTCCCGCCGGCCCGTGGTGAGCCGCAGGTGCGCCCGGTGCCCGAGCGCCTGCCCCCACGCCCAGGAGACGACGCCCGCCGTGACCAGGACGGGAGCGTGCTCGTCGATCCGCCACAGCGGGCCGGTGAGCAGGTACGCCAGGGCCGGAAGCGCGAACAGCACGCCGCGCAGCAGGCACCGCACGGTGTCCGGCCGCCACGGGTCCGGGGGCGCGGCCGGCTCGGGGAACGCCCGGGGCACCCGCTCGTACAGCGCCGCCGCGAGCGAGAACAGGGTGGGGTGGCCGTACCGCTCCTTGATCACGGAGGCCGAGAGGCCGTCCGCCTCCAGGAGCGCGGCCACCTCGTAGGGGTGGACGGCCGGGCCGACGCGGTCGGCGAGTTCGGCGGCGAGCGCGCTGACCGCCTCCTCGTCGGGGCCCTTCGAGGGGAGCCGGATCGCGAGCGTGGCGTCGTCCAGGAAGCGGCGGGGGCGCGGCACGGCGAGCCGGATGGCGAGCGTGTCCTGCTCGGCCCCGCCGGGTTCGAGGGATATCGGCCCGCTCATCCGGCGAGGCTCCCCGTGCCGCTGACCGCCGGGACGGGCAGGACGATCCGGGCCGGCTCCGGCCGCCGCTCCCCGGCGGCCAGTTCGTGGTAGATCGCGCGGAAGGTGTCGACGGTCTGCCGGAGGGTGAACCGCTCGATCACCCGCAGCCGGGCCGCCTCGCCCATCGCCCGGCGCCGGACGGGGTCGCAGAGGAGGGTCAGAGCGGCCTCCGCCATCGCGGCCGGGTCGCGCGGCGGCACCACGAGCCCGGTGTCGCCGACGGCCTCCCGGACCCCGCCGACATCGGTGGAGACGGTCGCGCGCCCGCACGACATCGCCTCGATCAGGGTGAACGGGAAGCCCTCGCTGATGCTGGACAGCATCACGACGTTGCCGGCCGCGTAGGCGTCCTTGATGTCGTCGACGCGTCCCTCGAAGGTCACGGCGTCCGCGTGGCCGAGCTCGGCCGCCAGCGCCTCGCAGCGCTCCCGGTAGGCCTCGCCGCCCCGGGGCGTGCCGCCGAAGAGCCGCAGCCGGACGGCGGGCATCCGCTCCCGGACCAGGGCGAGGGAACGTATCAGCGTCTCCAGGTCCTTGATCGGGTCGACGCGCCCGGCCCAGCTGAGGGTGGGGGCGTCCGGCTCGGGCCCGGCGGGCGGGAAGGCGGCGGGGTCGACGCCGTTGTAGACGGTGCGGATCGACTCGGGGTCGGCGCCGCCCTCCTCCTCCCACAGGCGGTTGTAGCGGTTGCCCGGGGTGATCAGGGCCGCCTTGCGGTAGCTCTCCTCCGCGAGCAGCCGGAAGAAGCCCAGGACCACGGCCTTCACCGGCCAGCGGTAGGGGGCGGTGCGGTAACCGAGGTAGCGCTCGCGCAGGTAGACGCCGTGCTCGGTGAGCAGCAGCGGCACCCCGTTCCGCTCCAGGGCCGCGAGGCCCGGCAGGACGGCCACCCCGCCGCTGACGGCGTGCGCGACGCCCTCCGCGGGCGGCGGCGCCGACAGCGGTCGCAGCGCGTGCTCCAGCAGGGCCGTGGCGGTGATCGCGTCGTGCAGGGTCGGCCGGGCCTCCCGCACGGCGAGCCCCGGCCGCCGCCACACGGAGGTGAGCACCGAGATCGCCGCGTCGCTCCGCAGGAAGGGACTGAGCCGTCCGTCCCCGGCGGCGTGCGCGAGGGCGTACAGGGCGGGTCCGAAACCGGCCTCGGCGCCCGGGTCGAGCAGGGCCGCCGTGAACTTCTCGTAGGCGTCGGCGAGTTGCCGGGCCGCCCTGCCCCGGGGCGGCCGGCCGTCCGGCGCCGGGCCCCACATGGGGACGGACAGGACGCGGGAGACGTGGGGCGGCAGGTTCCAGGCGAGCGGCTCGCGGCCGGAGCCGGTGACGGCGAGGACGTCGAAGTCGACGTCCGGCATGCCGGTGACGAGCTGGTCGCACCAGACGCTGACGCCCCCGTGGCTGTGGGGGTAGGTGCCTTCGGTCAGAAGGGTGACGCGCGGGGCGCCGGAGCGCCGCGCACCGCGGTGAACGTGCATGGGTGTGAGCTCCACGGCCGTGGTGGGAGTGGTCGTGCCGGCCCCGGCCGCCGGTGGGCGGCCGGGACCTCGCCGCCCGTACGGGGGCGGCGCCGGTGGTACGGCGGTCAGCCGTTCGCGCCGGGGGCGACCGGCTCGGCCACGCCCGCGGGGACCCGGGCGGCCGGGGCGGGGGCCACGACCCGGGCCGGGGCGGGACGGTCCGCCCGCAGGGCCTCGGCGTGGGGCAGCTCCAGGTCCAGCGACGCGCCCGCGAGGGACGTCCAGCCGGAGCGCCCGCCCGCGTACGCCTCGCCGAAGGCGGAGCCGGACCGCAGGGTGCCCTCGGGCACGGTCACCGGGACCGCGGTGCCGCTCGGGGCCTCGACGGTCACCGTGTCACCGATGCGGTACGCCGTGACCTGGCCGTTCTGGACGGCCGTGCGCCAGGCGGAGCGGCGCTGGAGCTCCCGTCCGATGTCCTTCATCCGCAGGTTCACCACCGGGGTGCTCGGGGCGAACAGCGCGTCGTAGGCGTCGAGGACGCCGTCCAGGACCGGGTAGGCGATGCGGTCCTCGGCCAGGTTCGACTGGTGGATGAAGTGCGGCTTGGGGTCGTTGGCCAGGACGTGGCCCAGGGCGATCTGCCGCTCCAGGGGCACGATGTGGTCCGCGTAGCCGGTGGCCGGGTCGAGCGGGGCGGCCAGGCAGGTGGTGGTGGCCGGGTTGTCCTCGCAGATCCCGCTGCCGCCCTGCGCGCGGCTGGTGTAGATCCAGTTGTACTCGTCGACCTGCTCGGCCGCCCGGCCCGCGTTGTAGAAGACGTTCATCGGGTGGCGGGGGACGGTCGTGGCCGTGCCGACCTGGCGCTGGCCGGGCTCGCGGGAGTTGTCCGATGCCAGCCAGCCGATGCCGTTGTCGCCGAGGGCCGGTCCCAGGTGGGGGTTGTCGGTGTTCTGCTGGGGGAGGACGCGGAGTCCGGAGTGTTCGCCGGTGACCAGCTCGTCGTTCTCCAGCGGCAGTCCGGCGGTCTGGCCCCACACGCGGTTGAGCGCGATTTCGTCGGAGACGTCCTGCCGGGAGACCCACTTGACGGAGCCGTTCGGGTGGGTGGCGCACTGCCACGGCACCACGCTCGTGTTCTGCTCGCAGCCGAGGAAGGCGTGCGTGTAGGTGTGGTTGATCCAGCGGAAGTCGTTCCGCTTCGCGACGAACCGGTCGGCCAGCGGGTCCGCGCCGTTGTTGTCCGCACGGAAGTCGACGGTGCCGGCGGCGTTGTAGGCCATGTCCAGGGTGAAGCCGCGCGCGGTCTGCCAGGCGGCGGCGTGGTCCACGTCGGCCGCCGTCATCCGGATCGGGTCCGGCACCGCGTTCGGGTCGGTGCAGTCCACGTCGCCGGGCGTGCAGTTGAGCGTGGAGTTCCAGCGGTCGTCCGCCGCGAACACGTCGTCGACGTGGACGGCGAAGTAGTTCCGGGAGGAGCCCAGGTGCGTCCCGCCGGTCATCCAGTCCACGATGCCGCGGGCCAGGAGGCGGAACTGCTGCTGGTACCGGTTGTAGACGAAGGTGACGACCAGCTCGCGGCGCCCGTCGTGCCGGTACTCGCCGACCAGGGACCCGCGCTCGGTCGTCCCGGGTATCGCGGCGTCGACGTAGGAGGTGAAGTCGGCGCCCGCCACCGGTGTCGACAGGTAGGCGTAGCTCTCGCCGACGGTCGGCGAGTTGTCCTCGAACGGCACGGCCCCTTCGAGGTAGCCGAACGGGCCCGAGAGCCCGGCCGCGGTGGTCTGGGCCTGCACCCCGTCGAGGCTTCCCGCGTACCCACCGAGGACGGCGTACTGGAGTCCGACCTCGGGCCGGGCGTAGGTGTACGCGTCGACCTGCGGGATGTCGTAGGCCCGCTCGTAGTCCGCGAGCGCGGTCATCTCGGCGGAGCCGGCCGGGAACGGGTTGTCGTTGGGCAGGACGACGGCCTGGAACTTGGCCCGGTTCCGGTTGCCCACGGTGTCCGCGAGGTAGCCGGCGTCGATGACGGGCCGGTCGGCGCGGTTGAGGTCGACCTTCGTGTACGGCGTTCCCGCCGCGTCCAGTTCGGCGGCGATGGCCTCGGTGGCCGGGCCGCCGTCGGTCACGACGAGGACCCGCAGGTCGATGCGCGGTTCCGGTTCGGCGGCCTGCGCCGGGGCGCCCGGCAGGGCGAGGGCGGCGACGAGCGCGCCCGTGGTGAGCAGGGTGGTGCCTGTGAGCCGCTTCATGCGGTGGTGTCCCCTCCCGGAGCAGGGGTGGGTACGGCTCCGAGGAGCGGACGCACCCCCTCGTGGACGCCGGCATCCCCCTCGAAGGCCGGTCGTCCACGCATCCGTCGCGTCAAATGGTGAGGTATCTGTGGAGCTTTTGTGGTTCCGTCGCGAAACGTGACGGAAAAACGCGGGCGTCCGGAGTGGTGGTTCCGGTGTGACGATCGGACCGGAGTCCGCCCCGGAACCCGGCCGCCCCTCCCGCCCGGGGCTCGATGTCCAGGTGGGAGGGGGAGGAGGGGCTGCGGTGGACCGGGTGGCCGCCGGGGCGGCCGCCATTGGTGTGGACCGGTGGGCCGGTCGGGGTGTGGTCTGTTTCCGGACGCGCCCCGGACCGGCCGGCGGACCGTCAGGCGCAGAGGACGCGGGTCTCGGGCGTGTAGACCGGACCGCCGCTGGTGCTGGAGCTGTCGCTGAACTCGGCGTAGAAGTACGAGTAGAAGCCGATGTTGCCGTTGCAGCCGGAGTCGGCGGCGACCTGGAGCGTCAGGGTCACGGTCCTGCTCTGGCCGGGCGGGACGGTGGCCCCGTAGTTGGTGCCGAGGTTGGCCGGGCCGGTGCCGGCGCAGGGGGTGCTGCCGCCCGGACCGGCGAGCGAGCAGCCGGTGAAGGAGTACTTCAGGTCCGGGCGCTGGGTGGTGAGCCAGGTGGGGTCGATCGTCTGGTAGACGAACCAGATGTCGTAGGAGTTGTTGTTCGTCAGCGTCACGGACAGGTTCACCGTGCCGCCGGGGGTGGTCGTGGCGGCGTCGGTGCTGAACGTCAGCGCGGCGGGCGGGGCCGACGCGGCCGCGTTCGCGGCCGGGGCCAGGCCGAACGCGACGAGGAGGAGGGCGAGGACGGCGGTGAGACCCAGGCGTCTCGTGAGGTGGGATCGCATGGCCCGGGAGGCTAGGGACGGTCGCGCCCCGGCGTCTGCCCCCGCGTGGGCGCCCCGGGCGGCCGGCGGCCGAAAGTGCGCTTCCCGTGAAGGAGCTGCGGGGGAGGCGTGACGGACGGCGTCCGGTCGCATCCCCGCACGCCGCGGCGGGTGCGGCCCCGCGCCGCCGGCCGCCCCCGTCCCCTGCGCGCCGCCACGGCAGGGGCCGCGCCATTGGCGCGTACGCGGCAGTTCCCCGTGCCCGGCGGCCGCGCCGCACCGGCCGGACAGCGGGCACTCCCGGCCAGAAGGCCGACTTTCGGTCCTCGCCGCCGGGACCTTCGTCCCGAGAAGAAGAGCCCTACGTCCCGCCCGTTCGATGAAACCTTCTCGCCGCTCCCACCGTCCTCTCACCCGGGAGAAAGACCTGATGGACTACGGGGAGTGGGCGATTCCATGCGGCGCAACAAGTACACGGCGCACATAGCCGTGGTCGCCTCCGCGGTCGGGCTCAGCCTGGCGGTGTGGGCGGCCGGTGCGGTGACGCAGTCGGAGGCGGAGGCCGATGCGGGGAGCGGGCGGGTAACGACCGGGCGGTCGCCGGCCGCCGACGCCGCGGGGCCCGTCCAGGCGCCGCCGAAGAAGATGCCCGAGGGCATCGCGCACGCCGCCGAGGCGGGCGGCACGGCGGTGAACATCACCATCGACGACGGGCCCGACCCGCGCTGGACGCCCCAGATGCTGGACATCCTGGAGCAGCACGGCGTCAAGGCCGTCTTCTGCATGGTGGGACCCGAGGCGAAGCGCCACCCCGACCTGGTCAAGAAGGTCGTCGCGGCCGGGCACCGGCTCTGCGACCACACCATCTCCCACGACACCTCGATGGACAAGAAGTCCGTCGCGTACCAGAAGCAGCAGATCCTGGACGCGAAGAAGATGATCGAGGACGCGGCCGGGGGCGCGAAGGTCGAGTACTACCGGGCGCCCGGCGGCGCCTTCACCCCGGACAGCCGGCGGATCGCCGCCGCGGCGGGCATGCGGCCGCTCGGCTGGAACGTGGACACGAAGGACTTCGAACTGCCCGGCACGGCCGCGATCGTGAACACCGTCAAGACCGAGCTGTCCAACGGGCCGACCATCCTCTTCCACGACGGCGGCGGCGACCGCGCCCAGACCGTCGCGGCCCTGCGGCAGGTGCTGCCGTGGCTCAAGCAGCAGGGGCGCACCTTCAGCTTCCCGGTGCGGACGGCTCCCTGAGGCCGGAGCCGGTCCCGCCGGAGCCCCGGAAACGCGAGGAGGACCGCCCGGCCGGTGCCGGGCGGTCCTTCCGCTGTTCGGGCCGTCCTCCAGAGCGCGGTACGGCGGCCCGAGCGTTGCAGGAGGTGCGAGCCTAGGAGTGGTCGCGCTTGAGGGAGTCGCGGACGCCCTCGACCTTCCCCTGGGCCTTCTCGCCCACCTCGCGGGCCTGGCCCTTCATCTGGTCCGCCTGGCCCTCGCTCTTCAGGCGCTCGTTGCCGGTCGCCTTGCCGGCGGCCTCCTTGAGCTTGCCCTTGGCCTTGTCCATGTGGCTCTCACCCATGACTGATACGCCCCTTTTCTGGTCGACTGGGGTACTTCGGTCACGTTAAGCGGGTTCCCGGAATCCCGCGCGCCAACCGTCCGATTCCGATCCCGGCGCACGCACCCCGGCCCCGGGCGAAAACCGCATGCACGTGCGTGCCGAAGAGCGGCAGTATGCCGGAATGGACCACACCCTCGAACATCTGGTCGTCCGGCACACCCGTCGCCTCCCCGTCCCGGCCGGCCCCGCCGGAGACGGCGCCGCGGCGGCCCGGCAGCTCGACGCCGCCCTGATGTCCGTGGGATTCAAACTCTCGGCCGACCTCCTCGCAGCCCTCTCCGGCCTCGCCGGGGAGACGGTCCGCGCGACCGCCGCCCGTGCCCTGGACGCCGTCCGGGAACTGGTCGGAGACCACGTCCGGCACAACCCCTGCTTCAAGGACTTCCCGGCCGGCGTGCCCGACACCCGCGACTTCTGGGCGCAGTGCCTCGCCGAGGCGCTCGCCGACCCCTCCGCGCGCAGGACCGTGGCCGAGCGGCTGCGCACCGGCGTCCTGAACCTGCTCGACCTGCCGTCGTACGGCACGTACCGGCACACCTACGAGGAGATGCTCGCCGCCCACGACGAGCTGATCGCCGCCGCGGGCGACCGCCTGACCGTCCTGCACCCCGGCCGGCCGCTCGACGAGGAGGTCACCGCCCTCTACCTGTCCCTGGCCGGAACCACCACCCCGCTCGGCGACGACCACCTGCGCGACCTCGCGCTCCTCGCCGGACACCGCGCCGACGGGCCCCAGCCCGAGGAGATCCCGGTCAGGGAGGTCCGCACCGTCGTCAACCGGGCCCGCCTCGCGGCCGGCGCCGACCCGCTCCTGGACACCGTCACCGACGTGCTCCGCCTGGCCTGCGCGCTCGCCGGCGGCGACGTCACCCTGCGGGAACCGACCCGCTTCCGCGCCCTGTCCCGGCCGGTCCGCCGCGCCCTGCTCGGCGGCCTGGACGCCGTCGTCGCCGCGAGCCCCGCCAAGCTCGCCGACGTCCCCGCGCACCGCGAGGCCTGGAAGCGCCTGGGCGAGCGGCTGCACCCGCACGAGTACCCCCGGTGGCCGCACGCCGCCGAGGTCTTCGCCGTCGCCCGCGGCGAGAAGGCGGCCCCCTCCTTCGACAGCCGGGTGGAGGCGCTGCTCGGCCGGGGCGACGTCACCGGCGCGGCCGAACTCCTGACCTCGGCCCCCGGCCGGCTCCTGCGCGCCCTGGACCGGCTCCTGCGCACGGCGGAGGGCCCCGGGGAGCTGGAGGCCGTCGTCACCGCGTGCGAGCGGGTCCTCCCCCAGGTGTCCGGCCGCGTCGTCCTCTCCCTCCGCGAGCACGTCCGGAACCGGACGGACGAGGGCGGGAAGCGCCGGATCTTCGTCAACCGGTTCGGCGGCGCCTGGACCACCGCCGACACCAGGCCCCCGCTGCCGGCCGCCGTGCGCGAGCGCCTGTGCGCCGCCCTCGACGCCGAGACCCGGCGCCGGCTCCCCGCCCCGGGCCGGCTGCTCGTCGACCCCGCCGTCCTGGACGTGGCGCTCCCGCTCAGCGGCCGGGCCACCGCAGACGGCCTCGGCGTCCTGCCGCGCGGCTCCGTCTCACCGGTGGAGGGCGAACTGCTGCGCTTCTTCACGTACTGGAAGCAGACGGCCCGCACCACCGACTACGATCTCTCGGCCCTCGTCCTGGACGCCGACCACCGGACCGTCACCTGGCTCTCGTACACCGCCCTCGCCGACGTCGAGGGCGCCCACTCGGGCGACATCACCGACGCCCCCGAGGGCGCCTCGGAATTCATCGACCTGCGGCTCGGCGCCGTGCGCGGCACCTACGTCGTCCCGCAGGTGAACATCTACGCCGGCGAGGGCTTCGAGGAGGTCGAGGAGTCGTTCTTCGGCTTCATGCTGCGCGACGCCGAGCAGAAGGGGCGCCCGTTCGAGCCGCGCACCGTCCGCATGAAGTCGGACCTGCGCGGCCCCGGCCGGGTCGCGCTGCCGCTCGCGTTCGAACGGGACGACGACGGCCACTGGCACGCGCGCTGGCTGCACCTGTACCTCAAGGGCCGCCCGTCGGCGAACAGCGTCGAGGAGAACCGGGCGTCGGTCGCGGTCCTGCTCCGGGAGCTGCTCGCCCGTACCCCGCTGACGGTCCGCCACCTCGTGGACCTGATGGCGCGGGACGCCGTGGCGACGACCGTGTGGGACGGTGCGACGCCCGTGCCGGACGGCCCCGTCACGTACATCGGTCTGGAACGCCCCGCCGGACTGCCTCCGGGCGCCCGCGTGTTCACCCCGGAAAACCTGCGCGACCTGATCCCCGCCTGAGTGCTACGGTCGTCCCGGGCGAGGCCATGAAGGGGCTTCCTTCTCATCTTCCATGAACCAGTCCCTTCGCTTTCCTCGCCCCTCGACTTCCACGGCGGACCCCCGTTCGAGCGGTGGGAACGGGGTCGGCCGTGTCCGCCGCCGGGCCGGACGCGTTGGTGAGGGCATGACCTCAGCACGACGCATCTCCTCCGTCCTCGCCGTCGCCGCCGCCTTCTCGTGCCTGGGCGCGTCCGCGGCGAGCGCCGCCCCCGCCGCCGGTCCGCTCGGGCCGCCGATCAACCCGGTCACCGAGCTCGACTCCCTCGCGGCGACCGGCCTCCCCGAGGACCAGGCCGCCCAGCTCCCCGGCATCTCCGAGCAGCTGGGCGGGCTCGACCGGATCCACGACCTCCAGCAGCTCCACCAGCTCACCGACCTGGCCGCCCCGGTCACCGGCGTGCTCCCCGCCGTCTCCGTCTGACCCGTCCCGATCCGCTCGTCCCCGGGCCGGCGACGGCCCGGGGCTCACCAGCCGAAGCGCCGGTTCACCAGCGTCGCGAACTCCTCGAAGGACAGCACGCGGTCGCCGTTCACGTCGGCCTCGTCGAACAGGGCCGACGAGTCGTCGTCGGTCCCCACGCCCCAGAAGGGGATCACGCCCCGCGCGGCCAGCGTGGGGCCCTTGGACCGCAGGGCGTCGATGACCTCCGTACGGGTCAGGGTGCCGTCCCGGTCGAGGTCGAGCGCGTCGAAGAGGGTCCGGGCCTTGTCGCTCATGGGATGTCCTGGCTCCTGGGTCGGTGGCCGCCGGGCGGCGGCGGGTCCTGTCCGGAAGGACGCGACGCGGCCGCCACGGGTTGCTCCGGCTCCCGGAGGCCGCGGAAAACACGTGGACCACGGAGACGTTTGCGCGGAATACTCCCGTTCCCCACCTTCAGCACGACAGAAAGGGGGTTGGGCATGGGATCACCTGAAACGCGCGAAGGATTACCGTCCAAGGGTTCGACGCTCCTCGCGCTGCGCCACTACGGACGGGAACTGCTCCGTCTGCGATGGCTGACCGCGCCGGCCATGCTGCTGCCCGCACTCGGCAACATCGGCGTCTTCTACATCGCGCCGCTCGTCGTCGCCAAGCTCGTCGGACAGGTCGCCGGGGACGACACCGCCGCCGGCGCCGAGGGCATCGGCGCACACCTCCCGTACGTCCTCGGGTTCGCCGGGGTGCTGCTGCTCGGCGAGGCGCTGTGGCGCGTCGGACTGCACTGTCTGCACCGCGTGGAAGCCCGGGGAATCGAGCACCTGTACGTCGTCGGCATGGACGAACTGTTCGCCAAGGACTCCTCGTTCTTCCACGACAACTTCGCCGGCTCGCTGACCAAGCGGGTCCTCAGCTTCGCCTCCCGCTTCGAGGTCTTCGTCGACACGCTGACCTTCTCGGTCATGGGCAACGTCGTGCCGCTGCTCTTCGCCTCGGTGGTGCTCTGGCAGTACGACCCGCTGCTCGTCGTCGGCCTCCTGGCGCTGATCGCCTTCACGGGCGTGTGCGTCGCCCCGCTGGTCCGGCGCCGCCAGGCGCTCGTCGCCCGGCGCGAACAGGCCATCGCCCGGGTGTCGGGCCACGTCGCCGACAGCCTGACGAACATGGACACGGTCCGGGCGTTCGCCGCCGAGGACCGGGAGGCCGCCGAGCACCGCTCCCGCGTCGCGGAGTCGCGGCGGCTCACCCTGCGGTCCTGGGACTACGGCAATCTGCGCATCGACACCCTGGTCGCTCCGATGTCCGTCCTGACGAACGTCCTCGGGCTCGTCCTCGCCGTCACCCTCGGCGGGGGAGAGCACGGCGTGGAGGCCGTCATCGTGGCCTTCACCTACTACTCCAACGCCACCCGGATCATGTTCGAGTTCAACCAGATCTACCGGCGCATGGAGAGCGCGATGACGGAGGCGGGGCAGTTCACCGAACTGCTCCTCGAACCGCCCACCGTGCTCGACCCGGAGGTCCCGGAGCCGCTGGCACCCCGGGGGGCGGGCGTCCGCTTCGAGAAGGTCACCTTCGCCCACGCGGGCGCGAAGCCCCTCTTCGAAGGGCTCGACCTGGACGTGCCCGGCGGGACGAAGGTCGGCTTCGTCGGCAGGTCCGGCGGCGGGAAGACCACCCTCACCCGGCTGCTGCTGCGGATGGCGGACGTCGACGGGGGCCGGATCCTCATCGGCGGGCAGGACATCAGCCGGCTGCGCCAGGCCGACCTGCGCAGCATGATCGCCTACGTGCCGCAGGACCCGGCGATGTTCCACCGGAGCCTGCGGGACAACATCGCCTTCGCCCGGCCGGACGCCACCGAGGCCGAGATCCGGCGCGCGGCCGAGGCGGCCCACGTCACGGAGTTCACCGACGCGCTCCCCGACGGCTTCGACACCATGGTGGGCGAGCGGGGCGTGAAGCTCTCCGGGGGCCAGCGCCAGCGGGTCGCCCTCGCCCGGGCGATCCTGCGCGACGCCCCGGTCCTCCTTCTCGACGAGGCCACCAGCGCCCTGGACTCCGAGAGCGAGGTCCTCGTCCAGGAGGCGTTGTGGCGCCTCATGGAGGGGCGGACCGCGCTCGTCGTCGCCCACCGGTTGAGCACGGTGGCCGGGATGGACCGGCTCGTGGTCCTCGACCGGGGCCGGATCGTGGAGCAGGGGACGCACCAGGCGCTGCTCGACGCGGACGGCGCCTACGCCAAGCTGTGGCAGCACCAGTCGGGCGGCTTCCTCGACGACACCGGGGACGACACCGGGAATGACATCCGGGGCGATGTCCGGGGTGGCGCCCGGAAGGGGGCCGACCTGCGTCGATGAAGGGCCGCCGGGCCGGTCCGGGAGGGTTTTCCACAGGCTGTCGGGAGCCGGGCGGGCCGGGTTGTCCACAGGTTGCGGCGGACGGGACCGGGGTGTCGGCGCGGACGGATACGCTTCACGAATGGTCCTCTCCGACGCTTCCCCAGAGATCTCCGAGCCCGCCCGGGTGCTCCACCGTGTCTTCGGCTACAGCTCCTTCCGCGGGGAGCAGCAGGAGATCATCGAGCAGGTCGTCGGCGGCGGCGACGCCCTCGTGCTGATGCCGACCGGCGGCGGCAAGTCGCTCTGCTACCAGATCCCGGCCCTGGTCAGAGACGGCACGGGCATCGTGATCTCGCCCCTCATCGCGCTCATGCAGGACCAGGTGGACGCGCTGCGGGCCCTCGGGGTGCGGGCCGGGTTCCTGAACTCCACGCAGGACCCGTACGAGCGGCAGGCCGTCGAGCAGGCGTTCCTCGCGGACGAGCTGGACCTGCTCTACCTGGCCCCCGAGCGGCTGCGGACCGAGGGCACGCAGCGGCTCCTGGACCGGGGCCGGGTGTCGCTCTTCGCGATCGACGAGGCGCACTGCGTCGCCCAGTGGGGCCACGACTTCCGGCCCGACTACCTGGCCCTGTCCATGCTGCACGAGCGGTGGCCGAAGGTGCCGCGGATCGCCCTGACGGCGACGGCCACCGAGGCCACCCACGCCGAGATCGCGAAGCGGCTGGGCCTGGAGGACGCCCGGCACTTCGTCGCCGGCTTCGACCGGCCGAACATCCAGTACCGCATCGTCCCCAAGAACAACCCGTTCAAGCAGCTCCTGGAGCTGATCAGGACCGAGCACGCCGGGGACGCCGGAGTCGTCTACTGCCTCTCGCGGTCCTCCGTCGAGAAGACGGCCGCGCTCCTGGTGGAGCAGGGCGTCGACGCCGTGCCGTACCACGCCGGCATGGACGCCCGCACGCGCGCCGCGAACCAGGCCCGCTTCCTGCGCGAGGACGGGGTCGTCGTGGTGGCGACGATCGCCTTCGGCATGGGCATCGACAAGCCGGACGTGCGGTTCGTGGCCCACCTCGACCTGCCGAAGTCCGTCGAGGGCTACTACCAGGAGACCGGCCGCGCGGGCCGCGACGGCGAGCCGGCCACGGCGTGGCTGGCCTACGGCCTCCAGGACGTGGTCCAGCAGCGCAAGCTCATCGACTCCTCCGAGGGCGACGAGCAGCACCGGCGGAGCCTCGCCATGCACCTGGACGCCATGCTGGCGCTCTGCGAGACCGTCGACTGCCGCCGGGTGCGCCTCCTGGAGTACTTCGGGCAGAAGGGCGAGCCCTGCGGCAACTGCGACACCTGCCTGACCCCGGCCGAGTCCTGGGACGGCACGGTCGCCGCGCAGAAGCTGCTCTCCACGGTGTGGCGGCTCGCGAAGGAGCGGCGCCAGAAGTTCGGCGCCGGCCAGATCATCGACATCCTCCAGGGCAAGCGGACGGCCAAGGTCATCCAGTTCGATCACGACGCCCTCTCGGTCTTCGGCGTCGGCTCCGACCTGGGCACCGCCGAGTGGCGCGGGATCGTCCGCCAGCTCCTCGCCCAGGGGCTGATCGCGGTCGAGGGGGACTACGGGACGCTCGTCCTCACCGAGCAGAGCGGCGAGGTCCTGGGCGGCCGCCGCACCGTCCAGATGCGCAAGGAGAAGGCGGTCGCCCCGGCCCGGAAGGAGCCCGGGAGCCGCTCCGGCAAGGGCGCCCGCGTCCCGGTCGACCTGCCGGCCGAGGCCGTGCCGGTCTTCGAGGCGCTCCGCGCCTGGCGGGCCGCGACCGCCCGCGAGCAGGGCGTCCCGGCGTACGTCGTCTTCCACGACGCGACCCTGCGGGAGATCGCGACCCTGCTCCCCACCACGGTCGAGGAGCTGGGCACCGTCGGCGGGGTCGGCGAGGCCAAGCTGGCCAAGTACGCCGAGGGCGTCCTGGAGACGCTGGCGGAGGCCGGCGGCGCCGCCCCGGCCGGACAGGACCCGGCGCCGTCCGGAAGCGCCCCGGCTCCGGCCGCTCCCGCCCCGGCGTCGACTGCCCCGGCCGTTCCCGCCCGGACGGCCGCGGCGCCCGTGACCCCACCCGCCGCCCCGTACGACGAGGAACCGCCCTTCGACTTCGACGAGCTCGAACCGCCGTGGGACGAGGAGGAGCAGGAGTAGAGGAGCAGGAGGGGCGTCGGGGACGCCCACCCGGGCCGCGGGGCGCGCCGGCGCAGCCCCCGCGGTCGTGGGAGCGGGTCATGGCGAAGCCGGACACGGGACCCGCGTCGGTTCCAGGCCGGGGCCCCGCGTCCATCCGGCGTCCGGGCCTGTGTCCGTCCCGCGCCCGAGCCTGTGTCCGTCTCGCGTTCGGGCCTGCGTCCGCGCACCGGACCCGGGCATCGCGTCCGTACCGCGCCCGTACAGGACTCGGACCTGCGTCCGCGCACAGGGCCCGGGCCTGCGTCCGCGCACCGGACTCGGGCCTGCGTCCGTACCGGGCCCGGGCCTGCGTCCGTACCGGACTCGGACCTGCGTTCACCCCGTACCTGTTCCGCGGTGAGGCCCCGGTCCGTTCGGGCCCGGACCCCCTGGCCATCCGGGCCCGGACCCCCTGGCCATCCGGGCCCGGACCCCGCCTCCGCTCCGTTTGCGGAGCGTTGGACATGGCGTTTCAGTGAGAGGAATTCCCCCCGCGCTTCTCTGGAGCAGACATGTCGATGGCGTTCGGTTCACCTTTCGGTTCCTCCGATCCGTTCAGCGAGATGCTGAACCGGTTCTTCGGGATGTCGCCGGCCTCCTCGCCCCCGGCCGTGCAGCGCGTCCCCATCGGAAGGCTGCTCACGGAGTCCTCGCACGAACTGCTCAACCTGGCCACCCGCAAGGCGGTCGAGGACGGCACGTCCGACCTCGACACCGAGCACCTCCTGTGGGCCGCCACCCGGGTCGACCCCTCCCGCAGACTGCTCGCCCAGGGCGGCGTGGACCCCGACGACCTCGCGAGCCGGATCGCCGAGGTGCTGCCCGGGGAGTCCGCCGAGCCCTCCTCGGAGCCCGGCCTCACCCCGGCCGCCAAGCGCACCCTCGCCCTCGCCCACGCCCGCTCGCAGGCTTCCGGCGTGTCGTACATCGGCCCCGAGCACATCCTCGGCGCCCTCCTCGGCGACCCCGACTCCGGCTCCTCCCGCTTCCTGCGCGCCGAGGACCTGGACGTCTCGAAGCTGCGCGGCGCCGCGGACCAGGCGGCCTTCGGCGGCGAGGGCACCCCCGCCGCCCCGAAGCAGCCGGCCACCACCCTGGACGAGTTCGGCCGGGACCTCACCGAGGAGGCGAGGGCCGGGAAGCTCGACCCCGTCGTCGGACGGGCCGAGGAGATCGAGCAGACCATCGAGATCCTCTCCCGGCGCTCCAAGAACAACCCGGTCCTCATCGGCGAGCCCGGCGTCGGCAAGACCGCCATCGTGGAGGGCCTCGCCCAGCGCATCGTGGCGGGCGAGGTGCCCGACACCCTCAAGGACAAGCGGGTCGTCTCCCTCGACCTCTCCGGGATGGTGGCCGGCGCCCAGTACCGCGGGCAGTTCGAGGAGCGCCTGAAGAAGGTCATCGAGGACGTCCAGGAGGCCCAGGGCGACATCGTCCTCTTCATCGACGAGCTGCACACCGTCGTCGGCGCCGGCGCCACCGGCGAGGGCTCCATGGACGCCGGCAACATGCTCAAGCCGGCCCTCGCCCGCGGCGAGCTGCACGTGGTCGGCGCGACCACCATCGACGAGTACCGCAAGCACATCGAGAAGGACGCCGCCCTCGAACGGCGCTTCCAGCCCGTCCTGATCCCCGAGCCGACCGTCGAGGAGACCGTGCAGATCCTCGAAGGGCTGCGGGACGCGTACGAGGCGCACCACCGGGTCCGCTTCGCCGACGGCGCCCTCGCCGCGGCGGCGGAGCTCTCCGACCGCTACGTCAGCGACCGCTTCCTCCCCGACAAGGCCATCGACCTGATGGACCAGGCCGGCGCCCGGGTACGGCTGCGCAGCGGCGGCCGCTCCACCGAGGTCGTCAGCCGCGAGGACAGGCTGGCCAAGCTGCGCCGCGAGAAGGACCAGGCCGTCGCCGCCGAGGAGTTCGAGAAGGCCTCCGACCTCAAGCGGCGGATCGCCGAGGTGGAGGGCGAACTCGCGGGCATCGAGGAGCGGCGCGAAGGCGTCGTCTCCGTCACGGCCGGCGACATCGCGGACATCGTGTCCCGCCGTACCGGCATCCCCGTCTCCCGGCTCACCGCCGGCGAGAAGGAGAAGCTCCTCAAGCTGGAGGAGGAGATGCACGCCAGGATCGTCGGCCAGGACGAGGCGGTCACGGCGGTCTCCGAGGCCGTGCGCCGCAACCGGGCCGGGATGGGCGACCCCAACCGCCCCGTGGGCTCCTTCCTCTTCCTCGGGCCCACCGGCGTCGGCAAGACCGAACTCGCCAAGACCCTCGCCGACCTGCTCTTCGGCGACGAGGACCGGATGATCCGGTTCGACATGAGCGAGTTCCAGGAGAAGCACACGGTCGCCCGGCTCGTCGGGGCGCCCCCCGGGTACGTCGGCTACGAGGAGGCCGGCCAGCTCACCGAGAAGGTCCGCCGCCAGCCCTACAGCGTGGTGCTGTTCGACGAGATCGAGAAGGGGCACCCGGACGTCTTCAACACCCTGCTCCAGATCCTCGACGACGGGCGCCTCACGGACGGACAGGGCCGCACGGTCGACTTCCGCCACTGCGTCGTCATCATGACGTCCAACATCGGCGCCCACCGCATCCTCGACCACCAGGGCGACGCGGCCGAGCTCAAGGACCGGCTGATGGAGGACCTGCGGGGCCGCTTCCTGCCCGAGTTCCTCAACCGCATCGACGACATCATCGTCTTCCACAGCCTCACCGAGGAGGACCTGTCGGAGATCGTCGACCACCTCCTGGACCGCAGCAAGCACCGCGTCCACGCGCAGGGCATGACCCTGGAGGTCACCGAGGCGGCCAAGAAGCTCCTCGTCGCCCACGGCTACCAGCCGGCGTTCGGCGCCCGGCCGCTGCGCCGCACCATCCAGACCGAACTGGACAACCGGGTCGCCTCCCTGCTGCTCGGCGGCGACGCCGAGCCCGGCGACACGATCGTCGCCGACGTCGTGGACGACTCGATCCACTGCACGGTCCGCAAGGGCGACTCCGGGGGCGGCGCGCACCGCGAGGACGCGGAGCGTCCGGCCGCGGCGTAGGGGCGCCGGGCGCCCGCGCGGGCGGCACTCCGGCGTGCCGGACCGCCCGCGCGGCCCCCGGTGGCCGGTCTCAGGCCACCGGCACGGTCTCCAGGCGCTCGTCCCCGCAGTACACGTTCATCGACGTGCCGCGCAGGAACCCGACCAGGGTGAGACCGCTCTCCGCCGCCAGGTCCACGGCGAGCGAGGACGGCGCGGAGACGGCCGCGAGCATCGGGATCCCCGCCATCACCGCCTTCTGCACCAGCTCGAAGGATGCCCGGCCGCTCACCATCAGGACCGTGCCGCGCAGCGGCAGCAGCCCCGAACGCAGGGCGTGCCCGACGACCTTGTCCACGGCGTTGTGCCGGCCCACGTCCTCCCGCAGGCACAGCAGTTCGCCCTCGGCCGAGAAGAGCCCGGCCGCGTGCAGCCCGCCCGTGCTGTCGAAGACCCGCTGGGCCGCCCGCAGCCGGTCGGGCAGAGCCGTGAGCACCTCCGCCCCGATCCGCAGCGGGTCCTCCGCCACCGACCAGGCGGCCGTCGTGCGCACCGCGTCCAGGCTCGCCTTGCCGCACAGGCCGCACGAGGACGTCGTGTAGAAGTTCCGCTCCAGGGAGGCGTCGGGGGCGGCCACGCCGGGGGCCAGGACCACGTCGACGACGTTGTACGTGTTGCCGCCGTCGGAGGTGGCGCCCGCGCAGTACCGGATCCCGGCCACGTCCCCGGCCGCGTGCACCACGCCCTCGCTCACCAGGAACCCGGCCGCGAGGTCGAAGTCGTCGCCCGGGGTGCGCATCGTCACGGTCAGCGGACGTCCGCCGACCCGGATCTCCATCGGCTCCTCGGCGGCCAGCGTGTCCGGGCGGTAGGAGGCCCCTCCCTCCCGCACGCGCAGGACGCGCCGCCGCGCGGTCACTCGTCCCATGGTTCTTCCTCCCTCTGGCTCCGGCCGGTGGACCGGACGCCGGATCCCGGGGCCGCGGTGTCACGCCGCCCGACCGCCGACGGTAGCCGTCCGGGGAGGGACGCGCGCGACGCGGGGTGCGTCCCGGGGCCGTGCCCCTGCCGTCACGCGGTCACGCGGGAGCATCCGCCGGAACGATGGTGACCCTGACGTGCTTCATGATCGGCTGGTCGCTCTGGGTGCTGTGGTCGTCCAGCGCGCACAGCACGTTCATCTCGGGCATGTAGCCGGCCGCGCACCCCCGGGGGATGTCGTAGGGGACGGCGAGGTAGCCGTTCAGCCGCCGGTGGCTGCCGTCCCGCGCGGTGCTCGTGACGTCCACGGGCCCCATGTCGGCGATGCCGCGCTCGCGCATGTCGGCCCGGTTCATGAAGACGAGCGTGCGCAGGTTCCTGACGCCCCGGTAGCGGTCGTCGTCGGAGTAGATCGTGGTGTTCCACTGGTCGTGGGAGCGCATGGTGCCCAGGGCCAGCTCACCGGGGGCGGGCACCACGTCGGGCAGCGCGGAGGAGGAGAACCCGGCCCGGCCGGACTCCGTGAGGAAGACCAGCTCGCGGGCGGGCTGCCTGATGCGGAAGCCGAGCGGCAGGCGCACCCGCCGGTTGAAGTCCTCGAAGCCGTCGAGCACCCGGGCCATGGTGTCCCGGATGCGGTCGTAGTCCTCGACGTACCACTCCCACGGCGTGGGGCTGTCCGGCAGCGCGGCCCGGGCCATGCCCGCGATGATCGCCGGCTCGGAGAGCAGGTGCGGCGAGGCGGGGCGCTTCATGCCGACCGACAGGTGCACCATGCTCATCGAGTCCTCGACCGAGGTGCTCTGGATCCCCTTGCGCTGGTGGTCCTTCTCGGTCCGGCCCAGGCAGGGCAGGATCAGCGCCCGCCGCCCGTGCACGACGTGGCTGCGGTTCAGCTTGGTGCTGACCTGGACGGTCAGCTCGCAGGTGCGCAGCGCCTCGTGGGTGGCCGTGGTGTCGGGGGCCGCGAGCGCGAAGTTGCCGCCCATGCCGACGAAGACCTTGATCTCCCCTTCGCGCATGGCCCGGATGCTCGCGACGGTGTCCTTGCCGTGCTCGCGCGGCGGGTCGATGCCGCAGACCTCGGCGAGCCGGTCGAGGAATCCTTCGCCGGGGCGGTGGTCGATGCCGCAGGTGCGGTTGCCCTGGACGTTGCTGTGCCCGCGCACGGGGGAGGGGCCGGCGCCCTCGCGGCCCAGGTTGCCGCGGAGCAGCAGCAGGTTGACGATCTCGCGGACGGTGTCGACGCCGTGCTCGTGCTGGGTGACGCCCAGGCACCAGCTGATGATCGAGCGGTCGGCCTCGCGGTAGACGCGGGCCGCCTTCAGGATGTCGTCCCGGCTCAGCCCCGACTGGGTCTCCAGCTCCTCCCACGGGGTCGCCTCGCACAGCGCCCGGTACTCCTCGAAACCGGTGGTGTGCCGCTCGATGAACTCCTCGTCCAGGGCCTTGGGGTCGGTCGCGGACTGCTCCAGGACCGCCTTGGCCATGCCCCGCAGCAGCGCCATGTCGCCGCCGATGCGCACCTGGAGGTCGAGGGTGCCGGTGCGGGTGGAGCGGAAGGTGGCCATGTCCTTGAAGTCGTGCGGGATGATCGCGCGCCCGGCCGCCGCCTCGACCAGCGGGTTGACGTGCACGATCTGCGCGCCGCGGTGGTACGCCTCCGTGAGGGAGGTCAGCATCCGGGGCGCGTTGGAGGCGGCGTTGACGCCGATGACGAAGAGCGCGTCGGCGGTCTGCCAGTCCTCCAGGTCCACCGTGCCCTTTCCGGTCCCCAGCGCCGTCTGCAGGGCCCGGCCGCTGGCCTCGTGGCACATGTTGGAGCAGTCGGGCAGGTTGTTGGTGCCCAGTTCGCGGGCCATCAGCTGGTAGAGGAAGGAGGCCTCGTTGCCGAGCCGGCCGGAGGTGTAGAAGGTCGCCTCGTCCGGGTGGCCGAGGCCGCGCAGCGTACGGCCGACGAGGTCGAAGGCGCCCTTCCAGGTGATCGGCACGTAGTGGTCGGTCTTCGGGTCGTAGACCATCGGCTCGGTGAGCCGGCCCTCGTTCTCCAGGGCGTGGTCGCTCCACCCGTCGAGCTCGGTCACCGAGTGGGCGGCGAAGAACTCGCGCCCGACCCGCTTGCGGGTCATCTCCCAGGTGACGTGCTTGATCCCGTTCTCGCAGATGTCCAGGTGCAGGCCCTTGGTGTCGTCGGGCCAGGCGCAGCCGGGGCAGTCGAACCCGCCGTTCTCGTGGTTCATCTTCATGATCGCCCGGGGCCCGTCGAGCGGGGGGGCGCCCTCGCGCACCATGAAGCCGGTCACGCTCCTGGCGGCGCCCCAGCCGGCGGCGGGGTGGTGGTACGGGCGGAACTCCGGGTCGCCCCCGGGGGCCGGTCCCCCACGGGGCTCCAGGCTCCCGGAAGTCTCCTGAAGGGTCTCCGGCTTCTCCTGGTCGGTGCTCAAGGTTCCTCACCCTCTCGCCCCACGGGGCACGGGCGGTACGAGACGGAACAGCTCCTTCGGGCAGGCTATGTCCGCCCCCATCCGCATGCCACTCGGCTGCCGCCCGCCCCGGATCCTTCGGCTTCGACCCGGCACGACCCACCAGGTCTCGGACACCGACGCCTCCACCGCCGGGCTCCGCGCGATCGTCCTGATCGGTGATCACCATGCCGAGCAGGACGTCCGGCCGGTTCGCCGGCTCCGGCCCGCGAGCACGTCGCGGACCGCGTCGTCGCCGCCGACTGTGCAGGTGACCTTGGTGACCGGCGCGGCGAAGACGAGGGTCACCAGGACGGTGTGTCCGGGCCCGCCCTTGCGGTCGGCCTCCCCGAACCGCGCCTGCTCCTGTCCGTGTCCGGTGTCGGCCTCCGGCCCGGTGCCGTCAGCCGATCGAGACCACGGTCGCGGTCGCCCGGCCCCCGGGCGTCTCGTACGTGACGGTGTCGCCGGCGCCGTGGCCGAGCAGCGCCTTCCCGAGCGGGCTGTCGCCGGTCACCAGGGAGGAGTCGAGCGCGTCGGCCAGCTCGGCGATCTGCACGGTGGACTCGGTGCCGTCGTCGAACCGCACGGTCACGCTGCTGCCGACGCCGACCGTGCCGGCGGCCGGGGGCGCGGCGGCGGAGGCGGCCTCCAGCCGGTCCTCGATCTCCCGGATGCGCCCGTTCAGCCGGTCGGCCTCGTCGGCCCGCATCAACTCGTCGGCCTGATCGGCCCTGTCGCCCGTCTGGTCGCCGCCGCCGTCCCGCAGGGTGGCGGCGACGGAGTCGCGCTCGGCGCGCAGCTCGGCGAGCTCCTTCTCCAGCGCCGTGCGGGCGTCGGCGTCGATGGGCTCGGGTCCACCGGTCATTGCTGCTCCCGTTCAGACGAGGATGCGGACATATGCCGCAAATGCCCCAGATGGTTAAGTCATGACGTTATCAGGCAGGGTGCGGGACCGGCGTGGTGTCGCGGGAGGTCGGCACGCCCGCGCCGCTCGCCCGGGGCGTCCACGCCGTGACGTTCACGGGTGGCGCGGCGCTTGCGGCACTCACGGCGCTTACGGCCTGAGGGCCGTGGCCAGTTGGGCACGGGAGCGGACGTCGAGCTTCTGGTAGATGCGGGTGAGCCGCGCCTCGACCGTCTTCACGCTCAGGTACAGCTTCGCCGCCGCCTCCTGGTTGCTGGCGCCCTGGCCCACCAGCCGGGCCAGGCGCAGCTCCGCCTCCGTGAGGGAGGAGAGCGCGGGAGCGGTCTCCTCGCCCACCGGCCCGCCCGCCGGACCCTCGCCCGCCGGGGTCTCGCCCGCCAGGGCCAGCCACGGCGCCGCCCCGACCCGCTCGAACACCGACGCCGCCTCGTGCAGGGCGCTCTGCGCCGCCGACCGGCGCCTCCGGCGGCGCTCCACCCGGGCCAGGGCGATCAGCGCCCGGCCCCGCTCGAGCGGCAGCCCCGCCCGCCCGAACTCCCCGGCCGTACGGGTCAGCAGCTCCGCCGCCTCATCCGTACGCCCCTCGGCCGCCAGGCACAGGGCGTACGCCCGGTCGCAGCCGAGCAGGACCGTGGACCGCCCGAGGCGCTCCGCCACCGGCCGCACCTCCGCGAGCAGCGCCAGGGCCTCGCCGGCGGCGTCGTTCGCGAGCAGCGCCTCGGCCAGCTCCTCGTGCCAGCGGAGCATCGACGGGTCCACGGTCGACTGCGCGCGCTCGTCGGCCTGCACCCGCCGCAGGGTCTCCAGGGCGGCCGCCACGTCCCCGTTGACCAGCTGGACCCGGCCGAGCGCGTACCGGCTGCGGGAGAGGAAGACCCGGTCGCCCTCCTCCTCCGAGGCCTGCACGCTGCGGCGCGCGTAGCTCGCGGCCCGCGCGAAGCTGCCGCCCGCCGTCTCCGCGAGCGCGAGCGCGTACCAGGCGGGCCCGGGGGAGAGCCCCGCCTCCAGGGTGAGGGCGAGGGACTGCCCGGCGTGGGCGAGCGCCGCCGCGCACGGGCCGATCCGGGACTCGATCTCTGCCAGCGTGCGGAACAGCTCGATGGCGTCCTCGACGGAGCCGCGCCGCTGCACCAGCGGAAGCAGCGCCCCCAGCTCGTCGCGGGCCTCCACGAGCCGGTCGTCGAACAGGGCGTGGCGGATCGTCAGGATCTGGGCGGCGTTGCGGATGCCGAGGGGCCGCTCGGCCAGCTCCAGGGCCCGCGCCCGGGCGAGTACGGCATCCGCGTCCGGCGAGCCGAGCGCCCGTTCCATCCGCGCCTGCACGGTCAGCGCCTGCGCGGCCGTGCGCGGGTCGCCCATCGACGCGGCCAGCGCGGCCGATTCGACCGCCGCCGTCCGCGAGCGGTGCGGATCGCCGTCCGCGAGCACGTACTTGACGGCGAGCCGGAGCTGCACGGCGGCCCGCAGGGCGGTGTCGCCCTCGGAGTCCTCCATGGCGTGGACGTACATCTCGTCCAGGCCGGTCAGGCCCTGGCCCGCCGTGTCGAGCACGGCGAGCCGCGCCCGCACCCGGTCGGCGGGCTCCGCGTCCCGGGCGAGCAGATCGGTCGCGGCCCGCATCGCCAGGTCGGCGCGGGCCGCCCGCGCGGCCTCCTCGGCCGCGTCCACGAGCCGCGCGATCCGCCGGGTGCCGTGCCGCCCCGGCGTCGACTCGGCGGCGAGCAGGGCGAGTTCGGCGGCGAGCGCGCTGTTTCCGCGCCGCCGGGCCAGATCGGCGGCGGCCGCGACCTCGGCGGCCAGCTCCTCGTCCGGGCTCTCGGTGGCGAGCGCCCGGTGCCGTACGGCCTCCACGGGATCGTCCACGACCTCCGCGAGGGCCGCGTGCCCGGCGCTCCGCTCGGCCCAGCAGGCGTCGTGCACCAGGGTGGAGGGCAGCAGACCGGCGGTGAAGGTCACCGAGCCGTCCTCGGCCAGCGACACCAGATCGGCCCGCTCGGCCGCCGCCAGGTCGGCCTCCGCGTTGGGCCGCCCGGCCCGCCGCACCAGCGTCGCCGACGGGCGCAGCGCCAGCGCCGCGAGCAGCAGCGTCTCCCGTACGGCGGGCGGCGCGGCGCCCAGGAGCTGGCGCGCCAGGTCGCGGGCGCGCCCGGAGAGGGTCAGGGCCTCGGCGTGGTGCACGGGGGTCCGCGCGTCGGCCAGCGAGCGGCCCACCGCGAGCGCGAGCCGCGGATTGCCGCCGCTCGCGCGGTGGATGCGGCCGGCCATCCGGGACGGCAGCCGGTGGTGGATGAGGAGCTCGGCGATCTCGTCGGCGTGCAGCGGCGGGACGCGCAGCACGTCCGCCTCCGAGGGCACCCAGAGGTGGCTGGCGTGCGGGTCCTCGGAGCGGTGGGGCTCGCCGTACGGATCGCGGGCCTCCCCGTACGGCTCGGGGGTCTCCACGGCCACCACCCGCAGCGCGGGCGGCGCCAGGTGGAGGGCGAACCGCAGCAGGTCCGCGCTGTCCGGATCCACGTGCTGGACCCCGTCGACGACGAGCAGCACGGGCCCCCGGCAGGTCAGGGTGCGCAGGATCTGCGCGATGCCGAGGCGCAGCGCGATCGGGTCCCAGCCGTCCGCGTCGATCGGGGCCTCGCGGCAGAGCATGGCGACGGCGGTGCGCTGGGGACCGGGCAGCTCGTCGAAGGCCCCGGAGGCGAACACGCCGGTGGTGTACGGACCGCTGGTGTGCGGACCGGTGGCGTGGGGGCCGGCGGCGTACGGATCCGCGGTGTGCGCTCCGGCGGCGGGGGCCGGGGCGGGGTGCGCTCCGGCGGCCCGGTCCGCGGGCGTCCTGGGGGCGCCGAGGGCCGGGAGGACCGGGACGAACGCCCCGGGCCCGGAGGCGTCGGACGGTTCGGGGCGGGCGGGCCCGGATCCGGGCAGGGCCACCGTCGCCGCCACGGAGGCGACGAGCGCGGCGGCCGAGGCGCCGGGTATCTCGCGGTCGGACGGCAGGGACGCGAGCCACAGCACGGTCTCGCCGCGCGCCTCGGCGCGAGCCGCCGCGGCGAGCGCGACCTCGGTCTTGCCGACGCCGGCGGGCCCGGTGAGCAGGGCGCGGCCCCGGGTGTGCAGGGCGCGTTCCAGCCGGGCGAGGAGCTCTTCGCGGCCCACCGGCGCGGGATGCGTCCCCGCGCCCGCGGGGCGCAGGGCGACGTGCGGAGCTGTCGTCACTGTCCACCACCTCCGGCCGCTCGGGCCCCCGGCCCACGAGCCCCGTGCGCAGAGAATACGGAGCCCACCGGCGGAGTCCAGGCCCCTTGTCCGGCATACGGACAGCGCGCTCCGGTCGCGCACGCTCCCACAACGCCAGGACGCGCCCGTGGTGTAGACCACGAGCGCGTCGCTGACCAGCAATGATGCTGATGTGGGGGGTGGGTCGAGGGTAGTGCGGTGGTGCGTCAGAAGGTGAGGCTCCACGCGTCGATGTAGCCGGTGTCACCCGAGGCCACATCGCGGACCTGGAGCTTCCAGGTGCCGTTGGCGACCTCGCTCGACGCGTTGACCGTGTAGGTCGTCACGACGTTGTCGGCGCTGTCCGAGGACGACGAGGCCTTCAGGTTGCGCACCGTGCCGTCGGGGGCGACCAGGTCGACGACCAGGTCCCCGCGCCAGGTGTGCTTGATGTCCACGCCGACCTTGAGGGCGGCGGGCGCGTTGCCGGTGCGGCCGGTGACGGTGATCGGGGACGACACGGTGGTGTTGTCCGGGATCGACACGCGGGTCGCGTTGGTGAAGACGTTGCCGGCCGGCGGCGTGGTGGTGGTGACGGCGTTCACCGTCTTCGCCGCGTCGGCGATGCCCGCGCCGCAGCCGCCGGAGCAGGTGCCCGGCAGCGGTCGGGCGTTGGACTTGATCGCGGACTCGATGTCGGCCGGGGTGAGGGTGCTCTTGGCCGACTTCAGGAGGGCGGCGAGGCCGGCGATGTGCGGCGCCGCCATCGAGGTGCCCTGGTAGGGCTTGTAGTTCTCGGCCGCCTGGGTCGTCGTGCCCGAGTTCAGCGTCGAGAGGATGCCGTTCTGGGGGGTGGTGACGGTGCCGGGCGTGTCGGTGGCGCGGCGGGTCTCGCCACCGGGCGCGGACACGTCCACGGCGGTGCCGAAGTTGGAGTAGTACGACCGGTTGCCCTCGCGGCTGGTCGACGCCACGGTGATGACGTTCGAGCAGTTGGCGGGGGTGAAGCCGGAGGTGTTGGCGTTGCTGTTGCCCGCGGCCACGACGACGGTGGTGCCGCGCGAGACGGCGCCGTTGATGGCGGTCTGGTAGACGCTCGGGCAGGTCGAGCTCGCGCCGCCCAGGCTCAGGTTGACGACCTTCGCCGGGGTCGGGTTGGCCGGGACGCCCGGCACGGTGCCGCCGGAGGCCCAGGTGATGGCGTCGGCGATGTCGGCGGACGAGCCGCCGCACTTGCCGAGCACGCGCACGGGCTGGATCTTCGCGTTGTACGCGATGCCCGCGATGCCCTTGGTGTTGTTCGTGACGGCGCCGATGGTGCCGGCCACGTGGGTGCCGTGCCAGGAGGAGCTGGAGGCCTTGGAGCCGAGGCCGCACTCGTTGTCGGTGGCGTTCCAGTCGCCTTCGTCCTTCGGGTCCGCGTCGCGACCGTTGTTGTCGCGGGCGTCGGCGGAGGAGGAGATGAAGTCGTAACCGGAGACGACGTTGGCCGCCAGGTCCGAGTGGGCGGCGTAGCCGGTGTCGATGACGGCGACGGTGACGCCGGAGCCGGTCGTCTTGTCCCAGGCCGCCGGAACGTTCATGCCGCCGGTGGCCTCGAAGAGGTCCCACTGCTTGGCGTACTCGGTGTCGTTCGGCGTGGCCGCCATCGCGTAGGCGCGGATGTCGGGCTCGACGGAGGCGACGGCCGGGTCGGCGCGGAACGCGTCCATGACCTTCGCGACGTCCTGCTTGGTGGTGCCGTCGCCCAGGTCGACCAGGGCGGAACCGGCGGCGAGCCGGCGCTCGAAGGAGAGCTTCTCGCCCGTCTTCGCGGCCTTCTCGGCCGTGTCGCTCTTCGCGGCGGCGTTGGAACCGGCCTCGGCGGACCGGGTCTTGTACGTGACGATGAGCTTCTCGACCGGAGCGCTGGGAAGCGCCTGGATCGCCTGCGAAACCGGGGCGGGCTTCGGGGTGGGAGCGGCCGGGGCGGCGGCGAACGCCCCGGAGGTGGTGGCAGCGGCACCGAGGATCGCGGCGCCCGCGACCACGGATATGACTCTCCGCCTGGAACCGTTCAAGGTGTGGCCCTTTCGATTACGACGTAACTGCGGAGCAGTGGCGGCGGCGCGGGCACACACGGGGCGAAGTGGGGGTCGCGGTCCGGCGTTCCCTGGGCTTGGGGGGCCCGTGCGCCGCCACCGGCGCGACGGCCCGGGTCAAGGCCGTCACCGGCGGATGCCACCCTTCACATGCACCTGTCATGGTGCGATGCGGAGGATGATATCTGCCGGTGCGGAGGACAGTAGGGAACGGGGAGGTGAACCCGATACGGGGAAAACCCTTGTCACCCCTCAGGGGGTGGCGGGGGGTCGGTGAGGGGGGAGGGGGGCGGGCCCGCCGGAGCCCTTCGTTCAGCCCAGTTCGAGCGTGGTGACGCCGAAGACGCGCTCGCGGGCCACCGGCCTGACGGGCCCGGTGTACATCCGGGCCGTCTCGAACGTCGGCTCCAGGCCGCGCTCCAGGGCCAGGCGCGCCGCCGCCGGATTGACCTCCGGCATGTCGACCGCGATCCGGTCCGAGCCGAAGTCCCTCGCCTCGGCGGCGAGTCCGTCGAGCAGGGCCGCCGCGTCCGCCGGACCGTCCGCGAACAGCGGCCCGATCCGGGCCTCGTCCTGGGCGGGACGAACCACCCCGTACCCGGTCAGACGCCCGTCGACGACCCGGGCCAGGGCGCGGTGCCCGGGGGTGGTGAGCCAGGCGGAGAGGAACCGCGGCCGGTCGGCGTGGTGGCAGGCGCCGTCGTACGCCGCGAGGGCGGCCGCGCCGACCCGCCCGGCGGGGACCAGGCCGGCCGGCGGGCGCTCCGGGGCCGGGACCTCGCCCGCGTACCGTGCCGTGCGGTACGCGGGCGAGGTCCCGGCCCCGGAGCGCCGGTAGTTGTCCTGCTGCGCGGGCACGCCGTCGAGCCCGACGGCCCGGTCGCCCGCGTGGCCGAGCGCGGCCCGCCAGGTGGCCAGGCCGTGGCCGAGACCGCGGAGCTCGGGGCGCACGAGGTAGAAGCCGAGGAAGGCATAGGCGTCGTCGTAGTCGACCACCGAGACGGCGGAGACGGGCTCCCCGCCGATCCGGCCGAGGAAGAAGCCGCCGGGGTCCTGCGCGAAGAACGCCGCGACGTCGGAGACCCCCGGGTTCCACCCCTCCTCGGCGGCCCAGGAGCGCACCAGTGCCCAGTCCTGCGGCGTGGCGGGGGAGACGGTCAGCGAGCCGGTGGCCATGGGGTGTCCTTCGACGGCCGGGAGGGGTGCGGGGGTGCGGGAGTACGGAAAGCGCCGGACGCCCCGGCCACGCCCGGGCGGATACCCGGGCAAAGCGCGCCGAGCATAACGCCGTACGGACTCCCGCCCGACCCCCACCGATCGAATCCGGCCGCGACCGGGGCGCTCCCGCACCGGGTCGGGGCCCCGCCCTGCCCGACCCGGGCGAACCCGCCCGCGACCGGCGGGGCCGGGGGGTTTCGGCGGTGGTTCCGCGCCGGGGTGGGGCCTCCGTCCGGTCCGGGGTGACCGGACCTGGCCGTGACCGGCGGGGCTGGGGTGGGGCCTCCGTCCGGATCGGGCCGATCGGGCCCGGCCGTGACCGGCGGGGCGGGGCGTTCCGGCGGTGCTTCCGCACCGGGGCGGGGTCTCCGTCCGGCTCGGGCCGATCGAACGTGGCCCTGACCGGCGGGGCTGGGGTGCTTCGGCGGTGCTTCCGCGCCGGGGTGGGGCTTCCGCCCGGTCCGGGGTGACCGGACCTGGCCGTGACCGGCGGCGCTGGGGTGGGGCCTCCGTCCGGATCGGGCCGATCGGCCCGGCCGCGACCGCTTCCCTCGGTGCCCCGCGCCCCGCGCGGCGCCCCCGCCTCAGTGCACCAGGCGCAGGCGCGGGGCGGCGATGCCGAGGCGGACCGTCTGGCCCCACGTCAGTTCGAGCGCGTCCGACTCGACGCCGTCGCCGAAGGCGACCAGGCGGTCCGACTCGACGGTCAGGCGCAGGCCCGCGCCGGAGTCGAGGAGCCCCTCGACGCGGGTGGTGCCGGTCGTCGGGGACGGCCAGGCCTCGCGCACGAACCAGGCGAGCCGGGGGTCCGACGGCGCGGGCAGCGGGAGGGCGCTGGAGCGCTGCTCCCACAGGGAGCGCAGCCAGCCCGTGGCCCCTGTGCCGGTGCCGACGAGGACGCCCGACGACGCCTGGGCCTCGGCCGCCGCGTCCGTCCCGTCGAGCCCGAGCGTGTAGCGGGCGGTCTGGTGGCCCGGCGGCCCGACGTAGATCTCGTTGAGCGCCAGGAGCCGCTGCGCGTCGTCGGTGACGGCCTCGACCATCGTCAGCTCGTCGGCCGCCGCGCCCTCCCCCGCCGCGTACGGCAGCAGCCGCCGCGCCTGCGCCGCCCGGTGCCGGACCAGGACGCCCGGATTGCGCCCCGGGTCCGCGTCGATGCCGACGACGGGCTGTCCGGTCAGGTACTTCGCCGCGTTGGCGACCAGGCCGTCCTGTCCGACCACCACCACGACGTCCTCGGGACCGAACAGGAACCGGTCCAGATCGGCGCGTTCCACCCGGGTCTGCCGCCACGTCAGCGGCACCGCGCCCGCCACCTCGGCGAGCGCCCGACGGGCCCGCTCGTGCCGTTCCCGCACGTCCTCGACCGAGCGACCGCGCGCGGAGAGGAAGAACGCGGCCTGCCCGTGGGTGCCGTGCCGGGCGAGCAACTCCTCGTACTCCGTCGTCCGGTGCACGAGCACCGCGCGCGGCGCGAGGCTCACGACCGGGCCCCGCCGGCCCCGCCCGACCCGCCCTCGCCGCCCAGCTTGGCGAGCAGTCCGGTGAGCACGTCGGGGGAGAGCGTCAGGTGCTCGATCCGGGGCAGGTTCTCGGCGGCCCGCTGCACGGCGAGGGCGCGCAGAACGGCCGGATCGGCCTCCGCGTGCGCCCGCAGCCACGCGGACTGCGCCCCGGCGCGCGCTTCACCGACCTCGCGCGCGGCCTCCGCCTCGGCCCGGGCGAGCCGGACCTTCCGTACGGCCTCGGCCTCGGCCCGCACCGCGTCGGCGGCGGCGTTCTCCTCGGCCTCGCGCCGCGCGTTGGTGCCGCGCTGCTCGACCAGCCGCTCCTCCTGCCGGGCCAGCTCGATCTTGCTGGCCAGCTCGTTCTCCGCGATGGCGCGCTCCCGCTCGACGGCGACCGCCCGGCGCTCGTAGGTGGCGCGGTCGGCCTCCTGCTGGATCTGCTCGCGGGCGGGGGTGCGCAGGGCGCGCTCGACCTCGGGCTCGGGGCGGATCGCCACGACCCGGACGGCGACGACCTCGATGCCGGTGTCCGGCAGGCGCGGCTCGGCGGCGAGGCCGGTCGCGATGCGGTCCCGTACCGCCGCCACCCCGTCGACGAGCGCGGCGGCGAGGGTGGTGCGGGCCAGGACGTCGAGGGCGTGCTGCTGGGCGGTCTCGGTGAGGAGGGTGGCGATCTGCTCCAGCGGGGTGCCGCGCCAGGCGCCCGTGTCGGGGTCGATGGAGAAGTCGAGCCGGGTGGCCGCGGCGCCCGGGTCGCCGATCCGGTACGTGACGGTGGACTGCACGCTCACGTCCTGGAAGTCGGCCGTGCGGGCGTGGAAGGCCATCGCCAGCTCCCGGTCGTTCACCGGCACCTCGGAGAGGGCGGCGGTGCGCGGCCGGAACCAGAAGCTGAGCCCCTCGCCGTCGTGGACGAGCTTTCCCCGTCGCTGGTGGCGGATGTGCGCGGTGGGCGCGGAGCGCAGATGGCGCCAGCCGGCCCGCCGGGTGATGTCGGCCATGGAAGCCCCCTTGTCGTCATATTGACGATAGGGGGTGGATTCGGTTGTCGTCAAGGTGACGAATGCGGGTGACGTCCGCCCTCACCCCGCGAGCGGGACGCCCGCCGGCTCGGTCTCCGGCGCGGCGAGACCGGCGATCCGGGCCGCCGGAAGGCCCCCGGCCCCGACGACGGCCCCGGTCTCGGCGCTCGCGTCGGCGACGGCCCCGGCACCCGTCCCGGTGGCGGCCCCCGCCTCTCCCGTCCCGCCGTCGCCCTTCGTCAGGAGCACCACGCCCCGCGCCGCGATCAGCGACGCTCCGGCGGCGGCGAACCAGCCCCACGCGCCCGCCCGGAAGGTCTCGCCGAGGAGGGCCACGCCGATCACGGCGGCGGCCGCCGGGTTCGAGAGGTTGACGACGGCCAGCGGCGCCGCGAGCCCGCCCCGGTAGGCGGCCTGGGAGAGCAGCAGCCCGCCCGTGGCGAAACCGGATATGAGCACCGCGAGCAGCGCGGTCTGCCACCAGGTCGGCTCGGCGCCGGGGAGGTCGAGGGCGAGCGCGGCCGTCAGGGTCTGGGTGAGCGCCGAGGCGACACCGGACGCGATGCCGGAGGCCGTGGCGTGCCCGAGCCCGCGTCCGGCGGCCCGCCCCTCGGGCCCGTGGCGGCGGCCCGAGGAGAGCGCGGCGATCAGGAGCGCCGTCGCCGCGGCGACGACCAGCGCCTCGCGCAGGCTGAGCGCCTCGCCGGGGGCCGCGGGCCCGGTGACCGCGACCAGGCCGACGAGACCGGCCAGGGTCCACGCGGCTCCGCGCCACTCGGTGCGGGTCACCCGCCGGCGCGCGCAGTACGCGCCGAGCGGCAGCGCCGCCACGAGGGTCAGCGCGCCGAGCGGCTGGACCAGGGTCAGCGGACCGTAGTGCAGGGCGGCCACGTGGGCGAGGGCCCCGGCGGCGTTCAGGCCGACCGCCCACCACCACTGCCCCCGGGCGAGCAGCGCGCGCAGCGCTCCGCGTCCGTCGGGGGAGGCGGGCGAGGCAGCGGCGAGCCGGGACTGGGCGACGGCGGCGAGCGCGTAACCGGCGGCGGAGACGAGGGAGAGGAGCACCGCGAGCGCGGTGCCGGCGGCGGGATTCATCGCAGGGCTCCGACCGGGAGGGCCGCCGCCCCGGGCGGACGGCGTACGGATGGGGTCGCCGTCCGGTGGCCGGGGGCGCGGACGGCGAGCAGCGCGAGGCCGAGGAGCACGGCGGCGGCGAGCGCGTCGAACCAGTAGTGGTTGGCGGTGCCGACGATGACGAGCAGGGTGGCCAGCGGGTGCAGCAGCCAGAGCGCCCGCCACCGGGAGCGGGTGGCGGCCATCAGGCCGATCGCGACCATCAGGGCCCAGCCGAAGTGCAGCGACGGCATGGCGGCGAACTGGTTCGCCATCGAGTCCGTCTCCGGCACGGCCCCGTAGACGGAGGGGCCGTAGACCCGGGCGGTGTCGACCAGGCCGGTGGCGGCGAGCATCCGGGGCGGCGCGAGCGGCACCAGCAGGTGCAGCGCGAGCGCGGCGGCGGTGAGGAGCGCGAGCACGCGGCGCGACCACAGGTAGTGCGCCGGGCGGCGCAGGTACAGCCAGACGAGGAAGGCGGCCGTGGCGGGGAAGTGCACGGCCGCGTAGTACGTGTTCGCGGCCCGAATCAGCGGCTCGCCGTGCATCAGGAGCTGTTGGACCGCCCCCTCGCCCGGCAGGTGGAACGCGCGCTCGGCGTCCCAGACGCGGTCGGCGTTGTGGAAGGCGCGGACCTCGTGCCCGTTGGCGAAGAGCCGGCCGAACTTGTAGACGAGGAACAGGGCGGTGACGAGCAGCAGCTCGCGCAGGAGGGGCGGTCGCGGGACCTGCCGTGGGGGCGGGTTCTCCTCCGGGCCCGGGGCCTGCCCGCTCTCCGCGCTCTCCGCGCTCTCCGCGCCGATGTCGTGACCGGCGTGACCGGCGGGGCCGGGGGTAGGCGTCGCCCCAGGTCCTGCAGGACGTGGTCCTCGTATCCCGCTCATCCCGGCAGCCATCGCACGGCCCTCTGATCCGTCCATCGGTCAATCAGTCAAATCGGCAGCAAACGGAGGAAGCCTAGATCCGTTCTCATCGAGACGCAAGCGTATCGATACGTTTGCGTCTCGATTGTGCACCCCCTACTCTCGTATGTGCAGAGGGAGACCCCTACGGGAGGGACCGATGTCCACACAGGCCGCGACCGCCGCAGCCCGGCGCAGCAAGATCACGCCGGAGCGCGAGACCGAGCTCTACGACGCGGTGCTCCGCCTCCTCCGCGAGGGCGGCTACGACTCGGTGACCATGGAGGGCGTCGCGGCCCTCACCAAGTGCGGCAAGGCCACGCTCTACCGGCAGTGGGGGACGAAGCCCCGGCTCGTCACCGCCGCCCTCGCCCGGCGGCGCTGCGTCGTCTTCGGCGGCATCGACACCGGCACCCTCGCCGGCGACCTGCGCGAGGCGGCCCGTGTCGCCGCCTCCCACCACGAGCGCGACGCCGGCCTCATGGAGGCCGTGGCCCAGGCGTACATCCAGCACCCCGATCTGCGCGCCGCGCTCCGCGAGACCGTCATCGCCCCCGAGATCGCGGCCATCGACGCGATCGTGGCGCGTGCGGTCGAGCGCGGCGAGGTCGAGGCCGGGAACCCCGCCGTCGACTTCGTGGCCCCCTCCTTCCTCGGCATGCTCCGCATCGAGCGGATCTGCGAGGAGCGCTTCACGGACACCTCGGCCATGCGGGCCTTCGTGGACGCCGTCCTCCTTCCGGCGCTGCGCGCCACCGGGTGAGCCGGGGCGCCGTCCGGCACCCTGGCCCCATGGCCGCACACACCCCCGCCGTCCGCGTCCGCCGCGTCTACGAGACCCCCTCGCCCGCCTGAAGGACCTCGCGGCCCGCGGGACGGTCACCCTCCTCACGGCGACCACGGACCCGGCGGCCGGCCACGCGGCCGTACTGCGGGAGGAGATCGAGGGGGCGGGGAAGTAACGGGCCCGGGAGGGAACGGTCCAGGAGGGAACGGGCCCGGAAGGGAGCGGGTTCAAGAGCGGATGGGCTCGGGAGGGAGCGGATTCAGGAGGCGTTCCGGCGCAGCCGCGGCGCCTCGGCGGCGGCGTCGACCACGACGGGCCCCACAGCCCCGTCCCCCGCGCCCCCTTCCGTGCGCTCCGTGCCCTCCGTACGCCCGGCCAGCTCCCGCGCCCAGGAGACGAGCCCGCCGACGTCGATCCCGTACGGACCCGGGGCCGGAGAACCGCTCCCGGGAGCCCCGGGTCCAAAAGCCCCGGCCCCGGCCCCCGCCCCGGCCGCCGCCAGCCGGTCGGCGCCGCGCCGCAGCAGCCGCGCCCCGCCCGCCGCGTTGCCCCGGGCGGCGTGCGTCAGGCCCACGGCGAGCTGGGCGAGCCCCTGCCACAGGTCGCGCTCCGCCTCCGGCCCGGACTTCCAGGCGTCCTCGAAGACCTCGTGCGCGTGGAAGGGCATCCCGGCGTCGAGCAGCCGCTGCGCCTCGCGCAGGGTCGCGGCGGGATCCCGCACGACCCCCTCCGGCTGCCGGGGCACCCCCTCCGCCCCGTACGGCAGCGGTCGGCCGAGGCCGTCGCGGGGACGGGCGCTGCGGGCCCGCCCCTCCTCGTCGCGGTCCCTGCCCCGATCATGCGTGGTCCGGTTCACCCCGCCATTGTCACCCCCGGAACGATCAGGAACGCTAGGCTCGTCCGACAAGCGCTTCGTGCCGGTCCGCGTGGGTCTCGCCGGCCGCGGCGCGCAAGAAGCTCGGGTAGGGGAGTGAGTCACCGGTGTCGTCGGATCCCGAAAAGCCGTCGCCCGTCACGCCGTTCGCGCCCATGGTCCCGGACGGGTCGTACGGCGGGCTGCTCGAACGCGACCCGGAGCTCGCCGCGGCAGCGCACGCCGTGGACGAACTCGTCGCCGGGGCGACGGCCGGCGGCCCGGTGCGCGGCGGCATCCTCGTCTACCGGGGAGAGGCGGGCATCGGCAAGACCACCCTCCTCCGCGAGATCCGGCGCACCGCCCGGGACCGCTGCACCGTCCTGACGGCCCGGGGTGGCGAAACCCTCACCTCGGTCCCCTTCCACGTCACCCGCCAGCTCCTCCAGCCCGCGCTCGACCGCTTCGACGAGGAGGACGTACGGCTCCTCTGCGGCGGCCACTTCGACCTGCTCGCGCCCGCGCTCGGCCTCGCCCCGCCGCCCTCCTCGTCGGCCGCGCCCGCCGACCCGCAGGGTGTGCGGGACGGCCTGGCCAAGCTGCTGGAACGGCTCGCGGACCGGTTGCGGGACCGGCCCCCGGTGCTGCTCGTGGACGACGCGCACTGGGCCGACGCCGAATCCCTGGCGTGGCTCGACGCCTTCACCCGGATCCGGCGGGACCGCCGGCTGCCCGCCCTGGTCGTCCTCGCCCACCGGCCCCTGCCGGAGGGGCCGCGGCGCACCGGCGTGCCGGCCGTCCTCGCCGCGCTCGCCGACCGCGCCGTCGTGACCCTGGGCCTGCACGCCCTCACGCCCGAGGCCACCGCCGCGCTCGCCCGGGAGACGCTGGGCGGCCACGCCGACGGGCCGTTCTGCCGCGAACTGTGGACGGTGACCTCGGGCAACCCGTACGAGACGGTCGAACTCCTCGCCAAGGCCCGCGACCGGATGCTCGAACCCGTCGCGGGCTCCGCCTCCCTCCTGCGCGGCCTCGGCGCCGAAGCGCGCGGCGGCGGGCTCGTCGCCCGCCTCGAAGAACTCGGCGTCGGCCCGACCCAGCTCGCCCGGGCGATCGCCGTCCTCGGCGCGGACAGCACCCCGGGCCTCCTGGCGTCGCTCGCCGGAATGAGCGAGTCCGAGGTCGCCGAGCACGCCGAACTCCTCCGCCAGGCGAGGATCGTGACGACGAGGGCGGACCGGGAGGCGCAGAACGGACGGGGACCGGGGAAGCCGACCGGACCGGACGCCGGCCCCCGCGCCGAAGACGCCCCCGCCCCGGCGGCGACACGGGAGCCCGCCCACCCGAAACCCCTCCAGCCGTCCCCCGCCCCCACCCACCTGGAGTTCGCGCACCCCCTCATCGCGTCCGCCGTGTACGGCTCGATGTCACCGGCCGCGCGGACCGCGATGCACGGGCGGGCGGCCTGGGCGCTCACCGGGGCGGGCCACGGACCGGCCGCCGTCTCCCGGCACCTCCTCGAAGTGCACCCCGACGAGGACGAGGACGTCGTCGACCAACTGCGGGCCGCCGCCGACGAACACCTCGCGGTGGGCGCCCCGGACGCGGCCCGGCGCTGTCTGGAGCGGGCCCTGGCCGAACCGCCCGGCCCGGACTCGTACGCCAGGGTGCTGTACGAACTGGGCTGCGCCTCCCTGCTGACCGCGCCCGCCGCCACCGTCCGCCACCTGAGCTCCGCGCTCGAACTGCCGGGCCTGGACGACGGCCTGCGCATCGACGCCACCTACCGGCTCGCGCAGGCCCTCGCCCACAACAACCAGCTCCGGGAGGCCGCCCGGGTCCTCGCCGCCGAGGCCGTCCGCACCCCGCCCGGCACCGACCGGCGCCGCCTGCAGGCCGCGAACTTCATGTACGAGGGGTTCCAGGCCGCAGAGGAGGACGGCCCCGCCCGCTCCCGCCGCCTGGCCGACCTCACCGCGCACTTCACCGGCGCGGACAACTCCGAGCGGGCCCTGCTCACGGTGCGCGGGTTCGACGCCATGATGCGCGGCGAACCCGCCGACGAGGTCGTACGCCTCTGCGACCTCGCCCTCGTCGACGGCATACCGGCCCGGGGCCTCGGCTGGACCGATCCCACCTGGGGCTTCGAGATCCCGGCCCTCACCGGCATCGCGTACGCCTTCTCCGACCGTCCCGACCGGGCCGGGATCCTCTTCACGGAGGCGGCCCGCGCCTTCGAGATCTCGGGCCGGAGCGGCGCCCACCTCGCCTTCGCCCACACCCTCCTGGGCCTCGTCCACCGGCGCCGCGGCAACCTGCCGAGGGCGCAGCACTACCTGGAGGAGGGCCTGCGCCTGGCCGACCGGGTCGGCAACGGCCTCCCCGTCCACTGGGACACCGCATGCCTTCTCGTGGACACGCTCGTCGCCCGGGGACGCACCGCGGAGGCGCGGAGCGTGGCCGACCGCTACTCCTTCGGACCGCCGTGGCCGGGTGCGATCGTCCTGCCCGACGGCCCCAGCGTCCTCGGCCGGCTGCTGCTCGCGGAGGGACGCGTCGAGGAGGCGGTGGACACCCTGGAGGCCGCGGCCGAAGCCCTGGTCGACCGGGGCCGCCACCACGTGGTGTGGGCGCCGTGGCCCCTGGACCTCGCGCGGGCGCTCGCGCCCACGGACCCGGACCGGGCGGCCGGGATCGCCGCCGAGGCCCGCGCCCACGCCGAACGCATCGGCACCCCCACGGCCCTCGGCGAAGCCCTCCGCTGCGCGGCCGCCGTCGCCGACCCGCCCGAGGCCCGCCGCCTCCTCACCGAGGCCGTCGCCCACCTGGCCGCGTCCCCCTCCCGCTACGAGGAGGCCCGCGCCCACCTCGACCTGGCCCGCGCCACCGGCTCCGCCGCCGCCCTCGCGAAGGCGACCGAGCTGGCCGCGGACTGCGGCGCGTCCCTCCACGCCCCCGACGCGGTGACAGCCCGTGCGTCGTTCCACCCGCCGGAGTGAGGTAATGTTTGCCCTGCACGCCGACGCGGGAACAACCCGCCGAAGACGCGCATCGGGACGTGGCGCAGCTTGGTAGCGCACTTGACTGGGGGTCAAGGGGTCGCAGGTTCAAATCCTGTCGTCCCGACTCGAACGAGTCGTAGCCGGAGGGGCCGTTTCGGAGCAATCCGAAACGGCCCCTCCGGCGTTCGGCGGCCCTTCGGGAACCGGCCTTCCGGCCGTGGGCTTCGCGTGCTCGCCCACCCGTCCCCGTCCTTCACCGCGCATCGGCGTGAGGTCGGAGAACGCTCAGGGCAGCGGCAGGCCACGGGCCGTGATCCAGAGGTCGTACCACTCCTCGTGGGTGAGGCGGGGGTCGGCGGTCGCGGCGTCGGCGCAGGACCTGATGCGGGTGGGGCTGGTGGTGCCGATGACGGGGACGACACGGGCCGGGTGGTGCTGGAGCCACCACAGGACGATCGTCTCCGGGGTCGTGCCCTTGGCCTCGGCCAGGCGGGCCACCAGGTCGGCGGTGGCGTGTTCCTCCTTGGTCTCCTGTCGGCCGGTGAAGCGTCCCTGGGCGAGCGGTGCCCAGGCCTGCAGGGTGATGCCGTGGGCCAGGCAGTGTTCGACGGTGCCCCCGGGGAAGCCGTTGGCGGCCGAGGCCGGGGTGTTGACGAGGACTCCGTCCTCCAGCCAGTCGCGCCTCGCCAGGCTCATTTCCAGCTGGTCGACCGCCAACGGCAGCGAGAGGTGCGCCTGGAGGCGGGCGATCTGCGGGGCGCTCATGTTGGAGACGCCGAACCGGCGGACGAGACCCTGCTCATGGAGGGAGTGCAGGGCGTTCGCCACGTCCTCGGGGTCCGCGAGGGGGTCGGGGCGGTGCAGCAGGAGCGTGTCGAGCACGTCGGTGCGCAGCCGGATCAGGGATTCCTCGACCCTCCGCACGATCGACGGGCCCCGCAGGTCGTACAGGCCCGGCCGGTCGTCACGGGCGAGCACGATCCCGCACTTCGTCTGGATGTCGATGCGCGCGCGGAGCGAGGGATGACGGGTCAGGACCTCGCCGAAGACCGCTTCGGCCTTGCCCCGCCCGTAGATGTCGGCATGGTCGAACGCGGTGATACCGCTGTCCAGCGCGGCCTCGACGGCCCTCTCCGCGGCCTCGACATCGGCCGCCGCGTACGACTCGGCGTCCCAAGGACCGCCGAGTCCCATACAGCCGAGGACCAACCGGTTCGTGGTCGGGGGCGTCGTCACGACGGGTCTCCTGCGGGGCACGGGGCGGCACGCCCGATCGGTGGCGGGCCGCGGGTGGACCGGCCGGTCGCATCGTAACCCGGCCCCGATCGCGCGGAACGCGACCGCGTGCGGACCGTGGCGTGGCGTCCCCTCCGTGCCGTGGGGGCGTCGGCGGCAGTCACCCGCGGGGAACGCTGCCGGGATCCGGAAGTGAGCCCCGTACCGCCGCGTGGCACCATGGTCCGGCCCACGCCGGAACGATGCGAGAGGTCGTGAGGGGGCGTCAGGAACCGTGCCGGACAAGGATGCCGGCGTCCGAGGGGGAGATCGTGACCGTAGTGCCCCAGGCCAACGGGCGGCTGCAGGCCGGCGGCCACATGGTCGTGTGCGGGGACGACGCGCTCGCGCACCGGATCGCCGCCGAGCTCGCCGACGTGTACCGGCAGGCCGTCACCCTCGTCGTACCGCCGCCGGCCGGTTTCGAGGGGGCGGCGAGCCGGCCGACGAACCTCTCCCGGGCCTCGACGCTGCTCGGGCGGATGAGCGCGGCGGTCGGGCGGCCCGGCGGGCCGCCCCCGGACGGCGCGGACACCGGGCAGGGCGCGGGCGTACGGGAGGTGACCGCCGCCGTCCCCGACGAGCAGGTCCTCGCGGCGGTCGGCGTGGCGCGGGCCGCCGCCCTCGCCCTCCTCCACGAGGACGACGAGGCCAACATGCGGGCCGCGTTCCTCGCCCGCCGCCTCAACCCGAGGATCCGGCTCGTCCTGCGGATGTACAACCGGAACCTGGGTCGGCGCATGGCGGAACTGCTCGACCAGGCCACCGACCTCACGGTCCCCGAGAACGTCCGGGGCCGGCACGACACCTCGACGATCGTCCTCTCGGACGCCGACACCACCGCCCCGGCGCTCGCCGCCACCGCCGTCGCCGGCACCCGCAAGATCGTCCAGGCCGACGGACTGCTGCTGCGCGCCGCCGAACGGCTCCCCAGCCGCCCCGGGGACGTCGCCGCGCCCGGCCTCGCGACCCTCGCCCTGCTGTCCTCCACGACCACCGACCCCGCCGGCGCCGAGGGCTCCGACCGCAGCGGCCCGCAGGCCCCGCAGCTCCTCCCCGACGACGACGCCGTACGGACCGCCGCGGGCCGCGGCACCATCGTCCTGGAAGCCGTCACCCACGAACCCGCCACGCCCCGCAGGCGCACCAGCCGGGGCGCCTCCTTCAAGGAACTCCTCTCGCGCCGGCTGCGCTGGGCCCTCGCCGGCGTCGTCGCGGCCGTGACCGTCCTGGCCGTCGTCTCCTCGGTCGTCACCGACGACTCCCCGCTGCACGCCGTCTACATCACCCTGCTCGACCTCTTCGCGATCGCCGAGCCCGCCGTCGGGGAGTCCGCCCCCCGCCAGATCCTCCAGCTCCTCACCGGGTTCGTCGGCCTCGCCCTGCTGCCCCTGCTCGTCGCCGGTGCCCTGGAGGCCCTGGGGGCCTACCGCAGCGCCGCCGCGCTGCGCCGGCCGCCGCGCGGCCTCGCCGGCCACGTCGTCCTGCTCGGCCTCGGCAAGATCGGCACCCGCGTCCTGGCCCGGCTCCGCGAGCTGGACATCCCCGTGGTGTGCGTGGAGGACGACCCCGACGCCCGGGGCGTCGCGCTCGCCCGGAGCCTGCGCGTCCCCGTCGTCCTCGGCGACGTCACCCAGGAAGGCGTACTGGAAGCGGCCAAGGTCCACCGCGCACACGCGCTCCTCGCCCTCACCAGCGCCGACACCACCAACCTGGAGGCCGCCCTTTACGCGCGCACGCTCGCGCCGGACCTGCTCGTCGCACTGCGCCTGTACGACGACGACTTCGCCACCGCCGTCTACCGCACCCTGCGCGCCGCCCACCCCGACGCGCTCACCCGCAGCCGCAGCGTCTCCACCCTCGCCGCGCCCGCCTTCGCCACCGCCATGATGGGCCGTCAGATTCTCGGCGCCATCCCCGTCGAGCGGCGCGTCCTGCTCTTCGCCGCGCTCGACGTCGCCGGACAGCCCCAGCTGGAGGGGCGGACCGTCCGGGAGGCCTTCCGGCCCGGCGCCTGGCGCGTCCTCGCCCTCGACACCACCGCCCCGCAGGCCCGCCGCCCCGACCTCACCGCCGCCCACGACCGCGACGACCCGCCGGGCCTCCTGTGGGACCTCCACGCCGGCTACGTCCTGCGCCCCGAGGACCGCGTCGTGCTCGCCGCGACCCGCGCGGGCCTGGCCGAACTCCTCGAAGGAGCCCGTACGTCCTCCGGCCGCGGACGGTGACCCCGAGCCGCCCCCGCCCCCGGCCGGAGACCTGACGGAGCCGGTGCGAGGGGTTCGTGCGGGACTGCCGGGAACTCGGCGCGTTCAAGAAACGGGTGGACGACACCTTCGACCACTGTCGCTTGAACGAAGCGATGGGGGAGGATGTCCCCCCTTCTGCCGAGAATCTCGCCGTGTGGATCTTCGACCTCCGGAGTGAACGCCTGCCGGAGCTCACGGCCGTCCGGGTCTCGGAGACGCCCAAGACCCGGGCCGCCTACCGGCCCGCCGGCCGCGGCGGCGAGGACGCGCCGCAGGTGACGGGCGCGCCCCGGGGGCTCCGGGGCCGCGGCCCCGGAACCCGTGGGGCGGGAAGCGCCGCCGTCACAGCTCCTGCTCCGGCCAGCCCAGGAAGCGGGCGCCGATGACGGCGGTCTGGAGGGTGTAGCGCTGGGCGGGGTCGCCGGGGTCGGTGCCCGTGAGGCGGTGGATCCGGTCGAGCCGGTAGGTCACCGCCCGCACGCTCAGGGAGAGCTGCCGGGCCGTCCCGGCGGCGACGCAGCCGGTGTCGAAGTACGCGGTGAGCGTGTCGAGCAGCGGCCGGGCGCCGCCCCGCGCCTCCTGGAGCGGGCCCAGGACGCTGACCACCAGGTCGGCCATGGCCTGGCGGTCACGGGTGAGGACCGGATAGACGAGGAGGTCGGCGGCGCGCAGGACCGGGTCGTTCAGGTCCAGCCGGGCGGCCAGGTCCAGGGCGTTCAGGGCCTCCTCGTACGACTGGACGACACCGCCCGGGCCCGAGTGGGGGCGCCCGAGGGCGGCCTGTCCGCCGTCGGTCGCCGCGTACGCCTGCTTCGCGAAGAAGGACAGCACCTCCGGCTGGTCGGCCGGGGCGACGCAGACGAGGCGCCCCTCCTTCGTGGTGATCAGGATGCGCCGCTGGCCGAACCGGGCCACGAGGGACGCCTCGACGTTCCGCGTGACGGAGGCGCCGTCCTCGTACGGCTCCCTGCCCTGCGCCACGGCCACCGCGTGCGCGTGGGCGAGCAGCAGGCCGAAGCGCTCGGCGCGCTGGGCGAGGCGCCCGAGGTCGCTCCGCCCGTACAGCAGGTCGTCGATGAACTCGCGCCGGTACGCCTCCTCCTGACGCACCGCCAGCACACCCGCCCGCTCGTGTCCCTCCGCGAAGGCGTCGACGGCCTGCTCGACGGCGACGAGGAGGTGGTCGCCGGCGGCGCGGGGCAGCTCCGCCCGCAGCTCCCCGGCGGCCGAGAGGTGCGCCCGGATCAGGGCGCGCAGCCCGATCCCGGCCTCGGCGGCCCGCTCGCCCCGGGCCCGCAGCACCTCCAGCTCGTCGCGGGTCAGCCGCCGGCCCGTCGCCGAGGCCTCCGCCAGGATCTCCGCGTACCCCTCCAGGTACTCCCCGGACACCACTCGTTCCACCGTCGTCCTCCCCACCCCTATGTGCCGCCCACCCCCTCGACGCACGGACCCGATCGCGGGCCGGGCGCCGCCCGAGGGGCGCTGACCGGCATCAAGGATGCGTCAAGATTGCCGGAAACCGGAAATGCGAACAAGTGAATGGCCCTGTCACGATGTTTCCACGGAGGGCACGTCCCCCGGTGGATGCCGGGGACGGGCAGCGACAGCCGCGGGCGGAGGGGGAGGGAAGCACGATAAGTGGGTTCCCGATCGACGCCCGCTTCCCGGCCGGCACCCGCCGCGCGGTGGACGCCCGCCTCCGGGCCGGTGCCCGTTTCCCAGCCGACCCCCGCTCCCTGACCGCGACGGCGCGCCGCGGTCTCGCGCGGCGCACGGCGAAGCTCTTCCCCGACGAACCGTAGCCGTCCCGGGAGGACTCCGGTCCCCGGGTACGGCCCCTTCACGGCCGGCGGGCGGCGCCCGAGCCGGGCGCGAGGCCCCTCGCACGGGGCGGCCCCACCGCGTCCGCCCCCGGCCGGCAGCGCGGACGCGATGCCGCCGCACCCCCAACCACCTCCATACACACGGGGTTTCCCATGGATGCCATCACCCTGGGCATCGGCGTGCTCGTCGCCGTTGTCCTGCTCTTCGCCCTCGTCCTGGTCTTCGTGGTCAGCCGGCTGTTCCGCAAGGTGGAGCAGGGCAAGGCGCTGATCGTCTCGAAGATGCGGAAGGTCGACGTCACCTTCACCGGACAGGTCGTCCTGCCCGTGCTGCACAAGGCCGAGGTCATGGACATCTCGGTCAAGACGATCGAGATCTCCCGGACCGGCCGCGACGGCCTGATCTGCCGGGACAACATCCGCGCCGACATCCGGATCTCCTTCTTCGTCCGCGTCAACAAGACCGTCGAGGACGTCATCCGGGTCGCCCAGGCCATCGGCACCGCCCGCGCCAGCGACAAGGACACCCTCCAGGAGCTGTTCAACGCCAAGTTCTCCGAGGCGCTCAAGACCGTCGGCAAGCAGCTCGACTTCACCGACCTCTACACCAAGCGCGAGGAACTGCGCTTCCGGATCATCGAGATCATCGGCATCGACCTCAACGGCTACAGCCTGGAGGACGCGGCCATCGACTACCTGGAGCAGACCCCGCTCGCCCAGCTCGACCCCGGCAACATCCTCGACGCCCAGGGCATCCGCAAGATCACCGAGCTGACCGCCGCCGAGAACGTGCGCACCAACGAGTTCCGCCGGCACGAGCAGAAGGAGATCACCCGGCAGGACGTCGACGCCCGCGAGGCCATCCTGGAGCTGGAGCGGCGCCAGGCCGACGCCGAGATCAAGCAGAAGCGCGAGATCGACACCGTACGGGCCCGCGAGGAGGCGGAGACCGCCCGGGTGGTGGAGGAGGAGCGGCTGCGGGCGCAGAGCGCCTTCCTGAAGACCGAGGAGCAGCTCGGCATCCAGCGCGAGAACCAGGGCCGCGAGGTCGCGGTCGCGCAGAAGAACCGCGAGCGGGTCATCGCCGTCGAGAACGAGCGGATCGAGAAGGACCGCCTCCTGGAGGTCATCGCCCGCGACCGGGAGACCGAACTGACCCGCATCTCCGCCGAGAAGGAGGTCGAGGCGGAGCGCCGCGAGATCGCCGAGGTGATCCGCGAGCGGGTCGCCGTGGACCGCACGGTCGCCGAGCAGGAGGAGTCCATCAAGCGGCTGCGGGCGGTCGAGGAGGCCGAGCGCAACCGCCAGGCGGTCGTCATCGCCGCCGAGGCCGAGGCCCAGGAGCGGCTGGTCAAGGACATCAAGGCCGCGGAGGCCGCCGAGCAGGCCGCCGTGCACCGGGCCGCCGAGGAGCTGACCCTCGCCGAGGCCCGCAACAAGGCCGCCGACATGGACGCCCGCGCCAAGATGCGCCTCGCCGAGGGCATCCAGGCCGAGGCCGCCGCCGAAGGGCTCGCGGCGGTCCAGGTCCGCGACAAGGAGGCCGACGTCATCGAGAAGGCCGGCCGCGCGGAGGCCGGGGCCACCGAGGCCCGGCTGCGCGCCGAGGCCGCCGGCGCCCGCGAGAAGGCGCTCGCGGAGGCCGAGGGCGCCAGGGAGAAGGCCCTCGCGGAGGCCACCGCGATCGGTGAGAAGCTGAAGGCCGAGGCCGCGGGCCTGACCGAGAAGGCGGCGGCGATGGCCGCCCTGGACGAGGCGTCCCGCACGCACGAGGAGTTCCGCCTGCGCCTGGAGGCCGAGAAGGACGTCCGGCTCGCCGGCCTCGACGTGCAGCGCCAGGTCGCCGAGGCGCAGGCCACCGTCCTCGCCACCGGCCTGGAGAACGCCGACATCGACATCGTCGGGGGAGAGTCCGTCTTCCTCGACCGGCTCGTGCAGTCCGTCTCGCTCGGCAAGTCCGTCGACGGCTTCGTCGGCCACTCGCAGACCGCACAGGCCCTCGCAGGGCCCTGGCTGGACGGCTCGCAGCCCTTCACCGAGGACCTGACGAACGTGCTCGGCTCGCTCTCCAGCTCCGACGTGCGCGACCTCAGCGTCTCGGCGCTGCTTACGAAGCTCATGAAGTCCGGCGCGCTCGACGGCTACCTGCCGACGCCGTCCGCGCCGGTCGAGACCGCCGCGCTGAACGGCGCGGCCGAGGACTGACCGCCACGGGGGTGCGGTCGGAACGGGTCCGGTGCCGGCGAACGGGGGAGTGGCCGGCACCGGACCCGCAGTCACCACGGTACGAGGGAGCACAGGGATGAGCGGCGGAATCGACCAGGACGCGTACGCGGTGCTCCGCGACCGCCTCACCGCGCAGGCCGGCGAACTGGCCCGGCGCGCCGAGGCCCTCAACACCGCCCGCACCGCCGCCTTCGGCTCCGGCGGACTCGCCCTCACCGGCACCGACCGGCTCCGCACCGAACGCCCCGGGGTGCTCCTCGACGTCGTCGCCGTCGGGGACGACGTCCTGCTCTTCGGCGGTCGCGCGGTCGCCACCGACGGTGAGGGGCCGGCGGTCGCCGACGTCCTCACCCTGCACGACCGGAACCTGGACCCGCTGCCCGGGGACGCGGTCCCCGGCCTCCTGGACGACCCCGGCTTCGTCCGCGAGTTCGCCGCGCTGCACCGCTACTTCCGGGGCGCGCGGCTGCTCCGGCTCCGGCGCGTCGAGGACCGGCTCCTCGCCGTCTTCCGGACCGGGGAGAAGGCGGACGACCTGCGGGTGCTGCGCTGGGCCCTCGAACCGTCCGGCGGGGCCCGGTTCCTCGACGCCCGGGGCGAGCGCGACCACACCTTCCCGCCCGCGCACGACCTCGACTGGACGGAGAGCACCCGGGACGACCACGTCCCCGGCCGGCACCCGCACATCTCGCTCGGCGGACGCCTGTACGTCTCCACGACCGGCGGGGTGCTCACCGTCAAGACGGAGAACGACCCCGAGACCGCCGACGGCATCCACACGGAGCCGGTCGCCGAACCGCTGCAGGCCCTCGCCGACGCCGAGGTCGCCCACGCCGTCGTCGGCGCCCTCACCCTGATCCGGGTCCGCCCGTACAAGGAAGAGGTCGTCCGGTACCTCGTCTTCAACGCGCTGACCGGGACCGTCGTCCGGCTCGACGGCATCGGGCAGGCCTGCCTGCGGCTGCCCGACGACGAGGGCGTCGTCTTCCCCGGCGGCTACTGCCTCTCGTCCGGGGTCGTGAAGACCTTCGACACCGACACCTCCGGCCTCGCCTTCGAGCGGGCGGTCCGCTCGCCCAACGGCGAGGACCTGCTCTTCGCCTTCCACGCCGAGGCGGAGGGCCGCGGCCTCCTCCTGCCGTACAACCTGATCCGCAAGGAGGTCGCCACCCCCCTCGCCTGCCGGGGACACGCGCTGCTCGACGACGGGACGATGGTCGTCCTGCGCGGCGAGTCCGGCGAACCCGGCCGCGTCCACCCCGTGCAGGTCTGGACGACGCCGTACGTCTCCGACACCCACGTGGCCCCCGTGAGCGACGACCCGCTGGCCCGCATCGGCGACGCGGACCTCGTGCGGGGCGTCTCCGACTGCCTGTCGATCGCCCGGCAGGCCACCGAACCCACCCCCGCCGGCGAGGTGTACGAGGCGCTCGTCGCCGCCTGCGAGCGGGCCGCCGACGTCCACCACTGGCTGGGGGACCCGGAGACCGGCGACCTGCGCACCCCGCTCGCCGCACTCCGGTCCACCGCCGGACAGGTCCTCGACGAGTTCGCCACCGTCACCGCCCTCACCCGGCAGGCCGCCGACGCCCTCGCGGAGACGACCGAGCGGATCGCCCGGCTCGTCCGGCGCGTCCGCGGCGAGGCGCCCGCCACGGCGGAGGAGTGGATCTCCCGCATCACCGAACTCCGGCGGGCCCAGGGCCACCTGGTGACCCTGAAGGAGATGCGGTACGCCGACACGGACGCGATCGACGCCCTCGCGGCGGACGTCGGGTCCGACATCGCCGCGGCCGGCCGGCGGGCCGTCGCCTTCCTCCGCGGCGAGGACGCCTTCGCCGCGCGGCACGCCGAGGCGGAGCGGCTCGCCGCCGAGGCCGGGGAGGTCGCCACCGTCGCGGAGACGGGACCCGTCGAGGAGCTGATCGACGAGCGGACCACCGGCCTGCGGACCCTCAGCGAGATCGTCGCCGGGCTCGACATCGGTGACGCCACCGTCCGCACCGCGATCCTGGGCCGCGTCGCGGACGTCCTGGGCGGCCTGAACCGCGCCCGCGCCGTCCTCGCCGCCCGCCGCGCCGAACTCCTCGACCGGGAGGGCCGGGCGGAGTTCGCCGCCGAACTCGCCCTGCTCGGCCAGGCCGTCACCGGCGCGCTCGCCGCCGCCGACACCCCCGACCACTGCGACGACCAGCTCGGCCTCCTGCTCCTCCAGCTGGAGGACCTGGAGTCCCGCTTCGCCGAGCACGACGGCTTCCTCGCCGACATCGCCGAGCGGCGCACCGAGGTCCACGACGCCTTCACCGCCCGCAAGCAGTCCCTCCGGGACGCCCGCGCCCGCCGCGCCGAACGCCTGGCCGGATCGGCCGACCGCGTCCTGGAGGCCGTCGCCCGCCGGGCCGCGACCCTGACCGGCCCGGACGAGGTGCACACGTACTTCGCCTCCGACCCGATGGTCGCCAAGGTCCGCCGCACCGCCGCCGAACTGCGCGAACTCGGCGACCCGGTACGGGCCGAGGAGCTGGAGGGCAGGCTCGGCGCCGCCCGCCAGGAGGCCGGGCGCGCGCTGCGCGACCGCACCGAGCTGTTCTCCGACGGCGGCGACACCGTCCGCCTCGGCCGGCACCGCTTCGCCGTCAACCGGCAGGCACCCGAACTCACCCTCGTCCCGTACGGGGACACCCTCGCCCTCGCCCTCACCGGGACCGACTACCGCGCGCCCGTCACCGACCCGGAGTTCGCCGCGACCCGCCCGTTCTGGGACCGGACGCTGCCCTCCGAGTCGCCCGCCGTCTACCGGGCCGAGCACCTGGCGGCCCGGCTGCTCGCCGAGCACGGCGCGGCCGGCCTCGCGGGCGCCGACCTGCCCGCGCTGACCCGGTCCGCCGCCGAGGCCGCCTACGACGAGGGGTACGAGCGCGGCGTCCACGACCACGACGCGGCGGCGATCCTGGACGTGCTCCTCGGCCTCCGCGAGAAGGCCGGACTGCTGCGGTACCCGGCGGCGGCCCGGGCCGCCGCCCAGCTCTTCTGGGCCCACACGGCCGACGAGGACGCTCGCGATCAGTGGACCCGCCGCGCGGTCTCGCTGACCCGCGCCCGCGACCTCTTCGGCGCCGCGTCGGCCGTCGACGGACTGCGCGCCGAACTGGCCGGGGAGATCGGCGACCCGGTGGCCGCCGCGTACCTGGTCGAGGAGCTGGCCGCCGCCCCGAGCGGCTTCGCCGTCTCCGACGCGGCCCGCACCCTCCTCGCCGTGTTCCGCCGCGCCGTGGGCGGTTCCGCGTACGACGACGCCCTCGCCGGGCTCACGGACCTCGGCGCGCGGCGCCAGCTGGTCGAGGCCTGGCTCACCGCCTACGCCTCCGCCTCCACCTCCGCCTCCACCTACGGCGAACCGCTCGACGGGGACGTGCGCGGCGGGAAGGGGCTCGACGGGGAAGGACTCGACAGGGGGGTGCTCACCGAGGCCGTCGCCGTCGAGCTCTGCCCCGGGCTCGAACGGTACGAGGTCGACGCCCCGACCGCCGCCACGGTCACCGGTCTCCTGGGCGCCCACCCCCGCGTCCGTGACCGCGCGCTCGACGTGCGGCTGGACGAATTCCTGGCCAGGACACGGGAGTTCTCCGAAAACGACGTGCCCGCCTTCCGCGCCTACCAGGAGCGCAGGGCCGAACTCGTCGCGGCCGAGCGCGCCCGCCTCCGCGTGGACGAGTACCGCCCCCGCGTCATGTCCTCCTTCGTCCGCAACCGGCTCGTGGACGAGGTCTACCTGCCGCTCGTCGGCGACAACCTCGCCAAGCAGCTCGGCGCCGCCGGGGACGCCAAGCGCAGCGACTCCCACGGCCTGCTGCTGCTCCTCTCCCCGCCCGGCTACGGCAAGACCACCCTGATCGAGTACGTCGCCGACCGCCTCGGCCTGCTCCTCGTCAAGGTCGACGGACCGGCCCTCGGACAGCGGACCACCTCCCTCGACCCGGCCGAGGCGCCCGACGCCACCGCCCGCCGGGAGCTGGAGAAGATCGCCTTCGCGCTGGAGGCCGCCAACAACGTCCTGCTGTACGTGGACGACATCCAGCACACCTCGCCGGAGTTCCTCCAGAAGTTCATCCCGCTCTGCGACGCCACCCGCACCCTGAACGGGCACGACCTGCGCGGCAAGCGCTTCGCCGTCTGCATGGCCGGCAACCCGTACACCGAGTCAGGGCAGGCCTTCCGGGTGCCCGACATGCTCGCCAACCGGGCCGACGTCTGGAACCTCGGCGACGTCCTGACCGGCAAGGAGGACGTCTTCGCGCTCAGCTTCGTGGAGAACGCCCTCACCTCCCACCCGGCCCTCGCCCCGCTCGCCGGGCGCGACCGGGCCGACCTGGAACTGCTCGTCCGGATCGCCGCCGGTGACCCGACCGCGCGCCGCGACCGGCTCGTCCACCCGTACGCCCCGGCCGAGCTGGAGAGGATCCTCGCCGTCCTCGGCCGGCTCCTCACGGCCCGCGAGACGGTCCTCGCCGTCAACGAGGAGTACATCGCCTCCGCCGCCCGCAGCGACGCGGCCCGCACCGCGCCGCCGTTCCGGCTCCAGGGCTCGTACCGCACCATGAACAGGATCGCGGCCCGGATCTCGCCCGCCATGAACGACACCGAGCTGGCCGCCGTGATCGACGACCACTACACCGCCGAGGCCCGGACCCTCACCACCGAGGCCGAGGCCAACCTGCTCCGCCTCGCCGAACTGCGCGGCACTCTCACCCCGGAGCAGGCCGCGCGCTGGGCCGAGGTGAGCGCCGCGTACGTCCGCGAGCGGGCGCTCGGCGGCTCCGGGGACGATCCCCTCGCCCGCGCGGTCGCCGCCCTCGGGCTGCTGGCCGACCGCGTCGCCGCCGTCGAGGCGGCGATCGACCGGGCGGCCGACCCGGGGAACCTGCTGCGGGCGCCGCGCCACGGATGAGGGGGGCGTCACATGAGGAGGGCGTCCGGGTCCCGGACCAGCGGGGCCGTACCGACGGAGTTGCTCACGTCGAAGGTGACGCCCCCCGCCCGGCAGCGGTCCTCGGTCCATTCAACGGGGCGGCCGTCCGGCGGTGGAGCCGGGGCCGGGGCGGGTCTTCGCGGAGAGCCTGGAGGAGGTCTCCCCCGCCACCCTGTGAGGCCACGTGCGGCACGGCCGCTCCCCGGCCGTCAGCCCGCCCAGCGCCCCGTCATGAACGTGACGGCCAGAACGGTGCTCAGCGGCGCGACCAGGCACAGGTAGGCGATCGTGACCCACCGCCGGCGCACGCTCCAGACGGCGAGGCCGACCCACAGCGGCCACCACAGGAGGGTGCTGCGGGCCACGGACATGTACCAGTACGAGGTGCCGAGCGCCCACAGCGTCAGCGCGAGGTACACGGCCTCCGGCCAGCGGCGCCGCACGACGAGGACGCCGAGCAGCAGCAGGCCGAGCACCATGGCGAGCAGGTCCGCCTGGAACTGGGCGGCGTAACCGGTGGCCTGGGTGCGGTCGAAGGCCTCGTGCCAGGTCTGCGACCAGGCCTCCCAGGGGGCGCGGAAGTGCCGGTACCAGCCGCGCTCCTGCGCGTGCTTCCACGCCAGGGGGTCGCCGGTCCGCCCGTACAGGTACCAGAAGTAGAGGAGCGCGGGCAGCCCGGGGAGGACGAGCCAGGCGGCGTCGCGCTTCCGGCTCGTCCCTTCGTCCCGCCGCGTCGTCGGGGCCGTTGGGGTCGTCGAGGTCGTCAGGAAGAGGACGACGAGCGCGGCGGCGAGGAACAGTCCGCTGATGCGGACGGTGGTGGCGCCGGCGGCGAGCACCGAGGCGAGGAGCCACCGCTGCCGCCGGGCCGCGAGCCAGGCGGGCAGGGCGAGGGCGAGGAAGAGCGCCTCGCTGTATCCGGCGGTCAGGAAGACCGCGCAGGGCGACACCAGCAGGAACAGGGCGGCGCGGCGGCCCGCGCCGGAACCGGGCAGGTGCAGCTCGGCGATCCGGGCGAGGGCCACGGCGGCGACGGCCCCGGCGACGAGGGAGACGAGCAGTCCGGCGACGGTCCAGTGCGGTACGAGGACGTGCACGGCGCGCAGGACCAGGGGGAGGCCGGGGAAGAACGCCTCCCGGTTGTCCCCCTCGCCGGGCCCTTCGGGGAAGTAGCCGTCCCTGGCGATGTTGAGGAAGTGCCCCCAGTCCCAGTGCTCGAAGGGCGCGAGGACCGGCGCGGGCGCCCGGGCGTCACCGGATGCCGGGAACAGCCAGCGGGTGCAGTACGCGGTCGTCCACACGGCCACCCGCGTCAGCAGGTACAGCCACAGGACCTCGCGGTCGGCGCGGCGGAGGCGGGGGGCGGCCGGGGCCTCCGCGGGCGCCGGGCGCACGGGGGAGCCCGGCCGCACGGGGGCATGCCGGGGGGAGGGGGGCGCCGAGATCGGCATGGGTGAGGTCTCTCCGTGAGGGCGCGGGTACGCACGGTCACGCCCGTGGTGCGGTGCGGACGGCACGGGCGGTACGGGCGGGCGCGGGGGTACGGGGAAGGGCGGGGCGGCCTGGTCGGTGCGGGGCCGCCCCGGGAGGGCGGACGCGGTCGGCCGCCCCCGGGAGGGTGGATGCGGTAGGTCGGCCCCGGGAGGGCGGACGAGGCCGCTCGGCCCCGGGAGGGCGGACGCGGCCGGTCGGCCTCGGGATCTTCAGGCTCGGCCGGGATCAGCCGGGTTCGTCCGAGTTCACCCGGGTTCAACCGGAAAAGGGGGAGAGGGGGCGGGTCAGCCCTGCGGCGGTGCCGTCGTCGCCATGGTCGTCGCCGTCGACGGCGGGGCCGTCGGTGGCGTCGTCCGGTCGGAAGTCGTCGGCGGACGGGTCCGTTGCCCGTACGTCGTCGCGCTGCCGTGGTCCGGCGGAGCGGCGTCCTCCGTCTCCCGGGGCGGAGGCCCGGGGCGGGCGGAGGGGCTGGGCCCCGGCCCGGGCACGGAGGGACTCGTCGCGGGCAGGGCGGGACCGGCGGCGGGGCCGGGGACGAGGGAGGCGGCCGTCGCCAGGCCGAGGACGGCGACGACGCCCGCCGTGGCCGTGCCGAGGGCCAGCCGGCGCCGGTGGGCCCGCCTGCCCCGTTCGACGACCTGGGCGACCGGGAGCGTCGCGGCCTCCCGGCTGCCGTGGTCGGCGGCGGCCCGGAACAGGGCCCTCAGGGAGGGATCGGAGTGCTCGTTCATCGGGATCCGGCCTCCTGCTCGGTGTCCTTGAGCCGGTCGGCGAGGGCGGCGCGCCCCCGGCCGAGGTGCGTCTTGACGGTGCTGGCGGACAGTCCGGTCTCGCCCGCGATCTGCTCGACGGTGAGGTCGCACAGGTAGTGCAGGGTGACGGTGCGCCGCTGCTGGGCCGGCAGGGTGCGCAGCGCGTCGACCAGGACCACGTGCTCCGGCCCGGGGCCGGCCGCGTGGGGCGGGGCCGACCGCCGGTTCCAGGCGTCGGCCGTACGCCGCCGGAGGCGCCACCGGCTCACGGCGAGACGCCAGGCGACCGTGCGGATCCACGCCTCCGGTCCGCTGTCGCGGTCCAGCCGGCGCCGCCGGTTCCAGGCCTTGACGAACGCTTCCTGGACAACGTCTTCAGCCTCCTGCAGATCACCGAGCATGACGTAGAGCTGCCCGGTGAGCCGCCCGACCGATTGGACGTAGAACGCTTCGAACTCTTCGACGGTCAACGGCAACTCCCGGGTCTCTCGCTTCACCGGGCATACGCCTGGCACGGCCCCGACGGTCGACACCGTTTCCGAAGAAGTGGCGTGAGCCCGGTCACACCGAGGACCCGCGCCGTCCACCGACTCTAAGCCGCGTCCGGAAAGCGATGCCGCCCAGGGCCTGCCCGGCGGACAGGCCCTGGGCGGCCCGCGGACGATGACCGTACGGCGCACGCTCCCACAGCGGGCCCGGACCCTCATCGGTGCCCAGGGCCGTCCGGCGGCACGCGGCAGGGCCGTTCGCGAGGTCCCGGGGTCAGACGGGTGGCATCAGGTCGCTCTCGCTGACGGTGTACGTCAGCGGGGGATAGGCGAAGTCCGTCTCCCTGTTCTCGCGGCGCCGCAGCCGGTAGAACTCGTTCCGCTGCTCCTCGTCGGCCGGCGTGAGGCGCGCGCCCTGCGGAAGGTACGCGTGCCCGTCGCGGAACCGGACGAGGGTCTTCGACGTACGGAACGTCAGGCCCAGCCACTCGTTGTCCGCCGCCCGGCCGGGCGCGTCCAGCACGATCTTGTGCCTGAGCCGCCGGTTCGCTTCGACGGAGAACACGACGACGCCGTTGTGGACGAGGGGGACCTCGAACCTCTCGTCACCGGACTCCTTCGACGCGAAGACCAGCTTCCTCGGCGGGACCGCCTCGGGACTCCGGTAGCAGGAGAAGACGGCGATGGACGACCCGTCGGCCAGGTCGAGGGCCTGGTCGGAATGGCCGCCCATGGTCGTGTAGGCGTTCGTGTAGATCTCGACCAGGGCGTTGTTGAAGCCCACCGGGAGCCCCGCGCGTTCCCGGATCCGCCGCGCCAGCCGCTCGTGCACCGCACGGAACCGCTGCGCCGGTTCGCCGTACCGGGTGGTGGTGCGGACGAGGGGCACACCGCCCGTCTCGTCGGTCCTGGCGAGCACGGCGCCCCGCCGGCCCTTCCCCACGTCCTCCAGGCGGACCGACGCCGACAGCTCCGCGAAGGGGTTCTCCCCGGTCGGCAGGGCGTACGAGAGGATCTCGTCCGAGAACCTAGGGACGGGGGGCAAGGTAGTCTCCCGTGTTCATGCTGAAGGGGAACCGGTCGCCGTAGTCGACGAAGGACGAGGACCTGTTCTCCTCGGCGTACAGCCGGCGCAGCTCCTCCATTCCTTCCGGCGTGGGCGGTTCCAGCCCCACCCGTCGCCCGTCCCGTTCGAGGAACGTGCGGCCGTCCTCGTGGACGGCTTCGGTCTTCGAGCAGCGCACCACGTACCCCAGGCGGGTCGGGAGCAGCGCGGCGTCCAGCGCCGAGGGCCGGATCTCGTGCGTGTACAGGCGGTTGGTGGACAGCGGCATGAAGAACACCGAGCCGGGGTGGAGGGTCAGGGCGAACTGCTCCGGGAGCGCGCCCCCGCCGTGCCCTCCTGCCGGTTCCTCACGTGCCGGTTCCTTGAGCCGGAAGTGGAGCCGGGTCAGCCCGCTGACGCCCTTCACACCGCGGTCGAAGGAGTCCCCGGCCAGGGGCTCCAGCCCGTCCAGCCGGTCGTAGAAGGTGCAGAAGGCCATGATGCCGTTGACCGGCATGTCCTTGGTCTTGTCGGCGTGGGACGAGATCCTGGCCTTGGACTGCTTGCGCTCCGCCGTGGCACGGGTGTTGTGATAGATCTGCGCCAGCACGTGGTTGAGCGGCGCGTGGTTCCGGAAGACGGCGGCGGCCTCGCGGTTCAGGTCGTCCACGACGGCCGTGTCGGTCGGACCGAAGCCCTCGGTCGGCCCCGAGAGGTTCGTGTAGCACCGCAGCAGACGGAAGCGCAGCGCGTCGCCGTCCCGCCTGACGGGCGTCAGGTAGATGCCGCTGCGGTGGGCCGTCCCGGGCTTGGTGGACTCCGTCAGGGACTGGAACGCGTGCTCCGCGCGGATCCTCCCGAAGTGACCGGCGCCGGGGTCGAAGAAACGGCGGTAGTACACGCCGGCGCCGTGCACCCGGAGGGGGACCCGGCCGGTTCCGACGGGGGTCCAGGGGGCGTCGGCGCCCTCCCGGAAACCGCGCGACAGCTCCCGGACGACGAAGACCCGGGCGGCCGGGAGGAGCCGGCGGGCGCTGACGCCGGACACGTCGCCGCACAGGTAGACGGTCTTCCGGGCGAGGTCCGGCGTGCCGGAGGCGAGGTCCTCCGGTGTGATCACGGAGCCGAGGAAACCCCTGACCGAGTCGTCGTCCCACAACGCCGTGGGCGCCACCAGGACGTTGCCCGCGTCCTCGACGCAGGCCTCCGTCAGCTCCGTCGTGCGCATCGGACCGCCCCCCTCGGCAGATCCCGGTGGACCACTCGGACCACGGACACGGCAACGGCCCGCCGGGGCGTCGATGCTCTCACGGGGCCCGGCGGCGGGCAACGCGGTTCCGGGCCCCGGAATAGCCGCGAATCCGCCCCGCGTTGCCACCACCATGACGACCGATGCCCCGCGGCCCGAGGTGCTGCGCTACACCGCCTTCTCCAGCGCCCCCGCCGGCGGGAACCCCGCCGGCGTCGTCCTGGACGCCACCGCCCTGGACGACGACGACATGCTGGCGATCGCGGCCGGCCTCGGATACTCGGAGACCGCGTTCCTGACCGCGCCGCCGGCGGGCCTCGGCGGCCAGGAGGGACGGGCGTACGGCATCCGCTACTTCAGCCCCAGGGCCGAGGTGCCGTTCTGCGGCCACGCCACCGTCGCGACCGCCGTCGCGCTCGCCGAGCGGACGGGCCCCGGGGAGCTGGTGTTCGCGACGCGCGCCGGCACCGTGCCGGTGGAGGTGACCGAGGAGGACGGGGGGCTCCGGGCCACGCTCACCAGCGTCGAGCCGCACGTCGAGGGGATCGCCGACGCCGACCTCGCGGAGGCCCTCGCCGCGCTCGACTGGCCGGCCGCCGACCTCGATCCCGCCTTCCCGCCCCGCATCGCCTACGCCGGCGCCCGCCACCTCGTCCTCGCGGCGGCGACGCGCGCCCGCCTCGCCGACCTCGCGTACGACTTCACGCGCCTCGAAACCCTGATGCGGCGCCTCGACCTGACCACGGTCCAGCTGGTGTGGCGGGAATCCGCCACGGTCTTCCACGTCCGCGACCCGTTCCCCGTCGGCGGGGTCGTCGAGGACCCGGCGACCGGTGCCGCGGCCGCAGCCTTCGGCGCGTACCTCCGTACTCTCGGCCTGGTCCCCGAGGACGCCGTCCTCACCCTGCACCAGGGCGAGGACCTGGGCCGCCCCGGCGAACTCACGGTGACGCTGCGCGCGGGCGACCCGCGCGTCCGCGTCGGCGGCGCGGGAACCCGCATCGACTGAGACCCCGGCGCGCCCGGCTGTCCCGGATTCCCCGCACCGTGTGAAGCACCGGATCCCGGTCCGTCAAGTGTTGCGTGTGCCTCACCGGCGAGTGCTGTTCAAGGAGAGGTCCCGGCGTCAAGCTGAGCGGCGTGCTCCGGATCATCGCGAGCGCACTTCTGATCGAGTCGGAACACGCCGTTGACGGCCAGAGCAGCGAACGGAGAACACTCGTGATTGTCGGAGTCCTCAAGGAAGCGCGGGCAGGTGAGAGTCGCGTTTCGGCCACGCCGGCCACAGTCGAACAGATCCGCAAACTGGGGTACGAGGTCGTGGTCGACCCGGGTGCGGGCGCGGCGGCCGGTTTCACCGACGGCGCCTACGAGGCCGCCGGCGCGACCGTCGGCGACGCGGTGGCGGCGGACGTAGTGCTGGGGGTCAACGCCCCGGACCCGTCCCAGCTCGACCGGGTCCGGCCGGAGGCGACCGTGATCGCCCTGTTCTCCCCGGCCTTCGACCCGGCGATGGTCGAGGACCTGGGCCGCCGTCCCTTCACCGCGCTCTCGATGGACGCCGTGCCGCGCATCAGCCGGGCCCAGTCGATGGACGTGCTCTCCTCGATGGCGAACATCGCCGGCTACCGGGCCGTCATCGAGGCGGCGCACGAGTTCGGCCGCTTCTTCACCGGCCAGGTGACGGCGGCGGGCAAGGTGCCGCCCGCGAAGGTGCTCGTCGCGGGCGCCGGCGTCGCCGGCCTGGCCGCGATCGGCGCCTCGGGCTCGCTCGGCGCGATCGTCCGCGCCACCGACCCCCGGCCGGAGGTGGCCGACCAGGTCCGCTCGCTGGGCGGCGAATACCTGTCGATCGAGTCCCCCGAGGCCGAGGTCTCCAAGACCGGCTACGCCAAGGAGATGGGCGACGACTACAAGGCGCGCGAGGCCGAGCTCTACGCGGCCCAGTGCCGCGAGGCCGACATCGTCATCACCACCGCCCTGATCCCCGGCCGCCCCGCGCCGAGGCTGATCACCGCCGAGATGGTGGCGAGCATGAAGCCGGGCTCGGTGATCGTCGACATGGCGGCCGCCAACGGCGGCAACGTCGAGGGCACGGTGAAGGGCGGGAAGACCGTCACGGAGAACGGCGTGACGATCATCGGCTACACCGATCTCGCGGGCCGGCTCCCCGCGCAGGCCTCGCAGTTGTACGGCACCAACCTGGTGAACCTGCTGAAGCTGATGACCCCGGGCAAGGACGCCCGGCTCGTCCTCGACTGGGAGGACCCGGTCCAGCGCTCGATCACCGTCGTACGCGAGGGGGAGACGGCCTGGCCGCCCCCGCCGGTCCAGGTCTCGGCGGCCCCGGCCCCCGCGCCCGCCGCGGCGGCCCCCGCGCCCGCGCCGAAGAAGGCGCCGATGACGGCGGGGCAGAGGTTCGGCGGCGTGGCCCTCGGCGCCCTGGCGCTCTTCCTCCTCGCCGCGTTCGCCCCGGCGGCGCTGCTGCCCCACGTGACGGTCTTCGTCCTCGCGATCGTGATCGGCTACTACGTCATCGGCCACGTCCACCACGCGCTGCACACCCCGCTGATGTCGGTGACGAACGCGATCTCCGGGATCATCGTCGTCGGCGCGCTCCTGCAGATCGGCCACACCAGCACGGCGGTCACGGTGCTGTCGTCCGTGGCGATCCTCCTGGCCAGTATCAACGTCTTCGGCGGCTTCGCGGTGACGCGTCGCATGCTCGCCATGTTCAACCGGAGCTGACATGTCTGCGACCATTGCCGCCCAGGCGGCCTACCTCGTTGCCGCGCTGCTGTTCATCCTCGCGCTGGCAGGACTCTCCAAGCACGAGACCGCGCGCCTCGGCAACGCCTTCGGCATGCTCGGCATGGGCGTCGCGCTCGTCGCGACCGTCGTGCTCGCGGTGGACGGCGACGTCAGCACCGCCGGCCTCGGGCTGATGGGCGTCGCGATGCTGGTCGGCGCGCTGATCGGACTCCAGCGGGCCCGCGGCGTCGAGATGACCGGCATGCCCGAACTCATCGCGCTGCTGCACTCCTTCGTCGGCCTGGCCGCCGTCCTGGTCAGCTGGAACGGCTTCCTGAACGTCGAGCACGACCCGGACGGCCACGAGGCGAAGGCCCTGGACGCCCTCGGCACCCTGGGCATCCACCACGCCGAGGTGTTCATCGGCCTGTTCATCGGTGCGGTGACCTTCACCGGCTCGATCGTGGCGTACCTGAAGCTCGCCGCGAAGATGGACTCCAAGCCGCTGGTGCTGCCCGGCAAGAACGCCCTGAACCTCGGCTCGCTCGCCCTGTTCGTCGCCCTGACGGTGTGGTTCGTCGTCACGCCGGAGCTGTGGCTCCTCATCGCCGTGACGGTCCTGGCCCTCGCCCTCGGCTGGCACCTGGTGGCCTCCATCGGCGGCGGCGACATGCCGGTCGTGGTCTCGATGCTCAACAGCTACTCCGGCTGGGCCGCGGCCGCCTCCGGCTTCCTGCTCGGCAACGACCTGCTCATCATCACCGGCGCGCTCGTCGGCTCGTCCGGCGCCTACCTGTCGTACATCATGTGCAAGGCGATGAACCGCTCCTTCTTCTCGGTCATCGCCGGCGGCTTCGGCATCGAAGCGCCCTCGGGCTCGGACGTCGACTACGGCGAGCACACCGAGATCACCGCCGAGAGCGCCGCCGAACTGCTCGGCTCGGCCCGCTCCGTGGTCATCACGCCCGGGTACGGCATGGCCGTCGCCCAGGCCCAGTACCCGGTCGCGGAACTCACCTCGAAGCTGCGCGCCAAGGGCGTCGACGTGCGGTTCGGCATCCACCCGGTCGCCGGCCGGCTGCCCGGCCACATGAACGTGCTCCTCGCCGAGGCCAAGGTGCCGTACGACATCGTCCTCGAAATGGACGAGATCAACGAGGACTTCGCCACGACCGACGTCGTCCTGGTGATCGGCGCCAACGACACGGTCAACCCGGCCGGGGCCGAGGACCCCAGCAGCCCGATCGCGGGCATGCCGGTCCTCACCGTCTGGGAGGCCGGCAAGGTCATCGTGTTCAAGCGCTCGATGGCCTCCGGGTACGCGGGCGTGCAGAACCCGCTCTTCTTCAAGGAGAACACCTCGATGCTCTTCGGCGACGCGAAGGCCCGGGTCGAGGACATCGTCGGCGCCCTCTGAGACGCGACGACGGACGAGGGCCTTCCGGCCCGGCACGGCGGACGGACGCCCGCGCAGGTCCGGAAGGCCCTCGTGCTCCACCGCCCCGCCCGGGAGTACTGTCGCGGACATGGTCGAACACGCTGCTCCCGGTACCGTCCGCGAGGCCTACGACGCCGTCGCCGCCACCTACGAGGAGATGTTCCGCGACAGCCTGCGGGACAGCCCCCTGGACCGCGCGGTGCTGGGCGTCTTCGCCGAGGTCGTACGCGCGGCCGGGGGCGGCCGGGTCGCGGACCTGGGCTGCGGGCCCGGCCACGTCACCGCCCACCTGGACGGCCTGGGCCTGTCGGCGTTCGGCGTCGACGCCTCTCCCGCCATGATCGGGCTGGCCCGGCGCGCCCACCCGCGCCTGCGGTTCGACGTGGGCTCGATGGACGCCCTCGACATCGCCGACGGCACGCTGGACGGCGTCCTCTCGCGCTGGTCCGTCATCCACCTCCCGCCGGACGAACTCCCTGCCGTCCTGGCGGAGTTCCACCGCGTACTGGCCCCCGGCGGCCACCTCCTGATCGCCTTCTCGGCGAGCGGGGGCCCGGCGCACCCGACGCAGGTCTTCGACCACGCGGTAGCACCGGCCTACCGGTGGTGGCCCGACCACCTCGCCGCGCTGCTGCGCGCGTGCGGACTCGCCGAGACGGCCCGGACGATCCGCGAGCCGGAACCCACCGACCGGCGGCAGTTCCAGGCGGTCCACCTGCTGGCCCGCAAGACCTGAGCGACGGAGTACCGCCGGGCGCGGTGCCGGCGCGGTCGCTCGTCCGTCCGCCGTCCGCGTCGAAGCCGTCCCCGGCCCGCCGGGAAGCGGTCCGGTCGATCGGCGCGATCCCGGGCAGACGACGGGAGTACCGGGCGGGCCCGCCCGCACCGCAGTCGGCACCAGGAACGGACAGCACCATGGACCTCCTCGACCAGATCGCCTTCCGTACGGCACGGACCGCCGCCCGCCGTCGCGGGGACCGGCCGGCCCTGCACCCCCGCGGGACGGTCCTCGCGGGACGCCTCGCCGTGTCCGGACACGGGGACCCCTGGGGCGTGCCGTGGCTCGACGCGCCCGGCTCCCACGGGGTGACGGCCCGTTGGTCCCGGGGCGCCGGACTGCCGCACCCGCTGCCGGACGGACTGGGCCTCGCGCTGCGGGTGGAGGACGCCGACGGGCCGGGCCGCCCCCTGGACCTGCTCCTCACGACCGGCGGCCGGGGCCGGTGGACCCGCCACGTACCGCTTCCCCGCACGTCCGCCACGGCCGGTCCGTACTCCAGCCTCCTGTCGTACGTCGTCGGCGGACGGCGGGGGGTGGTGGCCGCGTTCCCGGCACCCGGATCTCCCCGGATCCCCGCCGACCCGGCGACGGTGGGGGCCGCCGTCGCCGGGCGGCCCGTGGTGTTCCGGCTCTGCTTCGGGGCGGACGGAGCGGGCGCCGCCTGGCGGCCCCTGGCCCGGCTCACCCTGCACGGGGAGGCGCCCCCGACCCCTCCGGACGGCGGCGCGTTCGACCCCTACCTCAACTTCCTGCCCGGTTTCCGCCCCGTCGACCGCCTCCGGTCGCTGCGTCTCGCCGCGTACGCGGGATCACGGGCGGGACGGCACGCGGCGCCGCCTTCCTGACGGGCCCGCGCGGGGCCCGTCTCACTCGGCGTTCTTCTGCAACAGGCAGTCGTATCCGAGCTGCAGGGCGTCGGCGAGCGCCAGGGCGCTGAGGCCGCCGGTCACGGTCCATGTGGCGCGCGGCCACAGCAGGCGGGCGCCGGTGAAGGTGGCCGTCAGCCAGACGCTCAGGCAGAACGGGCAGGTGATCAGCTCGCCCACCGTGGACCTGACGGGCCCCCCGCGAGGGCTCTCGCTCACTTCCGCGGGACCGGTCGCCGACTCGTCACGCGTGAAGGGCGCCCGGAGGGGACTGGTGACGGACCCCTTGGCGAGCAGGCGGCTCAGCCGGAACACGGCCGCCGCCGTCAGCGGGAGGTCCCACGGGTCGTGGCGGTCGGGCGGCTTCGTCCCGTGCCTGCGGACCGCGGCGCCCCAGGCGGCCGTGTAGGCGCCGAACGCGACGACGGCCCCCAGGTGCCCGCCGAGCCGGCGGTCCTCCTGAGGCGAGTAGGCCCGGCCCAGGCCCCGGAACACTTCCTTGAGCTGGTGCACGCAACTGCCTTTCCTGTGTGCGACGGGCCGGCGGCGACGGTTTCCGCCGGGCCGCGGGACGTCACGCGCGGTCGGGGGAGGGAGCCGTCTCCGGGGCGCGCAGCCTCACTTCGAGGCGGCCGTCGGTGACGCGGGTGTCGAAGACGGGCTGGGGTGCGGTGGCCGGGCCGCGCACGTTCCAGCCGTCCTCCAGGCGGAAGACGCTGCCGTGCCAGGGGCAGCGCACGCAGCCGTCCTCGACCGTCCCCCGGGACAGGGGGCCGGCCGCGTGGCTGCACGAGTCCGCCATGACGTGTACGCGGTCCGCCTCCTCGCGCACGACCAGGACGGCCACGTCGCCGACGTGCCGCCGGACCGGCCGCCCGAGGGGGAGGTCGGCGACCTGTCCGATCCCGTGCCACCCGGGCTCGACAAGGTCCGGCACCGACGCGGCGCGGTTGACGCCGGAGCCCTGCCGGTAGGCCAGGTGGCCGCCGATCGCACCGCCGACGCCGACGGCGGTCAGCCCCGCGAACCCCAGGGCCTTGCCCCGGAGGGCGCGGCCTCGTGCCCGCGCGGCCAGGGAGGCCGTGTAGAGGCCCACTCCCGCGATGTTCGCCGCCGCGTGCACCAGCCCGACCCGCATCTGCCGGCGTCGCAGCTCGGCCCAGTCGACCCAGCCCGCCACGGCCGCGGGGGCCGCCGCCGCCAGTCCCACGCCGATGAGCACGCCCGCCGCCCGCCGCTGCCCCGGCAACGCGTCGAGCACCGCCGCCGAGAACCAGGCCCCGATCGGCACCTGGACCATCAGCGGATGGGCGGGGTGGCCCAGCCGGCGTCCGTGCAGCACGTCCCTCCCGCGACCCAGGGGAAGCGCCCTGACCACGCTGCCGAGCCGTTCGGCCGGGCCGTCGAGGGCGGTGGAGCGCTCCAGGCGGTCCATGGCCCGAAGGGCCCTGCCGGGGCCCGCGGCCGAGGGCAGGGCGCGCTTCAGCAGTCGCCGCACGGTCCCGCCCACAGCGGTGCGGTCACCGAAAACCGGGTCGTATGTCATGAATCCCCTATGACCTTCCACAAGGTGGTGAAACGGTTCATGATCCTCCTTCGGTGCGACGGACCGCGAGGGGTCGCCCCGGTGTCCGGACACCACCGCTAGGAGTTCTCGTCGTCGTCCGGCTCCCGCTCTCCCTCGGCCTGCGAGGGCGTGGTGCGCTCCGGCCCGGCGTCCCGGCCCTCCGTCCCCTCCGGACGGCTCTCCTCGGGGCGCTCTCCCTCGGCCTGCGACGGGGTGCTCTCCTGCATGGCGCTGTTCCCTTCCTCGGCGTGGCTCGTACGGCTTCGCGGCGGCCCGGTACGGGTGCCACGAGGGCGCGACTACCCACCGGGGCGCGGTTCACCGGCCGCGGGAGGACGTACGGGGGCGGGGCCCGGAGCCGGGGACGGGACCCGCCCCGCCACATGGGCCGCACCGACCGGGGTAGGGGCCGGGCATGGCCGACAAGAAGCGCTACGCGGTGGCCGCGTCGGGCAGCTGGACGGACGAGGAGGACGGGCGCCGTCTGCCCGCCGGCGAGGTCCACGCCTGGGAACAGGGCATGAACCAGACCGTCTGCGGACTCTCCTTGCACCGTTCACGGCTGACACGGCTGTCGCACATCGCCTGGACCGACGCGTTCCCCGAGTCCGGCGGCGCCGCCGACCGGGTGCGGCGGGTGTGCCCGCGCTGCGCGTCCGTCGCCGGGCGCCGCGGCCCCGACGCCCGCCCGCGGTGGCAGCGCGTGAACCCGCGCCCCTGACCGGGGCGGGAGCGCACCGAATGCTGAAAAGTCCTGATACTGCTTCGACATTCGGGCGTATGAGCGGACCGTAAGGGGGCAGATGCGGGATTCAGCAAGCAGACAGAACCCCTTCCAGCACTCAGGAGGAGCCTTGAGTGACTTCCAGGACTCGGACCGGCAGCACGAGAGCAGGGCGGCGGAAGTAGCGCGGACCGCCCAGGACAAGGCGGGAGACGGCGCTTCGCTGGTGGGCGGGAAGGCCGCGGAGGTGGGCGGCACGGCGAAGGAGCAGGCCGGCAACGTCGTCGGCGAAGCCGCGGCCCAGGCCAAGGACTTGGCGGGCGAACTGCGCGCCCAGCTGCAGGGCCAGGCCGAGACCCAGACCCAGCGCCTCGCGGAGAACGTACGGCGCCTGTCGCAAGAGCTGCGCGAACTGGGCGACAACGGCAAGCCCGACTCCACGATGGCCGACCTGGCCCGCCGGGCCGCCGACGGAGGCCACCAGGTGGCCTCCCACATGGAGAAGCGCGGCCCCGACGGCCTGGTGAGCGACCTGCAGAGCTTCGCCCGCCGGCGTCCGGGCGTCTTCCTCGCCGGCGCGGCGCTGGCCGGCTTCGTGGTGGCCCGTGCGGGCAAGAGCATCGGCGCGGCGTCCTCCGGCGGCACGGGCGGGGAGACCCGCTCTCCGGAACCGCGCGCCGGAACGTACGGTACGGAGCGGCCCCTCACGGCCCCCGACCCCCTGCCGCGCACCGCGCCGGGCACGTACGAGGACCCGCTCGACACCTACGGCCAGTCCCAGCCCCCGCACGTCACGCCGGCCCCGCCGAACCACCCGCCCGCGGGCGGCGGGCAGACGTACGGCGGCCCCTCGCGTCCGACAGGGGGGATCTGACCATGGCGCTCTCCTTCCAGGAGCGCCCCACCTCGGCGGCCGTGTCGCCGGGTGAGGCCCCCGAACCGTCGATCGGCGATCTGGTCAGCGAGATCGGTCAGGACTTGTCCCGCCTCGTCCGGGACGAGATCGAGCTGGCGAAGGCCGAGGTCAAGCAGGAGTCCGTCAAGGCGGGCAAGGCGGCGGGCATGCTCGGCGGAGCGGGCTACGCGGCCCACGTCGTGGCGCTGCTCGGCAGCCTGACCGTCGTCTTCGCCCTGGGTAACGTGATGAACCTGGCCTGGGCCGCACTGATCATCACCGTTCTGTGGGCGGTCGTGGGCGGCGTGCTCTACTCCGCCGGACGCAAGCGCCTGCGCACCGTCAACCTCAAGCCGGAACAGACCGTGGAGACCCTGAAGGAGGACGCCGAGTGGGCACGACACCCGACGAGCTGAGGAACGACGTGGAGGAACGGCGGGCCCATCTGGCCCGCAACGTCGACCGCCTGGCGGACCGGATCACCCCGGGCAGGGTCGCACGTCGCAAGGCCGATTCGATACGGAACCAGGTGAGCGGAGTGAAGGATCGCGTCATGGGCAGCGCACACGACTCGGCGCACGGGGCGTCCGAGGGCCTGAACCGGGCGGCGAGCAGCGTCGCGGACACGGCGCGGGAGGCGGGCGGCAACGTGAGCGAAGCGGTCCAGCAGGCTCCGGCCCAGGTGCGCCGGCAGACCCAGGGAAGCCCGCTGGCCGCCGGCCTGATCGCCTTCGGCGCGGGCATGCTCGCCTCGGCCCTCCTGCCGACCACCGAGGCGGAGGAACGCCTGGGGCAGCAGCTCAAGGAGCACTCCGACGAACTGCTGGAACCGGTGAAGCGGACGGCCGTGGACGCGGCCCAGGAGGTCCGGGAGGAGCTGCGCGGCCCCGCCGCGGACGCCGTCGAGTCGGTGAAGAGCACGGCCCAGGAGGCCGTCGGCACGACCAAGGAGCACGCGCGGGACGCGGGTCGGGAGACCGCCCAGGAACTGCGTCAGGTCGGCCGCGACGCCGCCGACGACATGAAGCACACCTCCGGCGGAGGACAGGCGGGACGCTGAGGACCGCGTCGCCGCACGGAACAGGGGCGGCTGCCGACCCGTGAGGTCGGCAGCCGCCCCTGTCGTCGGGGGAGCGGCGTCCGCGGCGCGGCGCGGTCGTCGCGGTCAGCCGACGAGCGCGAAGTCGATCTCGGAACGGGCGCGGGCCAGCTGGCGGCGGGAGGCGGCCAGGGCGGCGTCGATGTCGCGGGTGCCGGTGGACACGCACAGGGTGTAGGTGACGTCCTCGAGCTGTCGGCGCACCTCGGCCGAACCGTTCTCGGCGTACAGGGTCCGCAGCGTCGCGTACTGCTCGACGAGGTTCTCCAGCACCATCGGGTGGGCCATCAGCATCAGCCGTCTCCTTGCTCCGGTTACTCCGAACGGGGGTACCCCGTCCGCGCGTGTGCCCCGGACCGCACGACGGAAACCGTGCGGTCCGGGGCGTCTCGGAGCCGTGGGACGCTCGCGTCCGGGCCGGTGGGTCCGGCGCCGTGATCGCGTCCGCCCGTCGTCGGTGTCAGCGGTCTCCGGGCATCCCGCGGCGCCCGCGCGCGCCCGAGTCGCCGGCGTGGTCCCGGGCCGCGGAGGCGGCGGCGAGGGCGAGGAGGGCGGTGACGGCGCCGGTGACGAGGTTGCTGGTGATGGAGCGGGTGCGGGCGACGTCCCCGGCGACCACCCAGGGGGCGACACAGGTCCAGATGCCGATGGCGGCGGCGGCCCATGCCATGGAGTGGGTGCGTTCGTAGGAGTTGCCGAGGCCGCCGAGGAGCAGCATGTAGGCGATGCCGGCGATGAGGTTGGTGACGGCGAGGGTGGTGAAGCCGTTGAAGCCGGCTATCCACGGGGACGCGGCGAGGTAGAGACCGGTGACGAGGGCCAGGGCCTCGATCGTCTGGGCCCGCGGGGTCGCGGCGGCGCGGTCGTGCCGGGCGCGCAGTTCCATCAGGTCGGGGTGCTCTTCGACGGGGGCGCGATGGGTCGACGCCATGACGACCTCCAGAAGGACGGTGCCTGTCCTGCACTTACCCATAAGGATGGAATAAACCTCCCAAATGGGTCATTCTTCTCGTCTCGTCGACTGGTGTCGTCCCGGCGGGGTGCGCCGAGGGCGCGGCGAGTCGTCGTGTGCGCCCGCCGTACGGGTGTTTCTCGTCCGCCTCGACGCGAAAGCGCAGGTCACGATCCGGGTGATGAATCACTTTGGGTCGAGTGCCCGTATTTTTTCGTTCTGGTGGAAAAGTTGATCTACGGTCGCCCTGCCCGCGCGCTTTCCCCGAGCCCCCCGCAGGAGTTCCCATGGCCGTCACCACGGAGCCGCCCACCCTCGTGCCCGTGAAGGGGAGAGGACCCGGAAGGGTCGTCGTGGACTGGCTGACCACGACCGACCACAAGAAGATCGGGCACCTCTACCTGATCACGTCGTTCGTCTTCTTCCTGCTGGGGGGCCTGCTGGCGCTCGTGCTCCGGGCGGAGCTGGCGCGGCCGGGCCTGCAGATCGTCTCGCCCGAGCAGTACAACCAGGTGTTCACCCTGCACGGGACGGTGATGCTGCTGCTGTTCGCCACCCCCACGTTCGCCGGTTTCGCCAACGCGATCATGCCCCTGCAGATCGGCTCGCCCGATGTCGCCTTCCCCCGGCTGAACATGCTGTCGTACTGGCTCTTCCTCTTCGGCGGCCTGATCGCCTTCGCGGGGATCTTCACCCCCCAGGGCACGGCCGACTTCGGCTGGACCGCCTACACGCCCCTGAGCGGCGGGGAGCGCACGCCGTACGTCGGCGGTGACATGTGGATCATGGGCCTCGCGCTCGGAGGGTTCGGCACGATCCTGGGCGCGGTCAACTTCATCACCACGATCATCTGCATGCGCGCGCCGGGGATGACGATGTTCCGGATGCCGATCTTCACCTGGAACGTGCTGCTGACCTCGGTGCTCGTCCTGCTCGCCTTCCCCGTCCTCGCCGCGGCCCTGTTCGCCCTGGAGGCCGACCGGAAGTTCGGGGCGCACATCTACGATCCGGCCAACGGAGGGGCGCTGCTGTGGCAGCACCTCTTCTGGTTCTTCGGGCACCCGGAGGTCTACATCATCGCGCTGCCGTTCTTCGGCATCGTCAGCGAGATCCTGCCGGTCTTCTCCCGCAAGCCGCTCTTCGGCTACATCGGCCTGGTCGCCGCGACCATCGCCATCGCGGGCCTCTCGGTGACGGTGTGGGCCCACCACATGTTCGCCACCGGAGCGGTCCTGCTGCCGTTCTTCTCCTTCATGACCTTCCTGATCGCCGTCCCGACCGGAGTGAAGTTCTTCAACTGGATCGGCACGATGTGGAAGGGGTCGCTCTCCTTCGAGACCCCCATGCTCTGGTCGATCGGCTTCCTCGTCACCTTCCTGCTCGGCGGCCTGACCGGGATCATCCTCGCCTCGCCGCCGATGGACTTCCACGTCACGGACAGCTACTTCGTCGTCGCCCACTTCCACTACGTCGTCTTCGGCACGGTCGTCTTCGCGATGTTCGCCGGGTTCTACTTCTGGTGGCCCAAGATGACCGGCACGATGCTCGACGAACGCCTGGGCAAGGTCCACTTCTGGACCCTCTTCGTCGGTTTCCACGGCACGTTCCTCGTCCAGCACTGGCTGGGTGCCGAAGGCATGCCCCGGCGCTACGCCGACTACCTGTCGGCCGACGGCTTCACCGCCCTGAACACGATCTCCTCCATCGGCGCGTTCCTGCTGGGGGCGTCCACCCTGCCGTTCTTCTACAACGTCTGGAAGACCGCCAAGACCGCTCCCCGCGTCGCCGTCGACGACCCGTGGGGCTTCGGACGCTCCCTGGAGTGGGCCACCTCCTGCCCGCCGCCCCGGCACAACTTCGTCACCATCCCGCGCATCCGCTCCGAGTCCCCCGCCTTCGACCTCAACTATCCCGAGGTCGCGGCCCTCGACCAGGGCAAGGGGGGCAAGCGGGACGTGATCGACGACTCCGGCGCCGCCACCCACGACGGCCCCGACGCGGGCCGGAACGCATGACCGCGCGCGAACCCGGGGAGCCGCAGGCCCCCGCGAGCCGGGCCGGCGACGGCGCTCGCGGGGCGGTCGCGGACGACCGCGAGAGGCCGCGCGCCCTGACGGCGGAGGCGGCCGCGGGCATCGCCCGGCTGGAGGGATACCTGCTGGCGCGAAAGGTCGGGGCCGAGGCCACGGAGGCCGGTGCCGCCTTCGCCGACCGGTTTCCGTGGCTGGGTCCCCGGGAGCGGTCGGAGGTCGCCCGGGAGTTCGCGCGGGAACACCTCGCCGTACGGCGCCGCATGCTCCGGGACGCCGTGGCGCGTGCGGGCGAACTCCGCCGGGAGTACGACAACCGCTACGAGCGGCTCCGCCGCCGGCTGTTCGCCCTCGCGCTGGGCGCGGCCGGCGCGGCGACGGCCGTGCTGTCACTCGTGGTGAGAAGCGCCGGCTGACCCCTTCCGGCTCCCGCGGTCCGACCACCAGACCGCCGCGGACAGCAGGCTCAGGACGACCAGGACGCTACCGGCCACGATGCAGAGCATGCGGTCCGCCGTGTGGACGGCGGTGTCCTGGGCGTCCAGCACGAACGGCGAGGCGATCAGCCACGCGCCCGCGAGCCCCACCACCGCGTCGGACCACACGCCTCCGCCGCGGTACAGGCGCGCACCCGCGGCGAAGGCGACCACGAGCCCCACCACCAACTCGTTCACCTGGGCGTCCTTGGGGCCGTCGTGCGTGGCCATCGGGAAGAGCAGCACCACGACCGAGACGGCCAGCATCAACAGGCCCAGGATCTGGTCGTGCACCCCCTGACGCATTACGTGGTTCCGGTCCGGGACGTGCGGGGCCGTTCCCCGGTCGACTTGGATCGCCATGACGCTCATCTCCTCGGATGGGGTCACCCGCGACTACCCGACGGCTCGCGTCCCACTCTCCCGTGCGCGGCGTGAAAACCGCGAACCCGGAGAATCGGGCATGAAGGGGGCGAGAGCGCGCCCGCGAGGAGAACGGCGCGAACCCGTCCGGCCCGGACCGTCTCGAGATCGAACGGGCCCGCGGGCGCGCGACCTGGGAGGACCGGGTCCTGTGTGCGAGGGGCACCCGAATCCGGATCACCGCCCTGCCGGCCCGGTGTGCCGGCCACCCCGTCCTGCGGCGGCTCCTGCCGCCCGTCACGGGCACGCTGCTGCGGTTCGGGGAGTGGGCGGACCCGGCGGGACCAGCCCGTACCTCACCGGTGACACCTCGCTCTTCGAAGGACCGGACGGGATCCCCCGGCGTCGACCTCGCGGTCCTCCGCCTCGGCGGCACCACCGCGTGAACGCGTCACCGCCCCCGGCCCCGTGACCCACGCGCCGAAGACCCCCCGACCGCCCGGAGGAACCGGCTCCGGCGGGGCGGCGACGGGAGGAAGGTCCGGTCCGTGGAGGCCCGGAGGCGCACCGTGCCGTCAGGTGCCGTCCGCCGCGTCGTCCCGGTGCCGACGGCAGTGCAGGAACACGTGGGGTTCCGGTGCGGCGTCCGGGTGGGCGGGGGTGAACAGCACCTCCTCGCGCTCCAGCACGTCGAGCCCGGCCCCCTCGGCCACGGCGGCGAGGTCCGGCGTGCTGAAGCTGGTCACGCGTACGGGCTGCCCCATGAAGACGGCCTCCACGCCCTCCACGTCCAGCGGCACGGTGGCCAGGACCAGATGGCCGCCCGGCACCAGCGCCCGCGCCAGCCGCCGGACGACGTCCGCCTGTTCCCGCCGGTCCAGCTGGAGCAGGGAGAAGTACACGCAGACCGCGTCGAACGAGGCCTCGTCCAGCGGCAGTTCCCGGATGTCGGCGCACCGGAAGGAGGCGGCCGGCACCTGGCGGGACGCCAGCTCCACCATGACGGGGGAGACGTCGACGCCCAGCACCTCGTGACCGGCGTCCGCGAGCGTCTCGGCGGTGGGCCGGCCCGTGCCGCTGCCCACGTCGAGGACCCGGCTGCCCGGCGCGAGCCGCCCGAGCAGCCGCTCCAGCGAGCGCCGGTGCGCCTCGGAACCGGCGAACGCCTTCTCGTACGCCGCTCCCAGCGCGTCGAACACGACGGCGGCGGGCGGCCGTTGCTGTTCGTCGGTCACGAGGGTCCTTCCGGTCGGGTCGGGCGGATGCCGTCGCATCGTTCCACCGCCGGCAAGCCGCCCACAAGAGCGCTTGCGGGCGACCCCGGACCGCGAGCCCGGACCGTGAGCGCCGGGACGCCCGCGGCGCATGACCGGGCCGGACGGTGCCGTGGCTGCGACCACCGTCCGGCTCGGAGTCCTCGGGTCGCCGCCCCGACACGGGCCCGTGCTCGTGTTCGAGGGCGCGCGGCCGCGCGCGGCGGGCACGACGCGGGCGACGAGGCCGCGGTCCGCCGGCTCGTCGCCCGGGGTCACGCGCTCAGCCCCCGGGGCGGAGGAGGCCGCGCTCGTACGCCTTCACGAGGCGCTGGGGCACGTGGTGCACGCTGCCGTCGACCGTGACGGGCACGAGCTGCGGCGTGGTCGCCTTCCACCGGGCGCGGCGGTGGCGCGTGTTGCTGCGGGACGTCTTGCGCTTGGGGACGGCCATCGTGGACTCCAGGGGCGAGGGGGAGGGGGTGCGGGGAAGAGGTTAGATGAAAATGACTGCCGTTTTCAATTCAAGGCCTCACCCGTGCGTCCGGGCGGACCGGCCCGGGCGCGGGGATCCGCACCCGGGCCGGCCCCGGCGTCTACCAGGACGACTTGGTCACCCCGGGCAGGAAGCCCGCGTGCGCCTGCTGCCGGGTCCGTACGCGGGAGAGTCCGAACGTGCGCAGGTAGCCGCGGGGGCGCCCGTCGACGCTGTCGCGGTTGCGCACCCGGGTGGCGCTGGCGTCGCGCGGCTGGCGGCGCAGTTCGGCCCGTGCGGCCTCCCGCTCGGCCGGAGTGCTGGAGGGGCGGCGGATGATCTCCTTGAGCTCGGCCCGCCGGGCGGCGTACCGCGCGACGACCTCCTTGCGGTGCTCGTTCCGTGCGATCTTGCTCTTCTTCGCCATCAGACCTTCCCTCCCCGTGTCCGGATCCGGGCCACGGCCGCCTCGACGCCGATCGCGTCCACCGTCCTGATCGCCCTGGCGCTCAGGGTCAGGCGGACGTACCGCCCCTCGCCGGGCAGCCAGTAGCGCTTGCGCTGGATGTTCGGGTCGAAGCGGCGCGAGGTGCGCCGGTGCGAGTGGGAGATCGTGTTGCCGAATCCCGGCTTGGCGCCGGTCAGCTGGCAGTGGGCGGACATGGGTGGTTCACCTCTCGGGGGCGGGGTCGCGGACGGGGGGTTTTCGATAATGAAAACCGTTGTCATATACTAGCCCCATGGCGCGCAACGAACTCCGCCCGGTCGTCAGGCTCCGCTCCACCGCCGGCACCGGCTTCACCTACGTCACTCGCAAGAACCGCCGCAACGACCCCGACCGCATGATGCTGCGCAAGTACGACCCCGTCGCCCGCCGGCACGTCGACTTCCGCGAAGAGCGCTGACCCCGACCCGTCGCCCCACCGTCCGAAAGGCCCCGCCATGAAGCCCGGCATCCACCCCGCCTACGGCCCCGTCGTCTTCCGCGACTCCGCCTCCGGCACCGCCTTCCTCACCAGGTCCACCATGACCGGCGACAAGACGATCGACTGGGAGGACGGCAACACCTACCCGGTCGTCGACGTCGAGATCTCCTCGGCGAGCCACCCCTTCTACACGGGCACCGCCCGCGTCCTCGACACCGCCGGCCGCGTCGAGAAGTTCCAGCGCCGCTACGGAGCCCGCTGATGGGGCACGCGCGCGAACTCCCCGTCGTGATCGTCGCCGGGCTCCACGCGGACGCCCGCAAGGAGGTCGTCGACCGCCTCCTGCGGGACGTCCCGGGGAGCGTCGCGCTCCACCACGACCTCGCCTCGGCCCCCGACGGTACCGTCCTCCGCCTCGTCCGGGACGCCTCCGGAACCGTCTCGCACGGCGAGACCCCGCTGGTGAACGACTGCGCCTGCTGCGCGCTGCGCGAGGACCTCGTCCCCGAGCTGGAACGCCTGGCGGACGACGGCCTCACCCGGCTCGCGGTGGTCGAACTGTGGGACTCGGTCGAGCCGAGGGCCATGGCCGAGGTCGTCGCCGCCCACGGCGGGGGCCGCCTGGCCGTGACAGGTGTGATCACCGCCGTGGACCCCGCGCTCGTCCTGCCGTACCTCGCCAACGGCGACGACCTCGCCGAGGCCGGACTCGCCGCCGCCCCCACCGATCGGCGGACCGTCGGCGACACCTGGGCCCGCCAGCTGGAGTACGCCCCCGTCCTCGCCGTGGTCGACAGCGCCGAGGCCGACGACGAGGACCACGCCCTCCTCGCCCAGCTGCACCCCACCGCCCGCCGCGTGCGGGCCGCCTCGGCCGACCTCGCCCGGGCCGCGTTCGCGGGCTTCGACGTCGAGGCCGCCGCGGCCGCCCAGCACCCCGCCTGCGCGCTCCTGCCCCAGGACGCGGACGAGGCCGGCGTGACCACCTTCGTCTGGCACCGCCGGCGGCCCTTCCACCCCGAGCGCCTCTACGAGGCCCTGGAGGACCTGTGCTGCGCGGCGGCCCGCAGCCGCGGCCGGTTCTGGCTCGCCGACCGCCCGGACACCCTGCTCGCCTGGTACGCCGCAGGCGGGGCGCTGTGCGTGGAGAGCGCGGGCCCCTGGCTCGCCTCGCTGCCGGACGCGGCCTGGGAGACGGTCCCGCCCGTGCGCCGGGCGGCCGCCGCGCTCGACTGGCACACCGACCACGGCGACCGCTGCCAGCACCTCGTCTTCACCTCGCCCGGCCTCGACCGGGACGGCCTCGAACGGCTCCTCGACTCCTGCCTGCTGACCGACGCGGAGTACGCGTCGGGGCCGGAGACGTGGAAGCGCCTGCCCGCGGCCTTCGCCCCCCTTCTCGACGCCGCCTGACCCCGCCGCACGACACGCCCACCGAAGGAGAAGCCGCCGTGGCCCGACGCTCCGAGCCCCGCAAGCCCGCCAGGTCCCGCCCCAACCCGCTGGACGCGGCCGGGATCACGTACATCGACTACAAGGACACCGACCTGCTCCGCAGGTTCCTCTCCGACCGCGGCAAGATCCGCAGCCGCCGCGTCACCCGCGTGACCGCCCGGCAGCAGCGGGCCCTCGCCGCCGCGATCAAGAACGCCCGCGAGATGGCCCTCCTGCCGTACGCGAGCCGTTGACGCGGTACGCGAACCGCCGATGCCGTACGCGAGCCGCGTCGGAGCCGGCCGCGACCGCTCACCCCCCGGCGGGGAAGCGGTCCGGTGCGAGCGCGGTGAGCAGGGAGTCCAGGGCGAGCTCGGTCGACACGGCCATGTCGACCGAGCCGGGGTCGAGGAGCCACTGGACCTGGAGGCCGTCCATGACGGCGATGATCGCGTTCGCGGCCGGCTCGACCCGGGCGTCGTCCCCGGCGAGGCCGCCCGCCTCGCGCAGCGCGTCGGCCACGAAGGTCCGCAGCCCGGTGTAGCGGTCGCGGAAGTAGGTCTGCGCGGGGTGGTCCTCGGTGACGGACTCGGCCGAGAGCACCGCGTACAGGCGCACGATGCCCTCGCGCTCGGCGTTGCGGCGGGCGGTGTCCACGAGGTGGCGCAGGAACTCCGTCCCGCGCGGCCGGTCCGGCCCGAGCTGTTCGATGTCGGACTGGTCGCGGAGTTCGAGGACGCCGGTGAGCAGCTGGGCCTTGGTCCGGAAGTAGTGCAGGACCCCCGCCTGGGTGAGCCCGGCGCGGTCGGCGATCTCCTGGACCGGCGCGTTGTGGTAGCCGCGCGCGGCGAACGTGTCCATGGCGATGTGCAGGATGTCCTGCCGGCGCTGCTTGGCCTCCGCACTGCGGGGCGTACGGGGCGGGCGCGTCGTCTTACCTACCGGGTGGTTGCTCACGCGCGCCAGCATAGGTGCCGCGGGAAGCCGGGGGACCGGCTCCGAGGAGGCCTCGGGGCTGTGTGACCCCGCTACTTACTAAGTACTTAGCAGGTGTGCTTTCATGTGCCCGTCACCACGGCGGCACGCCGTCCTCGCCCCGGCGCGTCCTCGCCGTCCGGCACGCCGTCGCCACGGCCGGAGGGAACCCCATGTCTGCCCCGTCGCCCGCACCCCCCGCCCCTCCGGCCCGGCCGGAGGCGGCGGACGAGAGCCGCTGGGCCGCGCTGATCGAGGCCCTGGACACGGCGGCCAAGGTGCGGCTGCTGACCGGGGCGAGCCTGTGGGCCCTGCACGGCGAACCGAGGCTCGGACTCCACCCCGTGGTCACCTCCGACGGACCCCAGGGCGTACGCGGCACCGGCGAGGTGCCCGGCGAGACGGGCCTCCTCGCCCCGGCCCCGAGCGCCACCGGCGCCACCTGGGACGTCGAACTGGCCGAGCGCCTGGGCCGCTTCTTCGCCGCCGAGGCCCGCCGCAAGAACGTGGACGTCGTCCTGGCCCCGCTGGTCAACCTCCAGCGCACCCCGGTCGCCGGCCGCCACTTCGAATGCCTCTCCGAGGACCCCCTGCTCTCCGGCGCGCTCGGCGCCGCGATCGTGCGGGGCCTCCAGGACGAGGGCGTCGCCGCCTGCCTGAAGCACTTCGTCGCGAACGACTCCGAGACGGACCGGACCCGCTACCGCGCCAGGATCGACCCCCGCACGCTCCGCGAGGTCTACCTCGCCCCGTTCGAGCGCGTCCTCGCCGAAGCCGGGCCGTGGAGCGTGATGGGCGCGTACTCGGGCCTGGACGACGGGACCGAGTCGGCGCCGGTCCTCGAACACCGGCGGATCCTCCGGGGCGTACTGAAGGACGAGTGGGGCTACGACGGCGCGGTGATCAGCGACTGGGCCGCCGCCCGGACGACCGCGGCCACCGCCGTCGCCGGCCTCGACCTGGTGATGCCGGGCCCCGAAGGACCCTGGGGCGACGCCCTCGTCCGGGCGGTCCACCGCGGCGAGGTGGACGAGGCGGTCGTGGACGACAAGGTCCTGCGGCTGATGCGGCTCGCCGCCCGGGTCGGCAAGCTGACCGAGCCCTGGACCCCCGGCGAGCAGCCCCCGCCGCTGCCGGCCGCGCCCGCGCCCGCACCGGTCGGCGAGGCGGACTTCGCCGCGCTGCGCGAGGTCCTCACCCGGGGCACCGTCCTGCTGCGCGACGAACGGGCCCTGCTGCCCCTGGACCCGGGCCGGCTGAGCCGCGTGGCGCTGATCGGACCGAACGCCGTCGAGCCGTACCTCCAGGGCGGCGGCAGCGCCCACGTCCCCGCCGTCCGCACGGTGGGATACGCCGAGGGGCTGCGGGCCGCCCTGCCGGAGGGGGTCGGACTGACCGTGCACCGGGGCGGCTCGTCCCGGCGGCACGCCCCCTTCGTCGACCCCGCGCGCCTCACCGGCATGCGCGCCGCGTACTTCTCCGAGGACGGCGCGCCGCTGGGCGAGGAGGTCCGCCGCACCGGCGACTGGGGGGCCTCCGGCGTCCCGGACGGGGCCGCCGACGTGGTCCTCACCGGCCGGATCACCCTCGCCGAACCGGGCGAACACCTCCTGGAGTTCGGCTGCGCCGGGCGCTTCACGGTCGCCCTCGACGGCACCCCGGTCCACGCCGGCGAGGACGACCGGGGCGTCGAACTGGTCCTGGACTCCGGCCACCACCACCCGGAGACCCACCGCCGCACCGTGCGCGTGGGCGCCGACCCGGTCCACCTGGACCTGCGGATCGACCTCCGGGTCGTCGACGCCGACGGCTACGGCCGCTTCGTCACCGCCCACGTGCGCCACCTGCCGCCCGGCCCGGGCGTCGAGGACGAGATCGCCGAGGCCGTCGCGGCGGCCCGCGCGGCCGACGCCGCCGTGGTGGTCGTCGGGACCAACGAGGAGGTGGAGTCCGAGGGCTGGGACCGCCCCGACCTGGAGCTGACCCCGCAGCAGCACCGGCTCGTACGCGCGGTGGCCGCAGTCAACCCCCGTACCGTGGTGGTGGTCAACGCCGGCGCCCCGGTCCTGCTGCCCTGGGCCCGGGAGGTGCCCGCCCTGCTCTGGGCGTGGCTGCCCGGCCAGGAGGCGGGGCACGCCCTCGCCGACGTCCTGTTCGGCCGCGCCGAACCCTCCGGCCGCCTGCCGTGGACCCTGCCCGCCCGCACCGAGGACGTCCCCGTCCCCGATGCCGTCCCCGTCGACGGCGTCCTCGACTACCGCGAGGGGCTCCACATCGGCCACCGGGGCCACGACCGCGCCGGTACCGAGCCCGCCTTCCCCTTCGGCCACGGACTCGGCTGGACCACCTGGTCCTACGACCGCGTCGAGGTCCACGAACCGTCCGACCCCGCCCCAGCCCCCTCCGACCCCGTCCCCGCCGACCCCGCCCCCGTCCCCGCCGACCCCGCCCCCGTCCTCGCGGACGGCGACGGCCCCCGGATCGCCGTGACCCTCACCAACACCGGCCCCCGGACCGGGCGGGAGGTCGTCCAGGCGTACCTGGACGCCCCCGACGGAGCGCCCGGCGACCCCGTCCGCGTCCTGGCGGGCTTCGCCGTCGCCGAGGTGCCCGCGGGCGGCACCGCGACGGTCGTCCTCACCCTGCCCCGGCGGGTCTTCCAGTCCTGGGACGAGGAGCACCGGTGCTGGCGCACGCCGGCCGGACGCCGCCGCCTGCGCGTCGGCCGCTCCAGCCGGGACCTGCGCCTGACGCTCGACCTCGCCCCCGATTGCATCCCCGATCTCGGCTGAGACCCGCCCCACCCCACGGTTCGCACGGACGCACCACCCCCACGTGTCAGGTCATCCCCACCGAAGGAGAGCCGCACCGTGTCCCACCGAACGACCGCACGGGCCCGCGCCGCGGGCGCCGCACTCGTCCTCGCCGTCGCGTGCCTCGGCGCCGCCGGCACCGGCAGCGCCCAGGCCGCCGACCCCACCGCCCAGGTCTGGGTCACCACCCCGGACGGGTCCAGGAAACTCGCCGCCGAGACCGTCCCCTTCACCGGCACGGTCCAGCCCGTCGACATCCGCGTCGACGCCGGCAGCCGGGGGCAGAGGTTCACCGGCGCCGGCGCCTCGGTCACCGAGGCGTCCGCCCACCTCGTCCAGGGCCTGCCCGCCGGCACGCGGGCCGAGCTGATGAAGTCGCTGTTCTCCCCGAGCGAGGGCATCGGACTGAACTACCTGCGCCAGCCGCTGGGCAGCACCGACTTCAACTCCGGCGGCTTTTACACGTACGAGGACACCAAGGGCTCGTTCTCCGTCGCCCGCGACCAGGAGAAGATCATTCCCGTCGTCAAGCAGGCGCTCGCCCTCAACCCCTCGATCCGGTTCATGGGCTCCCCCTGGTCGCCGCCCGCCTGGATGAAGACCGGCAACTCCCTCCACGGCGGCAGTCTGCGGACCGACCAGTACCAGGCGTACGCCGACTACCTGGTCAAGGCGGTCGAGGCGTACGGGCAGCAGGGCATCACCCTCACCGACCTCACGGTCCAGAACGAGCCCGAGTTCGCCACCAGTTACCCGTCCATGGCGATGACCCCGGCCGAACAGGCCGCCTTCCTGAAGGTCCTCGACCGGACCCTCACCGCCAACGGACTGCCGACCAACGTCCTCGCCTACGACCACAACTGGGACCACCCGAACTACCCGCTGGAGGTCTTCGCCGCCACCCAGGGCGTCCAGCGGATCATCGGGGCGGCCTTCCACTGCTACGGCGGCCAACCCTCCGCGCAGCAGCAGATCGTCAACGCCGGGAAGCGCGTCTTCTTCACCGAGTGCTCCGGCACCGACAGCGCGAACACGGCCACCACCTTCGCCGACACCCTCCGGTGGCACGCCGAGAACCTCGTCGTGCAGAACATGCGCAACGGCGGCGAGACCGTCGTCAACTGGAACCTCGCCCTCGACCGGAACGGCGGCCCCCACCAGGGCCACTGCGCCACCCGCTGCAACGGCGTCGTGGAGATCGCGGACGGCGTCGTCACCCGCAACGCCGAGTACTACGTCCTCGGCCACGTCACCAAGTTCGTCAAGCCCGGCGCCACCCGCGTCGGCTCCACCAGCCAGGGCGCCGGAGGCGTGCAGAACGTCGCCTTCCAGAACCCGGACGGCTCCTTCGCCGCCTACGTCGTCAACACCGCGAGCGGCGCGCAGCGCTTCTCCCTGACCGAGGGCGGCAGGACCCTCGCGTACACCCTCCCGGCCGGCGCCGTGGCGACCGTCGTCTGGACCGGCGCCGGCAGCGCCCCCGGCGGTCCGATCGACCCGGCCGCCTGGTACCGCGTCGCCAACGCCCACAGCGGCGCCTGCTTGGACGCCGCCGACTGGGGTACGGCGGACGGGACCGCCCTCCAGCAGTGGGGCTGCACCACGGGCGCCAACCAGAAGTGGCAGTTCCGCCCCACGGGCGACGGCCACTACCAGGTCGTCAACCAGTACAACTCCCGCGTCTGGGACGTCGACGGCGGCCCCGGCGCCACCGCCGCCGGCACCAGGGTCCACCTGTGGGGCTACGGGGGCGGCACCAACCAGCAGTGGCGCCCCGAGGCCGTCGGCACCGCCGGCCGGTACCGCTTCGTCGCCCGCCACAGCGCCCAGTGCCTCACCGTCGACAACGCCTCGACCGCCGACGGGGCCCGGCTCTCCCAGCGGCCCTGCGACGGATCACCGGCCCAGGCGTTCACCCTGACGTGACCTCCTCCCGCTCTTCCCCGTCCCCGGAACCGGCCGTGGCGAGAATCTGTCCCTGTGGGGGGAGGAACGCCGAGGCGCCGGGAGGGGACGGGGATGAGCGCATGGGTGGTCCCGGGATACACGGAGACCCGGGAGCTGGGGGCGGGCGCCAGTGGCCGCGTGGTGCTGGCCGTCCACGACGCGACCGGCACGCCGGTGGCCGTGAAGTACCTGGGGGAGCGGCTCCGTTCGGACGAGGCGTTCGTACGCGGCTTCCGGGCCGAGGCCCGGCTGCTCGGCGCCCTGGACAGTCCGTACGTCGTGGGGTTCCACGAGTACGTCGAGGCGCCCCCGGGCGCGGCCATCGTGATGGAGCTGGTGGACGGCGTCGCGCTGCGCGCCCTCCTCGCCCGGGAGGGCGCGACCGGCCCCGAGGCCGCCCTCGTGGTGCTCAAGGGCTCGCTCCTGGGCCTCGCCGCCGCCCACCGGGCGGGCGTCGTGCACCGCGACTACAAGCCCGAGAACGTCCTGGTCGCCGCCGACGGCTCGTCCGTACTGGTCGACTTCGGGATCGCGACCGGACACGACAGCAGACCCGGCGTCGCGGGGACGCCCGCCTACATGGCGCCCGAGCAGTGGAGCGGCGCCCCCGCCTCCCCGGCGGCCGACGTCTACGCGGCCACCGCGACCTTCTTCGAGTGCCTGACCGGGCACAAGCCCTTCGCGGGCGGCAACTTCGCCGAACTCGCCCTCCAGCACCTGGAGGCCCCCGTCCCCGACGGACAGGCTCCGGAGCCGCTGCGCCCGCTCATCCGCCGGGGCCTCGCCAAGGCCCCGCACGAACGGCCGGAGAACGCCGCCGCGTTCGTCGACGAGCTGGAGGCGGTCGCCACGGCCGCGTACGGCCCGGACTGGGAGGAGCAGGGCCGCGGCCGCCTCGCGGCCCTCGCCGCCCTCCTGCCGCTGCTCTTCCCCTCCTCCGGCGGTACGGCCCAGGGCGCGACCGCCCTCGCCACGACCACGCTGCCCCGGCCGCCCGCCCCGCGCCTCCGGCGCCGGTTCCCCCGCGGACTGCCCGCCGGGGCGGCCGCGCTCGTCCTGGCGCTGCTGCTCGCCCTCGCCGCGCGGGCCGGGGGAGAGGAGCCGGACGGGGACCGGGCCGCGCAGGCCTTCGCGACGACGGACACGGCGGCGACCGCGCTCCCGCCGGACCCGGGCGCGCCCTCCCCCTCCTCGGTACCCCCGCCCGCGGTCACCCCGACACCGACCGCGACGGTGACGGGCCCGGGGCCCTCCGCCCCGTCGGACACCCCCACCCCGACGGACAACAGCCCGACGGACGACACCCCCACGGACGACACCCCCACGGACGACACCCCCACGGACGACACGCCGACCGCGACGCCCACCCCGACGGCTCCGGCCACGGAACCCCCGTCGGCCCCGCCGACCACGACTCCGCCCACCGCCCCGCCGACCATGCCTCCGACGACGGAACCCCCGACGACGCCCCCCGTCTCCGTGACCTCCGTCTCCGTCACGGGTCTGCGGCAGACCGGGACCACGACCGCCGAGGCCACCGTCGAGATCACGACGGACGGCACGGGCCCGGTGACGCTCCTCGTCGAGTGGTCCACCGGCGACCGGAAGGGGGCGCCGGGCACGCCGGACGGCTCCGGGACCTTCCGGCGCGCGGGCGACACCCGGTACACCCTCACGCTCCCGCACGCCTTCCGGGGCACCGGCTGCTACTGGGGAGCGCGCGCGACCACCGACCCGGCCGCCGCGAACGCCGGTTCCCTCCAGCAGGTCCTCGTCCGACGGTGCGTGGTCTCGTGAACGACGACGGCTACAGCGCCACCGAACTCGGCAGCCACTGGTTCGAACGCCCGGAGCCGGACCCGGCGCCCGACCGACGGGAGGGCGAGGTCCTGCGCTTCGGGCCGGGAGTGACCGCGGCCGCCGCCCGGCGCGCCGGGAACACCCCCACCGCCGTCCAGATCTGGCACGGCACCCTGCCCGGCACCCCGCCGTCGCCTCCGGCCCGCCCCCGGCGGCGGCTCCGCCGCCACGCGCCCGCCGCGCTGGTCCTGGCCGCCGTCCTGGTCTTCCTCGCCTGGCGGGAGTACGGCCCCCGGGCGGCGGTCCGGGACGTCGCGGTCACCGCCCCCGGGAGCCCGCTCGGCTGCGACGGCACGGCGGACGTCGTGGGCGTCGTGCGCACCGACGGGCGGCCCGGCACCTTGACGTACCACTGGGAACGCAGCGACGGGACCCGGTCCGCGCCCCTGCGCGAGACCCTGGTCCGGGGACAGGAGGAGGCCCGGCTCCACCTCCTCTGGACCTTCCACGGACCCGGCACCCACCGGGCCGCGGCGCGCCTGGTGATCACGTCGCCCACCCCCCGCACGGCCGAGGGGACCTTCACGTACCGCTGCGGGTGAGCGGACCGCCGCCGAGGCCCCGTCACGGCCGCGCGGATATCGTCGGGCGTGCGAGGCGCGAGCGATCGATTCCGGCCGCCTCCCCGTTCCCTCCCGTCACCCGAAAGGCACCACCGTGACCCAGCAGGCCTCCGCCCCCGACGTGCGCCGGGTGGACTCCCGGCACCGCTACGAGATCCTCGTCGACGGCGAGCGCGCCGGTCTGACGGCCTACCGCGACCGCGACGACCGGCGGGTCTTCTTCCACACCGAGGTGGACGACGCCTACGCGGGCCGGGGCCTGGCCGGCATCCTCGTCGAACGGGCCCTCGCCGACGTACGGGCCTCCGGCATGCGGATCGTGCCCGTCTGCCCGTACGTGGCGAAGTTCCTGGAGAAGCACGGCGAGTTCGCCGACATCACCGACCCGGTGACCCCCGAGGTCCGCCAGTGGCTGGACGCCCGGCTGGGACGCTGATCCCGGCCGTTGGCCGACACGCGAACAGATGGCGCGAAAACCTATGTTCGGGCGGATAAACCACGTTCGGATCAAGATCACTGCATGGAGGTAAAGACCCCGTTCCCATGAGGCGGGTCGGGTGCGACGGCCGTTACTGTTCCCCGGGATCCGGGCGGATTGCCGGATCTTCGCACCCTGTTTCTCCTTTCGGCGGTGTGACGCGCGCAGGCGCCGTCCACCGCCTTCGTGGAAGAGAGCTCGCCCGATGACCGTTGACGACCGCCCGGACGTACGGCTTGAGCCGCCCCGGCAGTCCAGTCTGAGCACCGCGGCCGCCCGCAAGCTCGCCCACACGGCCAAGTCCGTCCCGCAGATGCAGGAGATCACCTCCCGCTGGCTGCTGCGGATGCTCCCCTGGGTGGAGACCAAGGGCGGCGCCTACCGGGTGAACCGCCGGCTCAGCCACACCGTCGGCGACGGGCGCGTCGAGTTCGTCCAGGACGGCGCCCGCGTCCGGGTCGTCCCGCGCGAGCTGGGCGAACTGGCCCTGCTCCGCGGCTTCGAGGACGAGGAGGTGCTGACCGCCCTCGCCGCCCGCTGCGTCCAGCGCGACTTCCGCGCCGGAGAGGTGCTGGTCCGGCGCGGCGACCCCGCCGAGGGCATCCACCTGATCGCCCACGGCCGGATCAACCAGACCACCCCCGGCAAGTACGGCGGCGAGGACGCCGTCGCCGTCCTCGCCGACGGCGACCACTTCGGCGAGCCCGCCCTCCTCGACGCCGGCGCCGCCTGGGACCGCACCGCCACCGCCGAGACCCCCGGCACCCTGCTCACCCTCTCCCGCGCCGACTTCGCCGCCGTCCTGGCCTCCGCCCCCGGACTCCAGGACCACGTGCGGGAGTTCGGCTCCCGGACGGTCCGGCCGCAGAACAAGTACGGCGAGGCCGCCATCCCGATGTCGTCCGGCCACAAGGGCGAGGTCGCCCTGCCCGGCGCCTTCGTCGACTACGAGCTCGCGCCCCGCGAGTACGAACTCTCCGTGGCCCAGACCGTCCTCAAGGTCCACACCCGCGTCGCCGACCTCTACAACGGCCCGATGAACCAGACGGAGGAGCAGCTCAGGCTCACCGTCGAGGCGCTGCGCGAGCGCCAGGAGTACGAGCTGATCAACAACCGGGAGTTCGGCCTGCTCCACAACGCCGACTTCAAGCAGCGGATCCAGCCGCACTCCGGTCCGCCCACCCCGGACGACCTCGACGAACTGCTCTGCCGCCGCCGGGGCACCAAGCTCTTCCTCGCCCACCCTCGGACGATCGCGGCGATCGGGCGCGAACTCAACGCCCGGCGGATCTACCCGGACCACGTCGACCTCGACGGACAGCGGGTCCAGACCTGGCGCGGCGTCCCGATCCTGCCCTGCGACAAGATCCCCATCACCCCGGAGAACACCAGCTCGATCCTCGCCATGCGCCTCGGCGAGGACAACCAGGGCGTCGTCGGCCTGCGGCAGACCGGCCTGGCGGAGGAGTACGAACCGGGCGTCTCGGTCCGCTTCATGGGCATCGACGAGAAGTCGATCATCTCCTACCTGGTCACCACCTACTACTCCGCCGCCGTCCTGGTGCCCAACGCGCTCGGCGTTCTGGAGAACGTGGAGATCGCCCGCAGGCGCTAGGGCGTGTGTCGAAAGTCCCGCCTGCCCGGCGGCGCCCGGCACGCACGCTCGCCGCGTTGTCGGGATCACCCCGATACATCCAGTATCGGGGCGAC